>CAKTYE010000167.1 GCA_934631985.1 uncultured Clostridia bacterium | reverse complement strand
CATACTTCTTCTCTCCAATCATGCGAATCTCGGAACGGAAGCCCCCCAGGGGCGAATGGGAAATATACAGCCCGCTGCCCGGCTCAAACAGCATGCGAATGCGCCGGTGAATGTTGCTCAGCGCCACCGAGTCGGACTGCGGCGCATAGTCCTCCGCATCCAGAATGGCCTGGGTGCGTTCCAGCAGCTCATCGGAGACATTCGGCCCATTGTCATCCACAAAAATGGAAAGCTGCTGCGCATCGCAGGCAAAGCTCACGGCGATGACGCCCGTGTCCTTCATGTCGCGGATGCCATGCTCAAAGGCATTCTCGATCAGGGGCTGCACGATAATGCGGGGCACCAGCTTCCCGGCGCAGCTTTCCGGGCAAGGCTCCATGCGCGTCTCCAAATGCGCCCCGAAGCGCATTTTCTGGATCTCCATATAGGCAGCCGCATGCTCAAGCTCCTCCCTCAGCGTCGCTTCATCCCGCCCGGAGGTGGTGATATAGCGCAGGTAGCGGCCCAGCACGTCCATCATCTGCTCCGCCACGTCATATTCCTCGTTTTGCAGCAGCGCCCGCAGGTTGAAATAGGTGTTGTACAAAAAGTGCGGACGTATCTGATAGCGCAGCTGCTTCAATTCGCTCTTGGCGTTGAGCAGCTTCAGCGTGTACTCCCGGTCGATCAGCTCCTGCAGACGCACGGTCATCTGATTGAACTGGTCGTAAATGGCCTGAAACTCACGGCTGCGCGCGTCCGTCAGGCGCACGGTCAGGTCGCCCCGGCCCACATGCACCAGCGCGTCGTTGATCTTCGCCACCGGCTTATGTACCATGTGATACAGGAACAGCGAAAGCCCCAGCATCACCAGAATGCTGACGGCGCACACCAGCACGATCATGCGGCGGTATTCCTGCATCTGCTCGGAGATCAGGCGCATGGGGGTCAGCTGGCACAGTGTCAGCGGCGCAGAGGGAACCTTCTGAAAGGTCAGCAGATAGTCCCCGTCCGCCAGGCTATAGCGCAGATAGCCGCTTTCCTGCCCGTGGATGGCCTGCCCGATGCCCTGGCAGGCTTCAGTAGTCAGCCCGCTGTTCATGGCAAAGGGTGCTTCCGTGCCGTTCACCGTGGTGAACACCGCCATGCGGGCATAGCTGGTGTCCGGCAGATACTTCACCAGATAGGCATACAGCGCCCGGGGAACGATGGTGGCAACAATGATGGCGTTATGGGGTACGGCACTGTCCAAGGGCGCTTTGCTGAATATCAGCCGCAGCTTGCCGTCCTTCAGGCTGGTGCCGGAGGTGCCGCCGTTCAGAGTGGCGCGCAGGGCTGCGAAGTCGTTCTCGCTTACCGGGAAGATGGAGAACCAGTTCACCCCGCGCATGGACTCCGACATGTAGACCTCCACCGATTCGGTAAAGGCCATGGAATTTTGAATAACGTTGATCTGCTTCTGCACCAGCTGGGCCTGTCCCAGATAGCTGTAATTGAAGATGCTGCTGTCATAGTAAAGCTGCAGGCGCGCCAGGGTGCTGTCGCTCAGCTC
>CAKTYE010000166.1 GCA_934631985.1 uncultured Clostridia bacterium | reverse complement strand
CTGTGCCAGAAGGCTATGTTTGTGGTGCCCAATCATCTGACAGAGCAATGGGGCAGCGAGTTCCTGCGGCTGTACCCAGCAGCAAATATTCTTGTTACAACGAAGCGTGACTTTGAGAAAAGCAATCGGAAGAAGTTCTGCGCACGGATTGCCACGGGCGACTATGATGCAGTCATCATTGGACACAGCCAGTTTGAGAAAATTCCGGTATCGCAGGAACGGCAGGAACGTTTGCTGCAAGAACAGATTGATGAGATCACACAGGGCATTGAAGAACTGGCAAGGAACGATGGCGAACGGTTCTCCATTAAGCAGTTGGAGCGGACACGAAAGCAGCTGGAAGGTAAGCTGGAAAAGCTGCAAGCCAATGAGCGGAAGGATGACGTCGTTACCTTCGAAGAATTAGGCATTGATCGGTTATTCGTAGATGAGGTACAGGCGTACAAGAATCTATTTCTGTATACGAAGATGCGCAACGTAGCGGGCATTTCCACGACGGAAGCGCAGAAGTCTTCGGATATGTTTATGAAGTGCCGCTATATGGACGAACTGACGGGCGGACGCGGCATTGTTTTTGCGACGGGTACGCCTGTCTCGAACTCCATGACGGAAATGTATACCATGCAGCGCTATTTGCAGTATGACACCCTGCGTCAGCATAACCTGCTGCACTTCGACGCATGGGCTTCGACCTTCGGGGAAACGGTAACGGCGATTGAGCTGGCCCCGGAAGGAACTGGGTATCGGGCAAGAACACGGTTTGCTAAGTTCTTTAATCTGCCGGAGCTGATGAACATGTTCAAGGAGGTAGCCGACATTAAGACGGCGGATCAGCTGCACCTGCCTACACCAGAAGCTCATTACGAAACGGTAGCGGTGAAACCCTCGGAAGAACAGCAGGAAATGATGAAGGCACTATCTGAGCGAGCAGCCTTGGTGCATAGCGGGACAGTTGATGCATCGAAGGATAACATGCTCAAAATCACCTCGGATGGGCGAAAACTGGGACTTGACCAGCGGCTGTTGAATCCGCTGCTGCCGGATTTTCCTGACAGCAAGGTCAACGCTTGTGTGCAGAATGTCCTGAGAATCTGGAAGGAGGGTGCTGCGGATAAGCTGACACAGTTAATTTTCTGCGACTTATCCACACCGAAAGGAAAAAGCAACGTTATGATGCAGCAGCTAGCAGACGACAACATGGACACAGACAGGTTTAGCGTCTATGATGATATTCGGGCGAAGCTCCTTGCGGGCGGCATTCCTGCGAAAGAAATTGCGTTTATTCATGACGCAGATACCGAGGTGAAAAAGAAGGAGCTTTTTGCTAAAGTGCGTGCGGGACAGGTGCGCGTTTTGCTGGGCAGCACTGCGAAAATGGGAGCCGGAACAAACGTGCAAACAAGGCTGGCTGCTTCTCATGATTTGGATTGCCCGTGGAGACCGGGCGACTTGGAGCAGCGGGCCGGACGCATTGTGCGTCAAGGAAACCAGAACAAGGATGTGTATATTTACCGCTATGTGACAGAATCTTCCTTTGACAGCTA
>CAKTYE010000165.1 GCA_934631985.1 uncultured Clostridia bacterium | reverse complement strand
AAGCAACGTTATGATGCAGCAGCTAGCAGACGACAACATGGACACAGACAGGTTTAGCGTCTATGATGATATTCGGGTGAAGCTCTTGGCGGGCGGTATCCCTGCCAAAGAAATTGCGTTCATTCATGACGCGGATACCGAGGTGAAAAAGAAGGAGCTTTTTGCTAAGGTTCGTGCGGGACAGGTGCGGGTCTTGCTGGGCAGCACCGCAAAAATGGGAGCCGGGACAAATGTGCAAACAAGGTTGGCTGCTTCTCACGACTTGGATTGTCCGTGGAGACCGGGTGACTTGGAGCAGCGGGCCGGACGCATTGTAAGGCAAGGGAATCAGAACAAGGATGTGTATATTTACCGCTATGTGACAGAATCTTCCTTTGACAGTTATCTGTGGCAGACGGTGGAAAACAAGCAGCGGTTCATTTCGCAGATCATGACTTCCAAATCTCCTGTACGCTCCTGCGATGATGTGGATGAAGCGGCGCTGTCCTATGCGGAAATCAAGGCATTGTGTGCCGGAGATAAAAGAATTAAAGAGAAAATGGACTTGGATATTGAGGTTTCTAAACTGCGACTGCTGAAAGCGGATTACCAGAGCCGGCACTATCGGCTGGAAGATCAGCTGCTGAAATTCTTCCCGCAGCAGGTGGAACAGGATACGCAGGTGCTGACCGGACTGCAAAAGGATCAGGCAACTGTCATGGAAAATCCGGTACCGGAGAAGCGTTTTGTCGGAATGGAAATCAAGGGTAAGGCGTTTTCGGATAAGGAAGCGGCTGGTGAAGCGATTCTTGCGGCTTGCAAGCTGGCTAGTAACAAGGATGTGGAACTGGGCCACTATCGGGGCTTTGCTATGCGGCTGACGTATGACAGCATGGCAAATCGGATGCTCATGGTGCTGCAAGGAGAGATGTCACACTTTGTGGAGCTGGGCACCGACGCGCGAGGAAACATTTTGCGCATGGATAATATGCTGGGCGGCATTCCGAACAGGATTGAAGCGGTACAGGCGCAGTTGGAAAATACGAAACAGCAAATGGAGGCTGCAAAACAGGAGCTTGCAAAGCCGTTTGCGCAGGAAGCGGAGTTGAAAACCAAAAGCGCACGGTTGGCAGAACTGGATGCGGAGCTGAACATGGAAAAGGGTGTGCAGCAGGATGAAAAAGACAGGCAAGAGCAGCCACTCAAGGCACGGTTAGCGGCATCCTGCCCACAACCACATCGGGAGCGCGTCTGCGCGGGAATGGAGCGATAAAGACCATGGAAGAATTGAAACAGATAGAAGTTTATCGGCAGAACGCCAGCTATGCACGGCAGCATGGAGAGATGGCGGTGTATCAGCGGTCTAACGTGGCAAACGTAGCTTGCCGCAACGCGATTGAGGAGGCGATTCGGCAGAACTTTGATGGTATGCACTTGGATGTGCGCGGCGCAAAGAAGGTGCTGGAGACCTTTGGCGCGCCGCGGGTACTGCTGGTATTGGCAAATACCGTACAGCAAAAAGCGTGGGACGGACGGTTCTCAATGGAAAATCGGAAATGGGCGCAGACGTATGAACTGCCTGTGGATGAAGAATTGGCCGGAGATCGGCGAAGCGCCTATGT
>CAKTYE010000164.1 GCA_934631985.1 uncultured Clostridia bacterium | reverse complement strand
ATGTACCGGAAAACACCAGAACAGCTCTATCTGGACAAAGAACGGATGATGGCTCTTCGCAACGCCATGCAGCTTGTATCGCTGCGCGATGTCGCATGGGTTCGCCATCGCTTTGGCTTCGATGGCGAACCCTGTGCGCTGGCAGCAGCAGCGAGAGATTACGGCTTAAGCATCAGTCGGGCAAGACACATTGAAAAGGAAGCCCTGCGCCATATCCGCGAGAATCTGACTGCGCATGGGGGCAAGAAAGTGGCTGCTTGACCACTTTCTCCCTCCATGCGTTTTAAGCGTAAACCAGTTCGTCCAGCAGCAGTTCTTCCGCACGGTTCTGAATGCTGTTCATCCTGCGCACCCATTCCATCTGGTCACATGCCTTGAGTGCTTCATCAACGCCCTCTTGCTGCATCATTTGTGGCAAGAGCGTTTCAAGATATTCCTGACAGGCCGTATCCACTTCAGCAAGATGTTTAGTCAGCTTGCCGGAAAGCAGCAGGTTGTTATACAGAATGGGTTTATGTTCTTTCAGATAGGCTGCATGCATCCGGCCGTACTTTCCAAGTGAAATGGGTGCATCTGGAACAGCCAGATTGGGAAGCAGATAGTCGCCGCTGCGGTGGTACGTCAATTTCATACAGGTCGCTCCTTTCAAATTATAGCGGGCAGTTATGGACACGAAGATTTTTCCTTCCTCCATAACTGCTTTTTGTGTACAGTTCCCATGGGGGCGTGTGCAGTGGAAGATGGTTAAAATCTTCCTTTACATCATACATGCCATAATCATTTGGAGTGGTCGGCAGTGACGCTAGATGGGATGGGCAAGTTTCGGAACTTTCTTGGTTCCGGGCGAGCCGTGGCACGGCTGTCGGATCAAATCTGCATGGAACATAAGCTGTCAGTCATTGAGAAGCCGCAACACACGGGCGTTTCCTATAATAAATGGCTTGGAGATAAAGCCATACCTTCCCAGCGAGATACGCTGCGCAACGTGCTGGATGAAGTGCTGGCGCAGAAGCCGGGGAGCTTTGAGGGATTGCTTGCTGCCGTGCAGCAAAAGGGATGGGAAATCAAGCGTGGAAAACAGCTCAGCTTTCGTGGCACGGGAGAAAAACGGTTCAAGCGACTGGATACTTTAGGGGAAGCGTATACGGAAGAAACGCTTCGCGCTGTGCTTGCCGGAGAACGAGTGCATATACCGGGAAAACGTGGAAAGACGCGAAGGACACCGCAGGAGACACAGGTCAGTTTATTGGTAGACGTACAGGCAAAGCTGCAAGCTGGCAAGGGTGCTGGTTATGCCAATTGGGCAAAGAAATTCAATTTGAAGCAGATGGCGCAGACGCTGAATTGGCTTTCTGATCATGGAATTCAGGATTTTGAAGAGCTTTCTACGAAAGTGGATGCTGCTTCAGCTGAACGCCGAGAGCTGCTGAAGCAGGCACGGGCTGCTGAAAAACGGCTGAATGAGATTTCCACATTGCGGAAACAAGTCATAGCCTATGCCCGGACACGAAAGGCGTTTGAAGCGTACCGTCAGGCTGGATATAGCAAGAAGTTTGCAGCGGAGCATCGGGAAGAATTGGCAGCGTATCGAGAAGCAAAAAGAGCCTTTCAGAAAATGGAGCAAGCGAAGATCCCATCGGGGCGTGAATTGCAGGTTGCCTTTGAGCAGA
>CAKTYE010000163.1 GCA_934631985.1 uncultured Clostridia bacterium | reverse complement strand
ATCATGCAGCCATCCGGGGTGAAGAACGCATCCTCGGTATAAAGCAGCGCGTGTTTGCTGAGAAAATCCTGACAGAATATGACTTCATGAATAGTCTGACCGTTAAACCATGGAGGCCATGGCTCAGGCGGCAGATACCGAAGGATTTTCCTTGAACTGGTCTGTAGCGTGGTACACTTCTGCTGTGACTGTTGGCTCATGCTGCACCTCCTCTCTGACTTGCTGTAAAGTCGCTTCCAACCGAGCTAATGCCTTGCCCTGTAACAGCGCTTTTGCAGTTTGTTCACGCAGGTCAGGCTGGTACAAGCAATCAATGAGATGCCCGATGGACGGAAGCTCCTTAGCCGCTTGCTCAAAGCGCGGATGAACGGGGTCATTCGGGGTCATAGGCGCATAGTTTTTCATCCAGCATCGCAAAAGCTGTTCATAATCCACCAGTACAGCAACACAATGTTCAACAGATTGACGTTCTGTTGTCCTGCTGTGTGAAAATACTGCGGCCTGCATAGCAACAGGCGTATTGGGATCAATGCCAAAGTCTGCTGCCAGCTTTTTTGCAGCTTCGTAAGGCCGCAGCTTGAATAGCTTTGCAGTAAAATCAATGACGTCTCCTGTTTCGTGGCAAGCAAAGCAGTAATATCTCGTATCCACTTTCATGGAGGGATGATGATCGTTGTGGAATGGGCAGCAGGTCATACCATTTGATGCAACAGACAAGCCATACGTTTCCGCAGCCTGCCGTGTTGTAATAGATGCTTTCACCCGCAGGAAAAGATTGGTCATATTTCCTCCTTTCGGGAAGGTTCGCGTGTTATTGTTCGTTGTCATCGTGTACACTGTTGACGAGATGCATTGTAGCAAAAAACAATGGCTATACACGTATTTCCACAAAGTTGGAAAAATCGAAAAAACAGTGCCATTTCCACGTTCGTGGAAATGGATAAAATCATATCCTTATACGCAGGAGGAAACGATGCAGACCGAACTTACTTTGCAGGAAAAGCTCAAGGATTTGCGCATGGAGCGCAAGCTGACACTGGAACAGCTTGCCGAGCAGACAAAACTGTCCCGTTCGGCGCTTGGAAACTATGAATCGGATGAAGAGCGGGACATCAGCCCTTTTGCACTGAAAACGCTGGCGAAGTTTTATGATGTATCCACCGATTATCTGCTGGGCTTGACTGAAAATCGAAAACACCCGGATGCAGACATTGCGTCCCTGCACCTGAGCGACGAAATGATTGAGCTATTGCGCAGCGGAAAGATTAACAACCGCTTGCTATGCGAGATCGCAACGCATGAAGGCTTTGAGATGCTCATGGCCGACATGGAAGTTTACGTTGATGGTCTGGCTGCATTTCCCACAACCTTTTATTGTGCATGCTTGGAAGCTGGGCGTTTGCAGGTAATTCAGACGCATCACCCGGATAAGCACGATGTAACTATGCGGGCGCTGGAGATTGGGCAGCTGGAAATGACGCAGGCGAATCAAAATCTGATTCACGAAGAGCTGGATGCAATTCTCGGTACGGTACGGGAAAATCACCGCACCGATGCCACCACCTCGGATCACGATGCAACACAAAAAATCCAAGGGGTTGCTAATGAAGTAAAAACGATCTATGAAACGAACCAGTTCGGTGTCACAAATGTGCGCAACTGTATCAACATTCTCGGTTTCGGAGATTGCGGAATTACGAATGACCACATCAAAGGCATTATACG
>CAKTYE010000162.1 GCA_934631985.1 uncultured Clostridia bacterium | reverse complement strand
CCATTGAGAACCGTCCGTCCCACGCTTTTTGCTGTACGGTATTTGCCAATACCAGCAGTACCCGCGGCGCGCCAAAGTTTTCCAGCACCTTCTTTGCGCCGCACACATCTAAGTGCATACCATCAAAGTTCTGCCGAATCGCCTCCTCAATCGCGTTGCGGCAAGCTACGTTTGCAACGCCTGACCGCTGATAAATCGCCATTTCACCATGCTGCCGTGCATAGCTGGCGTTTTGCCGATAAACTTCTATCTGTTTCAATCCTTCCATGGTCTTTATCGCTCCATTCCCGCGCAGACGCGCTCCCGATGTGGCTGCGGGCAGGATGCCGCCAAACGCGCCTTGAGCGGCTGCTCCTGCCTGTCTTTTTCACCCTGCTGCACACCTTTTTCCATGTTCAGTTCAGCATCCAGTTCGGCCAACCGTGTGCTTTTCGTTTTCAACTCCGCTTCCTGCGCAAAAGGTTTCGCAAGCTCCTGTTTTGCGGCCTCCATTTGCTGCTTGGTGTTTTCTAACTGCGCCTGTACCGATTCAATCCTGTTCGGAATGCCGCCCAGCATATTGTCCATGCGAAGGATGTTCCCTCGCGCATCGATACCCAGCTCCACAAAGTGCGATATTTCTCCTTGCAGCACCATCAGCATCCGATTTGCCATGCTGTCATATGTCAGCCGCATAGCAAAGCCCCGATAATGCCCCAATTCTACATCCTTGCTGGAAGCCAGCTTACAGGCCGCAAGAATCGCTTCACCAGCCGCTTCCTTATCCGAGAACGCTTTGCCCTTGATTTCCATCCCGACAAAATGCTTCTCCGGTATCGGGTATGCCGCGGCAGTTGCCTGATCCTTTTGCAGTCCGGTCAGCACCTGCGTATCCTGTTCCATCTGTTGCGGAAAGGATTTCAGCAGCTGATCTTCCAGCCGATAATGCCGACTCTGATAATCCGCTTTCAGCAGCCGCAGCTTAGAAACCTCAATGTCCAAGTCCATCTTCTCTTTAATTCTTTTGTCCCCGGCACACAGCGCCTTGATTTCCGCATAGGACAAGGCTGCTTCGTCCACATCATCGCAGGAGCGCACAGGAGATTTTGAAGTCATGATCTGTGAGATGAATCGCTGCTTGTTTTCTACCGTCTGCCACAGATAGCTGTCAAAGGAAGATTCTGTCACATAGCGGTAAATATACACATCCTTGTTCTGGTTTCCTTGACGCACAATGCGCCCGGCCCTTTGCTCCAAGTCGCCCGGTCTCCATGGGCAATCCAAATCATGAGAAGCAGCCAGCCGGGTTTGCACGTTTGTTCCTGCTCCCATTTTCGCGGTGCTGCCCAGCAAAATCCGCACCTGTCCCGCACGAACCTTAGCAAAAAGTTCTTTCTTTTTCACCTCGGTATCCGCGTCATGAATGAACGCAATTTCCTTGGCAGGGATGCCGCCAGCAAGGAGCTTTACCCGAATATCATCATAGACACTGAACTTGTCCATGTCCATGTTGTCAACTACTGGCTGCTGTGCCGCCGTACTGCTTTTTCCTTTCGGTGTGGATAAGTCGCAAAAAATTAACTGTGTCAATTTATCCGCGGCACCTTCTTTCCAAATCCGCAGTACATTCTGCACACAGGCATTCACCTTGCTGTCAGGGAAATCTGGCAGCAGCGGATTCAGCAGCCGCTGGTCAAGCCCCAGCTTTCGTCCATCCGAGGTGATTTTGAGCATGTTATCCTTCGATGCATCAACTGTCCCGCTATGCACCAAGGCCGCGCGCTCAGACAATGCCTTCATCATTTCCTGCTGTTCTTCCGAGGGTTTCACCGCTAC
>CAKTYE010000161.1 GCA_934631985.1 uncultured Clostridia bacterium | reverse complement strand
TCGCTGACCAGTCCAATTCGGTGCCCGATGGCCGATAGCCGCTCGTCCGCGTTATCCTGCCGGTGCAGCAGCCGGTATTCCGACCGGCTCGTCATAATCCGGTACGGCTCGTTCGTCCCCTTCGTCACAAGGTCATCAACCAGCGTCCCGATATATCCGTCCGAGCGCTTCAGGATCATCGGTTCTTCCCCCTTGATCTTCAGCGCCGCGTTCACACCGGCCACAAATCCCTGTACCGCCGCTTCCTCGTAGCCGCTCGAGCCGTTAAATTGTCCTGCGCCATATAACCCATGAATTTTTTTGCATTCCAGCGTCGGCAGCAGCTCCGTTGGATCGATGCAATCATATTCAATTGCATACGCCGGCCGCATCATCTCCGCGCGCTCCAGTCCCGCAATCGTATGCAGCATCACAATCTGCACATCTTCCGGCAAACTCGACGAAAGTCCCTGAATATAGAGCTCATCCGTCCCCAAACCACACGGTTCTACAAACAGTTGGTGTCGATTCTTGTCCGGAAAGCGGTCAATTTTCGTCTCAATCGACGGGCAATAGCGTGGTCCGACCGACTCAATCATCCCATTAAACAGCGGAGAACGGTCAAAATTTTCCCGGATGATGCGGTGTGTCTCCTCATTTGTATAGGTCAGATAGCAGACGGCGCGGTTTTCCGGTGGCGTTGCCGTCGAGAATGAGAACCCCTCCGGCTCCGGGTCTCCCGGCTGGATCTCCATTTTCTCTACATCGACCGATCGCCGGTTCACGCGCGGCGGCGTGCCGGTCTTAAACCGGCGCATCCGCAACCCCAATCCGTTCAGGCAGTCTGTCAGGCCAATCCCGGCCTGCATACCATCCGGGCCTGAGGCATAGGCACAGTCCCCTGTAATGACCCTCGCGTCCAGATAGGTGCCCGACGCGATGACGACGGCTTTCACGCGGTAGACCGCACCAAGCCGCGTTGTCACGGAGCAAACCGCCCCATCCTCCACACCGATCTCTGTAATCATCGCCTGCTTGAGGTCGAGGTTTTCCTGCCGCTCCAAACGCTGCTTCATGTGCTCCTGGTAGCGCCGCCGGTCGGCCTGCGCTCGCAGCGAATGCACTGCCGGTCCCTTGCCGAGGTTCAGCATCCGGTATTGGATGCAGCAGGCGTCGGCCGCCTTGGCCATCTCCCCGCCAAGCGCGTCAAGCTCCCGCACCAGATGTCCCTTCCCGGTGCCGCCAATCGCAGGATTGCAGGGCATATTTCCAACCGCGTCCAGATTGATTGTGAACACGACGGTTTTCAGTCCAAGTCGCGCGCAGGCCAGTCCGGCTTCAATCCCGGCATGCCCCGCCCCAATCACCGCCACATCATAGCAGCCTGCATCAAATTGCATATTCATTCCCTCGGTTCCTTAAAATAACACTTTATTTTAACAAACCAGCGCCCATTTTTCAAGCGATCCGGAGAAGCGGTGCGCATTTCATGGTCTGCCGAGAATTTTTTCCAAGTTCCCGGATTTCGCCAAACTTTTCCCTTCGCCGGTGCTACAATACATTTACAGCTTATCCAATGCGAGCGCACTTCATATCCGGGCGGCATTTGCCGCCCATCCCATGATCCCATTGCCCCGGCCTGCGGCCGGGGACTTTTTTTGCCGCTTTTGATTGACGAATTCTGCTTTTTCGGGTATGATATGATAATTAAATCGGAGGGATGTGTCCTATGGATGACAGGCAGTGCATGGCAGCGGCGCTCGCGCTCGCGCGCGAAGCTGCGGCAGGCGGCGAAGTACCGGTCGGCTGCATCATCACGCTGGACGGCCGGATCGTAGGCCGCGGCCGCAACCGCCGCGAAACC
>CAKTYE010000160.1 GCA_934631985.1 uncultured Clostridia bacterium | reverse complement strand
GCGCTGGCTGGCCCTGCGGGTGCGCATCACCAGCCCAAGAGCCCCACCGGCTCCGGCATCATGTTCCCCATCGCCACCTCCAAGCGTGCGGACTTCGAGCAGGTCGTGCGGGCTATCGACGCCTGCTTCTACTCTGAGGAAGCTGCGACGATCTGGTGCCTGGGCGTGGAAGGCGTGACCTACACCATGGACGGCGACAAGATCGTCTATGCGGACGAGATCGTAAACAGCGCTGACGGCATCTACAAGACCCTGCAAGTCAAGTATGGCTGCGGCTCCGACGTGACCCAGATGGTGTGGTACAATGCCCGTGAAATGACCAAGTATGACGAGAACTACGCGCAGATCAACGCGGAGGTCGCCGCCATGGGCAACGTCATTCAGGATGTGCCCCCGGCGCCCCTGTTCGACGACTACGCTGCCGAGGATGCGGGCCTGCTGCAAACGCCCCTGTCCGACACCTGGGAGGTCTGGAACGACGCTTTCCTGACCGGCAAGAAGTCCATCGAGACGGATTGGGACGCCTATGTGGCTGAAATGCAGTCCAAGGGCATCGAGACCTTCTGCAACATGTATAACGAGCATATGGCGAAGTAACGCCATGAAAGAAAGGGGGGCCGTCTGCATCGGGCGGCCCCCTTTTTCAAAAATTTTTCCATCCGCAGGCCGCTGCGGACTGCTGCGCCCGGCGCAGCGCCATGCTGAAACCAAGGGAGGAAAACGCCATGTCCAAGCGCGGCGTCGAAACGCGGAAGGAACCCTTCAAGAGCCACTTCCGCCGCTACTGGCAGCTGTATGCCATGATGGTGCTGCCGGTGTTTTATTTCATTCTGTTCAAATATGTGCCGATGTTCGGCAACATTCTGGCCTTCCGTCGCTATCGTCCCGCCATGGGACCCTACGGCACGGAATGGGCGCGTCCATGGTATCGCTATTTCAGCCTGTTCCTGAACGATCCCGCGTTCTGGCAGGCTTTCTGCAATACACTGATCCTATCGCTGCTGAATCTGCTCATCAATTTCCCCATCCCGATCCTGTTTGCCATCCTGCTGAACGAAGTGCAGGCAGTGCGCTTCAAGAAGCTGGTGCAGACCGTTTCCTACATGCCCCGCTTTATTTCCACGGTGGTAGTCATCGCCATTCTGTCGGAGATGCTGTCCCCCTCCAGCGGACTGATCAACACCTTTTTGCAGCGGCAGTTCGGCATGTCTCCCATTTATTTCATGAATGAGCCGCAGTATTTCCGCACCCTGTATGTGCTGACGGATACCTGGCAGTACACCGGTTGGACCGCCATCATTTATCTGGCAGCCATCACGGGCATTTCCAGCGACATGTTTGAGGCGGCGACCATCGACGGCGCTACCCGCTTCCAGCAGATCATCTACATCACCTTGCCCTCCATTCTGCCCACCATCATGGTCATGTTCATCCTGAATGTGGGCCGTCTGCTGTCGCTGGGCTTTGAAAAGGTGCTGCTGATGTATACGCCCTCCAACTCCACCGTGTCGGATATTCTGGATACGCTGGTGTACCGCACAGGCCTTGCCAACCAGAATTACTCCTATGCCACAGCCATCGGCCTGTTCAGCGGCGTGATCGGCGTGATCCTGGTCACCTCGTCCAACTACCTGAGCCGCCGCCTGACGGGCGACAGCATTTATTAAGGGGGCGCGCGCATGAGTAAGAAATATCGCAGTCCTGGCAGCGTTGCGCTGGACGTGATCATCTACATCGTCATGATTTTTGTGCTGCTAGCGTGTCTGGTGCCGTTCATTTACATGCTGGCGCTGTCCCTATCCGATCCCAAGGCCATCATCAACAATCAGGTCTCCTTCTGGCCCGTTGGCTGGAATCTGGACGCTTACGAGCAGATCTTCAC
>CAKTYE010000159.1 GCA_934631985.1 uncultured Clostridia bacterium | reverse complement strand
GCGCCGTGGCGGCGGTCAGGCAGAGGCAAAGCGCCAGCACCAGAGATAGGAACCGTTTCATGGAAAAACCTCCTTCAGGAAAAATATTGAAGCGCCTTCCCAACCTCTCGTTCCGGGGAAGGACTTTCTTTACTGCTATTGTATCGGGAAGCTATCCACCGTACAACCCTACATTTTTGTCGTTTCAGGCCCTCTTTTTACCATTTGAGCAATTTTAGGCCCTGCCATTGCGGAAAACGCCCCCTGTTTATCCCTGGGCCGTACTTTCCCGGCGATACTGCACAGGCGAAACGCCTGTCACCTTCTTAAACACCCGGTTGAAATATTTGGTGGAGCAGAAGCCCGTTTTCGCGGCGATGTCCGACACCTTGCCGTTGCTGCCGCTGAGCAGCTCCCGGGCCTTTTGAATGCGCACGTTGTACAGGTGCGTCATCAGGTTGGTTCCCGTCCCCGCCTTGTAAAAGCGCGAAATGTAAGAAGGGCTGTAGTGCATCTCATTTGCCAGCAGCGTCAGTGTCAGATCCTCCGCATAGTGCTGCTCAATGTACTGATTGATGCGCACGATAAGCCATGCGTCGCGGGATTCCCGGGAGGCCTCCCGCCGCTGGCGCAGACGGTTCAGCTCCTCCGCCAGCGCCTCCACCCATTCACGCAAAGAAGTATATTCCTTGCCCTTCAGCAGCGCGCCATAGGCCGCCGGGTCCCCCTCGCCATACAGGCGGCTGGCCTCCAGCATCAAATAGCTTACGGCGGCACGGATGTGCGGCGGCAGGGCCGCAGGCGTATCGATCCCCTGCACATGCTCCAAAAACACCTGCCGGAACGCATCAATATTGCCGCACTTCACCATTTCCCACAGCATGCTCAGCTCCTCCATGCTGGGAAATGCCAGCTCCTGGGGTGCGGAACGCAATGCATCCGCGGTGTCCAGCAGCGCCAGGCCGCTGTCATTGCGCAGCTTTTCCAGCCGCACGGCGGCGTATTGATACAGCGTATGCGCCTGCGCCCAGTTCACCGGCGCGTCGGCGCACAGAATCGCTAGGTGCAGCTCCGTGGCGTTTTCCACGCTTTGTGGCAGCGCCTCCAGCACCGTGCGGGCATAGGTCGCCATGTCGCCTGCAAGGCCGCTGTCCGTGTCCGCCTGCATCACCAGCAGCATGGTGCCGGTGGAAAGATAGCTCAGGCAGCGCAGTCCATAGGTGCGCAGCTGGGTCAGCAGCGTTTCCTGAAGGTCCACCGAGCTGCGGCTGTTCGTCAGGGGATTCTGGTCGCTCATGGCCAGCAGCGCCAGCAGCACCGGCGCGTCCAGCCGAATCGGCACGGAGAATTGATCCAAATCCCGCTGATCCGGCAGCGGAATGCCCTGCAAGATCATCCGCTTGAGGAAATAGCGGCACATGGAAGCCTCCACCTGCTGCTTGTAGCTGCCGTAATATTGCAGCTGCTCCTCCTTCTCCCGTTCGGTGGTGATGGCCCGCAGCTTCTTCTCCACGCAGGCGCAGATGGTGTCGTAGCTTTCCAGCTTCAGCAGATAGTCCACCCGATCGTGCCGCAGCGTTTCATAGGCATAGCTGAAATTATCGTACGCCGTCAAAATCAGAAAATGGCACTTGGGCCAGATGGCCTGCGTTCGGCTCAGCAGCTCCAGCCCGCTCATCCCCGGCATGGAAACGTCGGTAATGACAATGTCAAAGCGCATGGCGGCGATCGTTTTCAGCGCTTCCTGCGCGGAATAGCACCGATACAGCTCCAGCTCAAAATGCTCATCCATCAGGTCGTAGATGGCGTCAGCGATCCGCGCCTCATCGTCAACGATCATCATCCGCAGCATACTTCTTCTCTCCAATCATGCGAATCTCGGAACGGAAGCCCCCCAGGGGCGAATGGGAAATATACAGCCCGCTG
>CAKTYE010000158.1 GCA_934631985.1 uncultured Clostridia bacterium | reverse complement strand
CTATGATCTGGCCGACTGGGTGCTGTCCAACATCGCGCCGGAGGACAAGGCCGCGTTTGACCTTGCGCTGGAACACGCGGCGCAGGCCGCGCTCTGCATTGTAGAGCAGGGCACAGAAAAGGCCGCCGCGGCATATAATGGAGCATAACGTCCGTCCGTGCATTTTTCCGCGCGGGCGGCGCGCATTTTCTGTTTACCCCCATGGCTTTGAGCCATGAGGGTGCTTGTCATCGCTATGATTACCATATTTTTGAAGTCTTAGGAGGCTTGGACCGCATGAATATTCTTTTGCAGGCGCTGGATCAAAGTCCGGAATATCAGAAGATGCTGCAAAGCATCTCGCGCGGAGATGTCTGCGCCGTCTCCGGTCTCAGCCAGATCACACGCAGCCACTTTATTGCCGCGCTGCATGCCGCGTCCTCGCGTCCTTCGCTTCTGATCTGTCAGGATGAGATGGCGGCGGGCCGGCTGCAGGAGGAGCTTTCCAGCTTTCTCGGTGTGCAGGCGGCCGTTCTTCCCGAGCGCGAGCTGACCTTTGTCGACGCGGCGGGCGTCTCCCGGCAGTGGGAGCAGAAGCGGCTTCGGATTTTGTATGACTTGGCGCGCGGAAAAATTCCGCTGCTGATTGCAAGCTTAGGGAGCCTGATGCTGCGCACAATGCCGCGCGAAACACTTTTCCGCGCAAGCATCCATCTGCGCGTAGGCGCAAGCGTCGACCCGGACGAGCTGACGCTCCAGCTGACGCAGGCGGGCTATACGAGAACGTCCCTGGTGGAAGGCGTAGGGCAGTTTGCACTGCGCGGCGGCATTCTGGACGTGTTTTCTCCGGGAGAAAATCTCCCGGTGCGATGCGAATTTTTTGGCGATGAGCTTGACGCCATGGGCTATTTTGACCCGACCACCCAGCGCCGGACGGAAAACACCGAAGAGGTGGTTCTGCTGCCTGTGGCAGAAAGTCTGCCGCAGCTGCACCCGGACGGTATTTCCGGACTCTGCCGTGATATGCAGGAGCTGATCTCACGCCAAAAGCGGCGCAAAGCGCCGCATGAAAATCTCATCCAGACGCTGACACAGGATATGCAGGCGCTGCAAAGCGGGATCAATTTCCCTGCCGCTGACCGGTATATGGCGCTGATCTATCCGGAATTTGCCTGCGCGCTGGACTATCTGTCGCTGGACGCCTGCGTCTATTTCTGCGACCACGGCGCGCTGGCCCGCGCGGCCAAGGCGCAGGAGGAAGAGTTTGGTCTGGGCCTGGACGCGTTTCTGGAGTCCGGACGGCTCGCGGGCGAGCTCTGCGATTTTTATGTTTCCTTTGAAGATCTGGCAGGCCGGGTAAAGGGCCGGCCCGCCGTTTACTTTGACAGCTTCCTCTCCGCGCGTTTTCCGGAAAGTCTGCCGCCAAGGCAGCTTCTTTCCGTCACGGCCCGGCAGCTGCCGGGCTACGGCGGGAGCTTAGAGACCGCTGTCAGTGATCTCAAAAGCTATGTGCGAAACGAATACGGCTGCCTCGTTCTGTGCGGCGGCAGACGGCGCGGCGAAATTCTCAAGGAAATGCTGGGCAAAGAAGGCGTCAACGCGCTGCTCGCCTTCCCGGCGGTGCACCTTCCACAGGCGGGGCAGATTTTTCTGACAGACGGCTCTTTACCCGCCGGTCTTGAATATCCGGAGCTGCATTTTGCCATCTTAACGGAAGGGCAGCTGCTGGCCAAAAAAACGGCCCGCACGCCAAAGCCCAAAAAGACGCCGTCCAACCGAAAAAAGCTGGAATCGTTCACCGATCTTACACCGGGCGATCTCGTTGTTCACGAGCACCACGGCATTGGCCGCTATGTCGGCATGGAGCAGATGAAGGTCGGCGGCGCTACCAAGGACTATGTCAAAATCGCCTATCAGGGTACAGATACGCTCTATGTCCCGGCGACGCAGCTTGATCTTGTCAGCAAATACATCGGCTCCGGTGGAGAAAACCAGTCCGTCCGGCTCAATAAGCTCGGCGGCGACCAATGGCAGAAGGCAAAGGCCAAAGCAAAAGCCGCCGCCAAGGACTTGG
>CAKTYE010000157.1 GCA_934631985.1 uncultured Clostridia bacterium | reverse complement strand
CCCAGCACCGGGTTGTATTCCCGGAAGGCGTAGGTCACGCCGTACATGGGGATATAGTGGAAAAGAATGATGTAAAGCAGTCCGGGAATCAGGAATGCGTACAGCATCCAGTCCGCCCGAACCTCCTTCCACAGTTTTTGCCGCTTGCCTGACCGTAGATGCTTTGGTGTGGTTTGGCTCATTTGACCTTTACCTTCTTTCCTTTCTTGTCCATTTCTTCCAAACGTCATTATCATGGTCACAGCATAGCAAAAAGAAAAGAAATTGTCAACAGTTTTCTTGAAATAAAATAAAATTTTTCTTTGTAATTTTCAAGTTAGCACCGTCTGTCTTGCGCAAAAATGGTCAAATGCTTGCTATTATTGTCTGTTTTTTGCTCGATTCAGAACATTTTATGCATATTCTCTTCTGGAAGGCTGAAAAAAAGACGCTTTTTTATCATGATTCTTGACAAGTTTTTGTTTTATGTTAAAATAGAAGCTGAAAAAAGGATGCAAAGAAATGCCCTTCTATCGAAAAGGGCCGCAGTCCCCTTGACGACGCCTTAAAAGGAGGTACCCTCTCATGACTGGAACAGGCAGCTGCATGCTGCGCATCCGCGAAGCGCTCCACGCGCTGACCCCCAAGGAGCGTCACCTTGCCACTTATCTGCTTGATAACGCCGATCAGGTCATCAACATGTCGCTGGACGAGCTTTCCGTCGCCAGCGAAACCAGCATCTCCACCATCGTGCGCCTGTGCAAGACCCTGGGCTATTCCGGCTTTAAGGAGCTGTGCCGCAGCCTTTACAGCGACATCACCTCCCCCACCGCCGAGGGCGACTTTGAGGACATCACCCCTGGCGACGAGCCAGAGGCCGTGATGGTCAACATCTGCCAGTGCAACATCCGCGCCATTGAAAACACGCTGGCGATCCTGGACAAGGCCGCCCTGCGCCAAGCTGTGGAGCGGCTGTGCGAGGCTTCGCGCATCGACTTTTACGGGCTTGGCTCCTCCGGGCTGGTGGCGCAGGACGCATGCAGCAAGTTCATCCGCTGCGGCAAGCGCGTTTGCTCCTATACGGATGCGCACAGTCAGATGCTCTCCGCCATCACGCTGAAGGAGGGCGACGTTGCCGTGCTGATCTCCTATTCCGGGGAGACCACGGACATCCTGAATCTTGCGCGGCAGATACGCACCTCCGGCGCAACCATCATCACCCTGACGCGCTATGGCAAAAATACGCTTTCCGAGCTGGCAAACATTCGGCTATGCTCCTCCTCCACCGAGACGCTTTTCCGCATCGGCCCCATGTCCTCGCGCATTGCGCAGCTGACGGTGGTGGATATTCTTTACGCTGCGGTGTGCAGCCGCAGCTTTGATGAAGTGAAGCGCTATCTGGAGCTGTCCCGCACCGCGTCCATCCGCATGCACCAAAATCAGACCGAAAGCAGGTGACCGCCATGCAAACCGCACCCTGCCGCTGGTACGGCCTGCCCGCCGTGCGTCTGACCGGCGGCGGCTATACCGCCGTTGTTCTGCCCGAATTTGGGGCAAACTGCATTTCTCTGCATCACGACGCCACCGGTGCGCAGCTGCTGCGCGAACCGCCGGACGCAGAGGTGCTGCGCGCGAATCCCAACGTCTATGGCCTGCCGCTGCTGTTCCCGCCCAACCGTATTCGGGATGGGCAGTTCACCTTTGAGGGACAGCGCTACCAGCTGCCCATCAATGAGCCTGCCAGGCACCACCACATTCACGGAACCCTCAGCGTCACCCCGTTTACAGACACAGGCGACGGTGTTTTCCGTGCTGTCTGCCCCGCAGGCAGCTATCTGGGACTGCCCTTTGCCTTCACCGTTGAGCGCCGCTACGTCCTTGACGCTAAGGGGCTTCACCTGACGCTGACCTTCCATAACGATGGCACGCAGGCCATGCCCATGGGGACAGGGCTGCATGCCGCGCTGGCCCTGCCGCAGCTTCCCGGCGACCCGGCGGCTGCCTATCGGCTGCAAATCCCTGTGCGCAGACAATGGTGCTTCGACCCGGTGACCATCATGCCGACCCTTGCCACCTGTGAGGACAGCCCGCTGCTGACCGCGCTGCG
>CAKTYE010000156.1 GCA_934631985.1 uncultured Clostridia bacterium | reverse complement strand
TTTTAGGTTGTGTGTTCTAAGAGACTTCCCAACCGCTTGATTAAGAAGTCTTTTAGAGCATACAACACCCGCCGCTAGCTTAAAAGTCTTATATTGCCGCACTGCGAAGTGGTCAGGCGCGTTCCGCTCCAAGTCTGCAAACAGCAAATCCACCGGGTTCTGAAAATCTTCATCATCCTCCCGCACCTGCATACTGCTCAGCATATCCAGCAGACTGCTGAAATTCTGCTCCTGCGGAGAGCACTCGTAGTGCAGATAAGCAATCAGCGCGGTCAGCAGCAGGCGTTCGCTTTTGTCCCAGAAGGGGTCAGTGCCTTTTCCCTCGCCCTTCGTGTTTTCCATAAGTACGTTCACCAGTTTCAGAATGTCCTTCTCCAAATGAATGTAGGCCAGCGGGTTATATTTCATGGATTTCTTAAAGTTGATGAGGTTCAGCACCTTGATCTGGTATCCTTTCTGTTGCAGCAGCGAACCGCAGTTTACGATTAAGCCGCCCTTGGGGTCCGTGACCACAAAGGAACACGGATAGTCTACGGAGTCGCATTGCAGCAGGTTCGGCGTGATGAAGAAGCGCGTCTTGCCCGAACCACTGCCGCCGATAACAAGCACATTTTTGTTGCGGGCCGTCTTCGGGTCCTTGGGACGATTGTTCATCGTCAGCCGTTCCGTTCGGGTCAGAATCAGGTTATTCTCTGGTTTCGGGTCGATATAAGGGGCAATGTCCCGCGCCGTTCCCCAGCGGGCCGAACCGTACTCTGCTCCTTTGCGGAGCTTCTTGCGGTTGCGCCGCTTTTCCAGTACAACCAGCGCCAGCAACAGGCCAACAGCCGCGCCAAAGAGCAAGTCATATGCATCAAAACTGGGCAATGCAGACTGAAATGCTTCGCTTAATCCCGCCGAGTAATGCAGCAGCTTTTCGGAAGCGTCATTGCCAGCAGCTAATCGCCACGCCTGACTGAGCTTTGTTACATATAGCCCGATCAGCAGATACGGCAGGTTCTGAACCAGCTTCCTGCGGAGGTCGTTTTTGTTCATCTTTACCTGCTGACCTCCTTTTGCCGTGCTGCACGCTCCTGTCCAGCTAGTGACGGCTGTTGCAGCTTGCTATGCAGCGCTTGCTTGTCCTTGCCGCGCATCCGTTGTGCCGTGTATTCCTCTAATGCTGCCGTCAGCGCATCGTTGTCCCTTGCTTTGAAAAAGATGAGATACCGTGGTTTTTCGCCCTTCACTTTCGTGATAGCGTAGTCCACACCGTATTTCCGCGCCACATGCTCGAACTGCTTCACATCATCGTCATGGGATAAATTCACGCGACTCACGCCCTGATTCTGCCCGATGAGCTCCTTTACAGATTGTTTCCCGCAGGGCTTCACTTGTTTGTGCTGCTGATGCTTGTTTTTCAGAAAATGCAGCAGCTTCGCAAGCGCATTCCGAAAGGTGCGCCCAGTCATCTTGCCGGTGTTTATTGCCAGCGTTACGGCCCGGTGTTCAATATCTTCTTGCATAGATTTTCCTCCTTCTTCTTTTGTTGCTTCATACTACGGCGGAACGACCAAACGATGCAGGTAAATCATAAAACATCCTTTCATTATTTTTTCCTCTTATGCCATCGTGTCACAACTTCCAGAACCAGCCCCGCAAAAATCAGTCCCACACTGATCCACAAACCGGGTGTCATTTCAAAGTCCACACCCGTTTGAATTACAGGCTCATTGACCAGCTTTGGCAAGGTTTCGGGCACAATATAGTTTTCGTCCAGCGTAAAGGTCAGTGTTTCCTTCGTGCGCATAAAACCTTCCAGAGCTTCCGTTTCCCGAATAACATAACTCCCGGGCAGAAGATCAGTAATCTGCACCATACCGCTTTCATCCGAAATAAGCTCCCGAAGCACCGTGCCGTCCATATTTTCCAGCGCGAATTTCACGCCAGCCAGCGGATTCCCCGCAGGGTCTACCTTTTGGAACTCATAGTGGTTCGGCACATCCACACAGGTTAGCTCCAGTGGCGCTGTCCAATCAGGGGTTACTTCCACCTCTATATCTGCCATACAGTTGAATCCGACAGGCGCAGCAAGCTCGCGCAGGATATACTT
>CAKTYE010000155.1 GCA_934631985.1 uncultured Clostridia bacterium | reverse complement strand
TAAGCTGCATCCGGCAAAAATGCCGATACAGCCAAAGAAAAGCCGTGCTGCGGCGCAGGAGCGATGAACAGCATGGCGAAACGGACACGACCGCATGTGATTATGCTGCGCGTTAATGATGCGGAGTTAGCGCTGATTGAAGAAAGAATGCAGCAGGCAGGGATCATTAACCGGGAAGCGTACCTGCGACGGGCAGCGATTAACTGCTATTTGCTGTCTATGAAGCTGCCGGAGGTTAAAGAGATCTCGCGGCTGCTGGGGTATGCGGGGAATAATCTGAATCAGCTGGCCCATCAGGCAAATGCGTCGGGCTGGGTTAGTCAGCGAGAGGTTGCGGCGTTGCGGGGGCGCTTTGAGGAAATTGTTGCGAAACAGCGGGCGCTTTTGGAAAAGCTGGCGAAGCTGTGAGACACGAAGGGAAAGGCGGGGCGGGAAAATGGTGGCAAAGGTGTTGCTGGGGATTTTGCTGGGGCCGGTAGTGCTGGTCTTGAAGCTGCTGAACTTATTCTTGGCGTTTGCTATGGCGGTTTCGTCTACGGTACTTGGGATTGTTTCAGCACTTCTTGGCTTGTTGGCGGTGCTGGTTTGGTTTGCACTGTCTTGGCAGAATGGGCTTGGTATGCTGATTGTGGCATGGCTGGTCAGCCCATTGGGGATTCCGCTGGCGGCAGCATGGGCGCTGGGTGGACTGGAAAAGCTGGAGGACTGGCTGGTAGAAAGGATTTATCACTAACGGACTAGAAATGGGCGGCCTGCAGCGAAGCAGGCTGCCCAATTTTTTTGTTGGGAGGAAAAACGAATGGCAACGACACGCATCATTGCGATGCACCGGAACAAAGGATGCACCGCAGAGCAGGCGCTGAAAGCACGGCTGGACTATATTAAGAATCCTGAAAAGACACGGGAAGGCGAATTGGTAACGGCATTTGCCTGTCATGCAGCGACAGCGGACGCAGAATTCGCGCTGGCGCGGAAGGAGTATTTTGAAATAACAGGCCGCTGGCAGGAGAATGAAGTGATCGCCTACCAGATACGGCAGTCCTTCAAACCGGGTGAGGTCACGCCAGAGGAAGCACATCAGATTGGAATTGAGTTAGCAGAACGGTTTTTGAAAGGAAATCATGCTTTTGTGGTCGCCACTCATACAGACAAAGAGCATGTGCATAATCATTTGGAGTGGTCGGCAGTAACGCTGGACGGAATGGGTAAGTTTCGGAATTTTCTCGGTTCTGGGCGAGCCGTGGCACGACTGTCTGATCAAATCTGCATGGAACACAAATTGTCGGTCATTGAGAAGCCGCAGCATAGGGGCGTTTCCTATAATAAATGGCTTGGAGATAAAGCCATACCGTCCCAGCGGGACACGTTGCGTAATGTGCTGGATGAAGTGCTGGCGCAGAAGCCGGGGAGCTTTGAGGGATTGCTTGCTGTGTTGCAGCAGAAGGGATGGGAAATCAAGTGCGGCAAACAGATGAGTTTTCGTGGACCGGGAGAGAAAAGATTCAAACGACTGGATACTTTAGGGGAAGCGTATACGGAAGAAACGCTTCGCGCTGTGCTTGCTGGAGAACGTGTACATGTACCGGGAAGGCAGAAGAAAACACGAAGAGCGCCGCAAACCATGCAGGTCAGCTTGCTGGTAGATGTACAGGCAAAGCTACAGGCAGGTAAGGGTGGTGGCTACGCCAACTGGGCAAAGAAGTTCAATTTGAAGCAGATGGCGCAGACGCTGAATTGGCTTTCTGACCATGGAATTCAGGATTTTGAAGAGCTTTCTGCGAAAGTGGATGCCGCTTCGGCTGAACGGCGGGAGCTGCTGAGGCAGGCACGGGCCGCTGAAAAACGGCTGAGTGAGATTTCCGCATTGCGAAAACAGGTCGTGGCCTATGCCCAGACACGAAAGGTGTTTGAAGCGTATCGTCAGGCTGGATATAGCAAGAAGTTTGCAGCGGAACACCGGGAAGAATTGGAAGCGTATCGAGGAGCGAAAAGAGCTTTTCAGAACATGGAGCAAAAGAAGATACCGTCAGGACGAGAATTGCAGATTGCCTTTGAGCAGACACTGACAGAAAAGCGGGATGCGTATGCGGCCTATTGGACCAAACAGC
>CAKTYE010000154.1 GCA_934631985.1 uncultured Clostridia bacterium | reverse complement strand
AGTCCACGCGAAAGGGGAACGGGCATTGCTCGTAAATGTCGTTCCAGTTGTCCGGCATCGCCGCCTTGGGATTCACATACGCCTCCAGGTCCCGCGCCAGCTCTGTTGCCGAACGCCCCTTCGCCGCGGCCTCGGCAATCAGCTGCTCGATCTGTCCGCCTTGCAGCGCTTCATGCTTCCAAATACGCCGGGATAGGGAAGTCTGCGGCCCGCTGTACAGGCTGCCGTTCAGCACCGAAGCCACCGCCTCGTCCTGCGTCCGGGCAAACATGCTCTTGAAGCTGGGCCGAATGGAAAGCCGTATGCCCCGCACCGCGTCGTCTAAAAGGCTGGCCTGCGCCTCAATGCCCAGCGCCGCCCCCGCCTGCACCGCATCCTCCGCCGCCCGGTGAATCTCTTTCCAAAGTCCCTTCACATACGCCCGCATGGCCTTTTGCAGCTCCGCCGCCCTGCGCCCCGTCAGCGTGTCCTCGCCATAGTGCAGAATTTCCCGTTCCATGTCCTGCGCACACTGGGCATACAGCCCCGCAATGCGCCGCTTCAGCGCCCGCTCCTGCCCGCGCACAACCTTCGTCGCTGCCATCATCCTGTCCCGAAATGCGTCAGACATAAGCGGCCTCCTTTCTGCATCAAAAAAAGCCCTCGCCGAAAGACGAAAGCCCAATAACCCCTCAGGCCCTGCCGGGCCAGCTCCCCTTTCGAGGTTAGCTATTCCGCTCACGGAATAGCTAAGTCGCCTGTGGCGACCTGCGCATTCAATCAAAGATTGAAAGCGCAGCCTGGGGGGAGCCTTTCCAAGCGTTGCACACCCACCCAAAAGCCTCCCCTGAAAGGGGAGGTACCCCGAAGGGGTGGAGGGGTTCCACATCGAAATGCGCCTTTACTCCCGCCCAAGGAACCGAAGGTTTCCAAAGGGCGATCGGAAAGCCCTTTGGTCGCGCCCGCAGGCGCGAAATCCCTGCGTTACAATATCCTATTCTATAATAAAACGCTTTTTCTTGGCTCCTTCCGCAGAAGGAGCTGTCAGCCGCAAGGCTGACTGAGGATACTCCCCCCTCCCTTCACAGGCAGGGAGAAGGAGTGAAACTCCCTGCCTGCTTTTGAGGAAGGAACCCCATGAAGATAGCACACCCGCCCTCCGCCGGGGCAGCCTCGCAATGGAGCTGCATGGGCATAGCTTCGCCCTCCGGCGCTCAGGCAGGGCTTGTGAGGCCCGCCTGACTTTCCCGGCTATCGTTCATGGGCTTTCGGCTTCTTCGCCGGAAAGCCGTTCCTGTTCGGCTTCGTCCGTCCCCGGGGACGAATCACCCGGGGCGTCCTCCGCCTGCCTGTAGACGTTAAACGGGATACGATAGCGCTTTCCCTGTAAGCATAACGTGCCGTATCCCCGCCGCTGCCGCTTGTTGATCTCCACATCCGTCAGCGTCTTTTCCGGGTCGCTGCCCTGCATCAGCGCCAGCACCGCGTCCATTTCCTCCTGCGGCACCGTGGAGGGCCACAGCGCATCCCGGCCCAGCCATCCCAGCACCCCCGGCAGCTCTTTCGCGTCGTAGTAAACGGCGCTGTTCATCACGCACCGCAGAAACAGATAGGAGGGGAACAACAGCTGCCGCTCCTGCACCCATGCGCCCTCCCGGCGCTTCCATAGCTCCTGCTCCGGGCATAGCGTGCGTAAAACCCCCGGAATCCGCGCCGCTTTGTCGCACAGCGCCTTTTCCTGCCCGGTCGTGACCCATAGCACAAACCACTCAGCCCTCACCGGCAAGCACCTCCTGCCCGGCCTGCTCCACCATCTCCGCAAGCCGCTGGGTCAGCTCCTCGTCGCCCTGCACCAGTTCCCGCAGCTTCACAAGGAACGTCTCCTGCATGCGGTTCACCAGCCGCCGCTTGTCCTCCATCGTCCGCGCCTTGTATACCGCCGACCGCTGCAAGGCCACCAGCAACCGCCCCGCCTTGTCCAGCGAAAGCGCGTCGAATTCCTCCTCCGCCGTGGCAATGCGCCGGGTCAGCGCGTCCAGCATCAGTGCGTTCGCCACCTCCGTGGCCTCCACGTCCTGGTTATCCTTCAGCGACTGCACCAGCCGCCGCGTCTGCTCGCCGATCTCCCGCAGCCGCTGCTGATCCGCGCCCGACTGCGCCGC
>CAKTYE010000153.1 GCA_934631985.1 uncultured Clostridia bacterium | reverse complement strand
GAACGTAAAAATCGCCAATTATGGAGACGGTCTCGAACACGTCGACGAAACGATGCGGTAACATCTCCCTGCAAACACTGTAGTTAGCTAAAGGGGGAGTTCGCGTGTCTGCAACCATCAAACCCTTCACCGACGAGTTCGAGGAGTATGGCCGCGATGAGTCTCGCACATCGGGCGAGGCCTCGAGCATCTCGTTTCCGACAACGGAGGACGAGGTCCGCGCCATTTTGAAAAAGCTCCATGCCGAGCGTGTCCCGGTGACGGTTCAGGGTGCCCGGACCGGTCTTGCCGCCGGCGCCGTGCCTCATGGCGGTCACATTCTCAATACTTCCCGTATGAATCGCTACCTAGGCATTCGCCGCGATGAGCAGGGCCGCTTTCTTTTGCGCGTGGCGCCCGGCGTCGTGCTGTCTGAGCTGCGCAAGCAACTGGGCAAGAAAGTGCTGCCGACTGCCGGCTGGGACCAGGCATCGCTTGGGGCCTACGAGGAGTTCCAG
Organism: uncultured Clostridia bacterium; assembly: GCA_934631985.1. Lineage (GTDB taxonomy): Bacteria > Bacillota > Clostridia > Christensenellales > Aristaeellaceae > Egerieenecus. The sequence continues at coordinate 1,723 of CAKTYE010000153.1, read as the reverse complement.
GAAGCTCCCGAGCAATTCTTTCCTACCGATCCCACCGAGGCATCTGCCTGCTTGGGCGGTATGGCGGCATGCAACGCTTCCGGCGCCCGTAGCTACGCTTGCGGCCCCATGCGCCCTCACGTCACGGGCCTTCATGTCGCGCTGACCGATGGCGACCTGCTCGAGCTTCACCGTGGCGAGGTTTTTGCACAGGGTCGTCGCCTTTCGCTCGTCACGGTGCAGGGCCGCACGCTCGAGCTCGACCTTCCCGACTACACCATGCCCAAGACCAAAAACGCCTCGGGTTATTTTGTTGCGGACGATATGGATGCCATCGATCTGTTTATCGGTGCGTGCGGCACGCTCGGCGTCATCACCGAGCTCGAGATTGCCCTGCAGGCGGCGCCTGCGGTCGTTTGGGGCGTGAGCTGCTTCTTTGACAGCGAAGACAAGGCCGTGTCCTTCACCGATTCTGTGCGTCCCGTCCTGTCCCACGCGGCTGCCATCGAATATTTCGATGCGGGCGCCCTGGATATCCTGCGTCGTCAGCGTGAGCAGTCGACCGCGTTCGCCTCGCTGCCGGCGCTCGACAAAGACGCCAAGGTCTGTGTCTACGTGGAGCTCGATTGCGACGATGAAGCCCAGGCGACTGAGGAGCTGTATCACTTGGGGTGGGTACTGGAGCTTGCGGGCGGCAGCGACGATGCGACATGGGTCGCGCGCACCGAGGTCGATCGCGAGTGTCAGCGATTCTTCCGCCATGCGGTGCCCGAGAGCGTCAACATGCTCATCGACGAGCGTCGCCGCACGGATCCTACCATCACCAAACTGGGCTCGGACATGTCGGTGCCCAACGCACGCCTGGCCGATGTCATCGCCCTCTATCGCCGCACGTTGGCCGAAAGCGGGCTTGAGTCTGCCGCCTGGGGGCACATTGGTAACAACCATCTGCATGTAAACATTCTGCCGCGCGATGCGCAGGATTACCGCCGCGGCGGAGAACTCTTTGCCCAGTGGGCTTCCGAGGTCACGGCCATGGGCGGTGCCGTCTCCGCCGAACACGGCGTCGGCAAGATCAAGGCGGGCTTCTTGGAGACGATGTACGGTCACGAGGCCATGGTCGAGTCGGCGCGGCTCAAGCTCCAGCTCGATCCTGCCGGGCAGCTGGGTCGCGGTAACCTGTTTTCGGAGAAGCTCTTGGATGAGCTCGTCCAGAAAGGGGGCGCGTGAAGATGAGCGATTTCCATATGGTGGTGTGCGTCAAGGCGGTGCCGGGCAGCACCGAGGTCAAGATGGACCCCAAGACCAATACCATCGTGCGCGATGGCAAGCAGGCGGTCATTAACCCGTTCGATGCAAGCGCTCTGGAATGCGCGCTGGCGCTGAAGGACGACTTTATCGGCTTTGGCATGGACGTGCGCGTAACGGTGGTGTCGATGGGCATCCCCGCGACCGAATCGCTATTGCGCGACTGCATCGCCCGAGGCGCCGATGACGCACTGCTGCTGACCGACCGCGCCTTTGCAGGTGCCGATACCCTGGCAACCACCTATGCCCTCAAGTGCGGCATCGAGGCGCTCGACGAGGACTTCGACCTGCTCATCTGCGGCAAGATGGCGGTTGACGGCGATACGGCCCAGATTGGTCCCGAGCTTGCCGGTGCCTTTGAGATTCCCTGCGTGACCGACGTGAGCTGCGTGCAGAGCGCGGGCTTTACGACGTGTGGCTCACTGGCGCTCGTCCA
>CAKTYE010000152.1 GCA_934631985.1 uncultured Clostridia bacterium | reverse complement strand
CGACGGGGTTGTACGAAAAAAGTGCACGGAAAACGGAAAAAACAGCAGGTGCAGAGGTGGGTGAAGCAGCTCCGAGTTTACAGAGAAAAGCAGCGTGCAGGTCCGAAAACTTGCACGCTGCCTTCTGAAAAATCTATGCTTTACTGCACCCGAGATCCAGCCAGAATCAGGCTGACAATCATCTGCCAGAAATCGTGTTCCTCCGCGCTGCAGTACCGGCTGTCCGGTATTTCGTGAAAGGACACAATGCGGTTTTCTTCGTCCAACCACGCCTCAAACCGGCCCTCTGCGTTTTCCAACATCCCGGTTCTCCTTTTACGCTCCCGCGGCTGTACGGCTCAATGGCCCGCGCCGTTCACGGCCTCAAGTACCTTTTGCTCGCACGCGGCATTCAGCTCATCAATATAGGCCTGATCGTTCATCAGTGCTTCTTCTGCTGCGCTGGTCGGGAATTTTGCCTGAATGTCATCGGAGTAGCTTGCATCGCTCGGCTCCCAGTATTCCTCTGGGGTGTATTGGCCGGTGCTGCTGATCTGGAATGTGATGGCCGTCGGGATATAACTTCCGGAATCCTGCATTACAGTTCCGCCGTCAACGTGATATGCACCCTGAAGAACAAGCAGAAACGCTGTGAGTTTCTCTGTGCCATTGGCATCGGCGGCAGAATCTGTGGCCAGAAGTGCGTGGCTTTCCGCGTGAATCTGCCCCTCCTGCACATCGCCTGCGTAGTGGTCGAAAACGGCAGCGCTGATTGCGGCATCCAGCTGCGCGTTGTCTGGCTCGGCTGCAGCCGGTGCATCCTCTTGCGCATAGCTCTGCGCGGGCAGCTCGGCGTCCGTCTTATTTTCCGTGGGTGCAGCAGGATTTTCCGGAGTGGTGTCCGACACTGAATCGGAGGCAGTTTCTGCCGCTGCTTCGGCGGTAGTATTGCTGGGGGTGTCTTTCTGGGAATCCACTGGATCTGTCAACGAGCACGCGGCAAGAACAACGCAGGCAATAATGGCCACAAGTACGATCCAGATGGCTGGCTTTTTATAATGCATCACTGATTTTACACGCTCCTTAATTCCAATTTCTCCGAAAGCGAGGGGGCAGGCCGCAAGTGTGCGGCGATTTGCGCTGCAGGTGACAAGCGCCTGCATATAATCGGCCCGCTGCTCGTTTCCTAATTCTTTGATGACTGCTTCATCGCATGCCAGTTCAATGTCACGGCACAGCAGCACATAGCTGAGCCACATCACCGGGTTAAACCAGTGAATGGTCAGCAGAAGGAACCCAAGGGGTTTCCAGATATGGTCGCCGCGGCGCAGATGGGCCTGCTCGTGGGCAATGACATGGCACTGATCGCGGGACTCCATGTGATACGGAAGATAGATTTTGGGCTGGATGATCCCGAACAAAAACGGAGAATGCACATTCTCACTCTGATAGATCCTGCCCTGCAGGCGCACGGCTTCACGGAGCCTCCAGCGCAGCCGGCCATAGCTGACGGCGGAATACAGAAGAAGCAGCGCAGCGCCGGCAATCCAGACCGCCGTGAAAACCGAAATCCATATCTGCAGCGGATTGGCGCTTGCGCCCGGTGCGGGGGCAAGGGAGCTGCCGATGACCGGGTTTATCACGCTGTTCAGCGCCGGAATGCCTGTCTGGACGGAGGGGGTCTGCTCCAGCATGATTGCCGGGCTGATGGTTTCTATGCTCGGGATCAGACTCCATGTACTTTCGATCGAAAATGGAAGAACGAGCCGCACCGCGACAATCCCCCAAAGCAGGACGCTCCACCACTTGGGCGCTCTGCGCAGACACAACCGCAGCACCAGTACCGCGGCGACGATCCAGCTTGCGGAGACACTCATATTGAAGATTTTTAAAAAGAGTGCGCTCATCGTGTCTCTCCCCTCCGGATGCGGTCGATCATCTGCTGCACTTCGTCGAGCTCGTGTTCAGACAGATCCTGCCGTTTTGTAAAAGCCGCAATAAACGTAGGCAAAGAGCCCTCAAATTTCTTTTCAACCAATTCATCAATCTCATACGCCTGTGCTTCGTCCTTGGAAACGAGTGCGGTAATAAGCCCATTCTCATTTTTCAGGATCCCGCGCTCCCCAAGCCGTTTGATGACGGTGTAGGTTGTCGTTCGTTTCCAACCCAGCTGCTCCAGACAAAGCTTTGCAAGCTGGGCCGCGGTGACCGGCTCATGATCCCATAGAATCAGGCAGAATCGGTACTCGCCCTCATGTATTTTTGGAATTTCCATGTTAA
>CAKTYE010000151.1 GCA_934631985.1 uncultured Clostridia bacterium | reverse complement strand
AACGACAATTCTTCGCCATGTCTATAAGTTTTTACCATCCAGTGAAAATTCTGTATGTAAAGCTCTACTTAAAAGATACTATGCTTTTCAAAAAAATACGTTTTCCGGCCTTGACAAAATTACTTCTGCGGACGGACGACCTACTTTGCACTCGGGCAAAGTAGGCAAAGCCGCCCGGGGGCCGGCAAAATTTCCATGCGGCGTGCCGGCCCCCGGACCCCTCGTGCCGAAATTGCGTTCGGCGTGGAGCCTTCCCAGGGGGACACAACCCGAGCCGCCTTCGGTTCCGCCCTAACGGCCTGATTTTCGGCAACGGCACTGCGTGCGTTGCCGAAAATCAGGTCTGTGCTTAGGGCTAGGGCGAGCTGCTACAGCAAAAGAAAGCCCCCGAAGGTTTCCAAAGGGCGATCGGAAAGCCCTTTGGTCGCGCCCGCAGGCGCGAAATCCCTGCTGCATCAATCTAAATATTTATTTTTTTCATGAGTTGCTATCACTTTTTTGTTTGAAAGGAACAAGAGCATCTTCAGCCTGCGCAAGCCCGCGCAGACTGCGGGCGCGACGCTGATGATACTTCCTTTCGGAAGGGGACAGGGCTTGCCAGGCACAGACAGTCATATCATGGGGCAAAGAAACGATGCGGCTGCCCAGGCGCGTAGCCTGGGGGTAGGTATAGAGATAGATCTGCCCGCCGCAGCCCCGGTGGAGCCACAGTTCATCCGTGATGCCGGCGCGGCGGGGCAGGCAGAGCGTCATTTCCTCGTCAGGGCCGATGGCTCCGCATGTATCGCAGTAGACGATTCTGCCGGCGCAAGGGCGCATGACCATAAGCATTCCTCCTTGGGCAAAAGGGTAGCATACTTGTTTTGCACCGTCAAGGGTGGGAATGCGTCGCATCAAGGTGGAAACTCGTCGCGATATGTCGCGGGAAAAGACACAAAAAGCAGCCGTGCCGGAAAGTGCATACAGTCCGACACGGCTGCAAAATGGGGGCACGGGATCCTGTCAGCGGGGCATCAGCTCGCCGCCGATGTCGAAGGAGCGCTGCTCGCCATGGAAGCCGCAATAGGAGAAGGAATCGCCCAGCAGGCGCAGCTCGGTATTGATCTCCTGACCGGGCAGTACCTCCATGTCATAGTTCAGGCAGAAGCGGCGCAGTGCGCTTTCCTTCATGCGGTCGATGCCCAGGGCGTTGCAGCACCAGTCCATATACTTGGTGTTGTTGACGTGGTGGTTCACGTCCAGGTCGGTATATTCGGGGATGCGGGTGCTGCGGGACACCGCGCCGGAGACCTCGGTCACGGGGCCGGGCAGGCCCAGGGGGGCGATCAGGTCGCTGTTATCGGGCATCAGGGACAGAATGCTGTCCGGGGGAGCCATGTGGCGGGTGGAGAGGTTCATCAGCGCCCACAGGCTGCCTGCGCGGCCCAGCTCCTCGCCATGCTCATCCCGGAACACATAATAGCGGGGGAAGAACCAGCGGCGCACCGGCATCGGAAAGGTTTCCACCGATACGGTATCGCAGACCTTGGGGTAGCGGTTCATGACGACCTCCACACGGGTCAGCACCCATACCAGGTTTTGCTCGATCAGGGCGTTGCGGCCCACGCCAAGAATTTCTGAGTGGGTTCCGGCGACCTCCTGCATGGTTTCCAGAATGGCGCTGGGCCGCCACTGACCCATAAAATCGCAGTGACAGGTACGAAGAAGGGTCTCTTCCTTATATTGCTTCAGCATCAACGTTTTCCTCCTTTAGCCGCAGCCCTGCGGCTGGGTACAGCATCTATTATAATCCACCGTGCAAGCGGGTACAAGCGGCAAATGCGCTGTTTTGTGGCGCAAAGGCGGCGCATGAAACAAAGAAACGGCGCATAGCACAGGAAGGGAGGCACGACAAAAAGCCGCCGAAGCGGCGGCAGGGAGAAGCGGGGAACAGGTCAGCCCTCGCTGCGAAGCTCGGCAAGGCAGCGCTTGCAGACTAATTTGCCCTTGTAGGATACCACGTCCCGCGCATCATTGCAGAAAACGCAGGCGGGATGATATTTCTTTAAGATGATCTGGTCTCCGTCCACGAAAATTTCAAGGGTATCCTTCAAGGAAAGATCCATAGTGCGGCGCAATTCCACGGGGATAACGATACGCCCCAGCGTATCCAGCTGGCGAACCATGCCGGTAGATTTCATGATATGACGGCCTCCCTTCGGATCATGTGTTGTTTTTATTTTACAGAATATGGGGAATGTTGTCAACTGCTTGAAGAGAATTATATAAAATATACAATTTTATGGAGGAAACATGGGGAAGATTTGGAGCGTG
>CAKTYE010000150.1 GCA_934631985.1 uncultured Clostridia bacterium | reverse complement strand
CGGGCATGGCGCGGGATGCAGGAAGCGGAGGAGAAGCAGGCGCGGCGGCAGGAAGCCGCCCAGCGGGCGGACGGGTCAATTCGCAGGCGGCAGGAGGCCATGGGTGCGCTGCTACTGGACATGCCGGATGCAAATTAGGCACGGAGAGGTGTGAGGGAGGCTGCTTCTGTGCCAGAAGCACCTCCCTCGCGCTCCCTCCCGAAGACCATGTTCCTGTTTTTAAGGCTAGTGATCCTATGAAGCATTGCGCTTCATGAAGCAAGAGGGTTCCGGCCTGCGGGCCGGGGAGGGGGCTTTCCGATCGCCCCCTCCACTCCTTCGGGGGGCGCTCCTTATCCTGATAGTAGGCAGGGGCCGAAGGTTTCCAAAGGGCGATCGGAAAGCCCTTTGGTCGCGTCCGCAGACGCGAAACTCTGCGTTTGAGTTGCCAAGCGCAAGAGGAAATTCCGCTGAATAAGCTGGGACGAGTCGTTTTGACGGGGGTGCAGCTCCCCCGCCCGGCACAAGGCAAAAAAGCAAAAGGAGGAAGAACCTATGGAAGCATTGCAAATGCAGGAGACGCGCAGCATGAAGGCGCTGGGCGAGAAGCTGAACAGCATTCACGAAGTCTCCGGCACGTCGTACCAGTCCATTGCGGACGCGGCGGAGGTGAACCGCAGCTACGTTTCCACGCTGGCGAACCGGGGCGCGGCCTCCATCAGCGCGGAGGGTGTGGCACGGTTATGGGCATGGGTGGACAGTTGGGAGGCCAGTCAGGGTCTGCAAGCAGCGCCCGCGGCAGCGGGAGCCAAGCAGACGCTGGAGCTGATCCGCACGAAGGACCTGCTGGGGGCGCTGGGCTTCTGCGATTTCTGCGTGAAGCACCGGGAGATCGGCGTGGTGATCGGGATGCCGGGAACGGGCAAGACCACGGTGGCGGGCATCATGAAGGACAAGCTGCCCCACGCGATCCGCATAGAGGCATGGCTTTCCATGCGGCTGGGGGATCTGCTGGACGAGATCGGCATGGGGCTGGGATTGGAGCTTCGCGGGACGCTGAACAGCCGGACGCAGAAGCTGATCCGGGCGCTGAAGCAGCAGCCGGACACGGTGATCCTTGTGGACGAGGCGGAGTATCTGAAGAAGTGGAACGTGGAGAAGCTGGACGTGCTGCGCAAGCTGCACGATAACGCAGGGGTGACGGTACTGTTATTCGGCACGCCCGCCATTGCGAATGTGCTGAATCGGCGGGACACGACGCAGCTATCCCGGCGGATGTTCCAATACACCTTCGGCGGTGCGCGGAAGGATGAAATTCGCGCCGCCCTGCAGGGCTACGACTGCGACCCGGAGGTGGTGGAGAAGCTGGCGGCGATGGCAGCGGACACGACCCACGGCGGCATGGGAACCTACACGAAGATGCTGGAGCTTTGTCTCTACGCCGCGCAGGGCGGACGGATCACCGCCGCCACCATGCAGGAAGCGGTCATGTACAAGCCGGGGCTGTAAAGGAGAAGGAGAAATGGGAAGCACCAAGATGACCGAGCGGGAAAAGCAAATCAGAAAGTCGGCAAGGGATGAGCTGCGAAAAGCGGGCCTGCTGCCGCCGACAAAGAAGCCGCTGAACCGCAAGGAGTTTGTGGAAGAAGCCAAGAGCATGTTTGGTCAGGGAATCGAACCCAGCTATCTTCTATGGGCGTTGACGGAAATGATGAACCACTGCGGAGCAAATTACCAGTTCGATTTAGAAGCCATGGGCGCGGCAAAGGTCATTCAGCTAGCCAAGCGCCGGATGGATTTTGAACAGGAGCAGAAAGCAAAGGGCCGGACAGAATGGACCAACGGTGAGCTTTGCGATGCACTGATGGATGTTTACAAGGCGTGACCGTTCAGCAGGCACAAAGGAGTGAACGACATGGAACCCATTGAAAATCTGGTGAAAGGGATTTCGAAGGAGGTCTTTCGGCGGCTTGCCGGTAAGGCAAAGGGCGAGGGCATGAAGTACGCCCCGGTGGAAGATGGGCAGGCGGCCCGGTATCTGGTGACCTGCGACTGCGGCAGGGAGCAGCCGATGCTGCTGGGTGCGCCGGTGCTGATGTTTGAAATGCGCGGTCTGGAGGAGGACGGCGCGACCACACTGAGCCTTGACCGTGCGCGGCGCTTCACGGAGGCTGAACTGCGGGAGGCGGGCGTTCCCATCGCGGTACAGGATTTTCCCGGGGAAATGTGGCGGGAATACGGGCGCTTTGCGGTGGACGAGACGCTGCTGTATACGCTGGGCTTGCAGACCATGCGGGTGATCATGGAACGATGACGGCGCAGGAAGGAGAAACGGCATGGACATTCGGTATGTACTGGTCTTTTTGCTGGGCGCGGCGTGTGCGCTGCTGGTGAACGGGCTGTATCGGCGGGAGCTGCGGCGGGCGGCACGGCGGCAGC
>CAKTYE010000149.1 GCA_934631985.1 uncultured Clostridia bacterium | reverse complement strand
CTGATTCTCTGTAAGGAAATCATATGCCATCTTAAATGCATGACGTCCAGACTAATCATCCGCATTAATAACGGCAAAAGGTCCGTCAATCACATTGATACAGCTCATGATTGCATGTCCGGTTCCCCATGGTTTCACACGTCCTTCCGGAACTGTAAAGCCTTCCGGCAGATTATGCAGATCCTGGAATACAAATTCCACCTGGATATGCTTACTCATACGATCTCCGATAGCAGCACGGAAATCAGCCTCATTCTCCTTCTTTATAATAAATACAATTTTTTCAAACCCTGCCTGAATAGCATCATAGATAGAAAAATCAATGATAATGTCCCCATCCTTATCAATAGGATCGATCTGCTTCAGGCCACCATATCTGCTTCCCATACCTGCTGCCATTACTACCAATACCGGCTTTTTCATGTTATTGCTGCCTCCCATTTTTTATTTGTCAAAGCGGAGATTCCTGATCCGCTTTGTTGCTTATTCATAACGATACCAGGGACAAACAATTGCCCCTGGTTCGATGGTAACAGACAAATCTCTTCTTGTCAATTTTTATCAATTATTTCACAGGAAATACTCCGGTTTTAATATTCCCAGACCACTCCCAAGCACTTTTCCGGATTTCAGATATTTCTTTGCAGCCCTCTGAAGCGAAGTATTCTCAGAATATACATTCAGATTTCGCTGTACTTTCCCCCAAATACGCCATTCAGCCTCACGCTCGTCCCAATCTGTTTCTACGATCTGAAATTGATTCTGAAACATAATGATATTGCTTTTCTCCGGCAAAATGTCTTTAAGCCCCGGATAGAGCAGCCAGGAATGACACAGATACGGCATCTCTTTTCCCCAGAAAGCCATTCCCTGAATAATGGATTCCCTCACACTCTCCAGTGTGAGCTTTTCGCCCTGTGGAATATGAATACTGATGATCGGATCTCCTTTTTTTACCATTCTTTCTCCTACTGTAAAATTCCAGCGGGAATCCATGATTTCAAATTGCATTCTTCCAAGCCTGAAGATGGTAAGCTTCATATGGCGGAAAAACCAGTCGTATTCATCAATTCCATACTCTCCATATTCCAGAAAACAGTTTTCACACCAAAAGGTCAGATCGTAAAAAGTGTCCCTGAAAATTTCCCGGCTGATTCCCCGCTTTTCATAAGCATCATAGGTTTCGGCGCCCATGCGGCATAAATAATACAGAAACACAAGCCGATAATCCTTTTCCAAAAGAATTTTTTCATAAAACAAAGCTCTGTCTTTCTCATACAAAAGCTTATTTTCCTGATATTCTTCCTCCCCAATGTGTCCGGATTCCTGAAGCTCATTAAGCAGATGCACAGCCTCCGGCAGCATGTTGATTTCAGCTAAAAATTCATTTATTTTCATTGGCAAATCCTCTGAGATTTACAACCTGTCCCGTTATTCTTGCTTCTTCTGCTGCCAGTGCCATCAGATGACTCTCCACGGAAACAGCAGCGTCTGTTTTACTCTTTCTTCCTTCTCCTACCATACGGACAAAATCATGCATCATACTCATATCACTTCCATTATGTCCGTTTGCAGGTGTGTGAAGCTCTATTGTCTCATGATTTCCACTGACGAAATCTCTGATCTCAATAGTGCCTGCATCCATATCCCCTTTGATCTCACCCTTTGTTCCCATGAGACGTATACGTCTTGCACACTGATCTGTAAAGGCAGTCATAAGGAAGGAAGCTGTTACCTGATTTTCGAACTTTATGTCAACCGTCTGATGATCCACTACCGTATTGTCACAGTGGAATACACATCTTCCGTAAGGTCCTCTCTTCAGAGCCTCCAGTACATGCTCCGGATCAGTCTGGTCAGTCACTGCACGTACCAGATAACCATCTAAATTTTCCAGATAAAAGCGGGGTGCATAGAAAGCACATTCATCTCTGTGTGGGCATCCATCCAGACAATAAGCTGGTGCTCCTTCCGGTACATTTTCCTCTGTAAAATAGGACAGTTCGCCAAAGGAACTGATGCTTTCACACTTGCTGTCTGCCAGCCAAAGCATGATATCCATATCATGACAGCACTTCTGCAGGATCATAGGACAGGATTCCTCTGCGTTTCTCCAGTTTCCTCTGACAAAGCTGTGTGCATGGTGCCAGTAGCCAACCTCTTCCATATGCTGGATAGTCATAAGTCGTCCGATTTTACCCTCTTCCAGAAGCTCTTTTAATTTGGAAAAGAACGGAGAATACCGAAGTACGTGGCACACGGACAGAATACGATTGTATTTCTTTGCCATTTCTCCCATTTCAATGATTTCTTTTTTGTCCGGAGACATAGGTTTTTCACAGAGTACATGATATCCTTTTTCAAGAGCCATGATCGTAGGCTCATAATGCATCCGGTCCATAGTGCAGATCATGGCACAATCAGCCAGCTTTTCTTTTCCAAGAAGCTCTTCATAGC
>CAKTYE010000148.1 GCA_934631985.1 uncultured Clostridia bacterium | reverse complement strand
GTCCGGACGCAAAAAGACCGCAACTGCCAAACGGCAATTACGGTCTTATGGGTCCGTTATTTCATTTCAAGTCCTGCGTGCGGAACCGGGGGCATACCTGTCCCCAAGTGTTCACCTCCAGCCTTTGTCTGCTCCGCCCTGTGATTGCTCTGACCTGAATACAGCTTTATTGTAACGCGGCAACAGGCAAGTGGAAACTTGCGGACATGTCAAGAGGCCAAATGTCTTAGCTTGCCTGTCCGCCTGTAATATGCTATGATATGCGGGTGTGCGAAAGGAGGACGGCAGGTATGCAGTATTCTATTGAGGAATCCGCTCTCATTGGCGGTCTGATTGCAGAATATTTCTCAAGGGCAAGTGTTTCAGGAACGCTGCGTATGGCATACCGGCAGGTCCACCAACACCTGTTGGATGGTCATTTGACGCAGGATGATCTGAAACGGATTCAGGCAGCATTGGATTTTCTGCTCCCGGTCTTTCCCACCGAACGCGAAGCACAGAAAACATTCCGGGCGGCAATTCTTAAAACAAAGGCTATGCTGAAAAATAAAGCATAAAAAACGAAGCAGACAGCATTGTCTGCTTCGTTTGCGCTATGTCTTCCGATTCTAAGCATTCAACGCTTTTATGAAATTGGCTGCCATATCAAACAGCCCATACATTTCGTTGTACCGTCAGCTAAATTCTCACCTTTGCTGAAATAGCTCTTGACTTATGCGCATTTTATGCGTATAATAATAGACGTAAGGGGAATGTGAAATGAAGCAGAGCGATTTACTGAAGCGTTTTTACGCAAAAGGCTGGTGGGTGCTGCGGCAAGGCGCAAATCATATCATCATGACAAACGGCATCGACATTGAACCCGTCCCCCGTCATAAAGAAATCAACGAACAGCTTGCACGCGCGATTATCAAGCGCAGAAATCTCTAGGAGGTAATTTCATGAAACAAGCCTACCCGATCATCTTAACACCCGCAGAGCGCGGGTATGTGGTTTCTGTTCCCGACCTCGACATCAATACAGAAGGAGAAACCATTGCAGACGCTATTTCGATGGCCGAAGATGCAATCGGCCTTTGGGGAATCACCATGCAGGACATGGGGAAGTCAATCCCGGACGCTTCCGGCGTTGTACCTCCGTGCGCCCCCGGCGAAGTTTCCGCCTTTGCTGTGGTGGATTTTGACGCATACCGTAAAGCAAACGATATGCGTTCCGTTCGGAAAAATGTCACCATTCCGAGCTACCTTAACGACATGGCCGAAAAAGCCGGGCTTAGCTTTTCACAAGTTCTTCAAGATGGCTTAAAGCTCCGGTTGGGTGTCCAATAAAATTTAACCGCCTCGAAATCGAGGCGGTTTTATTATAGGCAGAGATAACTGTCTGATTACGTTGATTATCAAGGAGTATTCAGTGCCTTCATCAAATCAGACACTGTATCGAATGGCCCGTACATTTTATCGTTTTCCGCTATTTCACATTCCGCAGCGGTGTTCCCAATTTCAGTGCGTACCTCGCAGCCCTGACGCTCATCGCGCTTGGAAACTGCTGCATCTCGTTTCGGGCAGAGTTTCTGTGTGTTGGAGTGACCTTCTTTCATAATCTGTTTCCCTCAATTCGTTGTATTTATTTCATCATACACGATTGGATTGCAGTCTGCAAGCACTGTGATTCATACCCTTTGAGAAATCAAGCTCCGCATGATCTCATCACCGGCCAACTCGCTGGTCCGATAGATCTTCTGGCAAAACGGTGTCAAGCTGAACGCCATGCCGGGATTGCCTGCGTCCAGCAGGATGCCGGTCACGGTGAATTTTCGGGCAGACTGCTCCTTATGGAGTTTTGCCAGATAGTCCTTCGGCAGCTCGCACAGGCCGTCGGTCAGAAAGACAATGTCGGCATTCTCAAAGCCGGTGTCCATGAGCTGGATCGCCTCATCCAAGGGCCGTTTGAAATTCGTGCCGCCGTCGAGGAATGTCTCGGCGGCATTCATCTTATCCTGCATGGAATACTGGCCGGGCAGAAAAATGTCCAACTTGCACTCGGAAGAACCGGCAAAATGAATAAGCGCGAATTTGCGCCGATTTTCTGCTGCAATATCCAGCAGCGTCAGCGCCACAGCCTTACCCCATGCGGCGGCGTCGCCGCGCGTGGAGCCAGATTCATCAAGGCAGCAGATGATGTCGCCCATGCCCTTGTGGACAGGTTCACGCCTGCGGTACTGCTTGAGCCGCCGCTGCTGATACTTCTTTACAAACAGCGGAAGTGTCTGTGGTGAGGCAAGCATGGCAAACTCCGAACCGATAGCACGGGAAAGATCATTGCCCAGCTCCAGCGCGTAGGTTTCTCCGCGACCATAGGCGTAGCCGTTGCGCTTGCCTTGCGCGAAGATCTCACGAAACCGGCCAAGGTGCTTTGAGATCTCCAACAGCGCAGGATTCTGCCGAACCTTTTGAAGAAGCTCGGTGTTCACCGCGTTTT
>CAKTYE010000147.1 GCA_934631985.1 uncultured Clostridia bacterium | reverse complement strand
TCCTTCAGGGTGTAGGTATACGTCATGGTGCCATCCTCGTTGGCAACAGGCTCAGGCAGCTCGGTCGCGCACTCGGCAACGATCTCCAGCTTGCCTTCTGCGTCCTGCGCCCAGGTCGCCAGACCGGAGAACAGGTGAGAGGTCAGGGTCGCGCCGTCAACAGAGGAGTTGAGGGCGGGATCCAGGGTGTCCGGCTCGGAGGCCAGACACACCGCAATGCTCGTCTTGGCTTCTTCAGCCGTTGCAGCCATCGCGCAGGAGAGCGCCATGACCAGCGCCATCATGAGAGCAACCAGTTTCTTCATGGTAATTCCTCCCTTTTCAGGATGTGTGTATCAAAAATGCGGTTTCCGCATTCTTGAGCGAATGAAAGCGCCTGCTCAGTTGATCTCCTTGACCCGGTGGCAGGCCACAAAGTGTCCCTTTTCCACTTCTTCAAACGGCGGCATGGACTGAGCGCAGGCCTCGGTCGCATAGCGGCAGCGGGTGCGGAAGGGGCAGCCCGAGGGGGCGTTCAGCGGGCTGGGAATGTCGCCCGTCAGCACAATGCGCTTATTGGTCCGGGCCGTTTTGGGGTCGGGCAGCGGCACGGCGGACAGCAGGGATTGGGAATAGGGGTGCAGCGGATGGTTGTAGATTTCCTCCGCGTCCGCCAGCTCCACCATCTTGCCCAGGTACATCACCGCAATGCGGTCGGAGATGTGGCGCACCACCAGCAGGTCGTGGGCGATGAACAGATACGTCAGGCCCAGCTTGTCCTGCAGATCATCAAACATGTTGATGACCTGCGCCTGAATGGACACGTCCAGCGCCGAGACCGGCTCGTCGCAGACGATGAATTCGGGATTCACTGCCAGTGCCCGGGCAATGCCGATGCGCTGCCGCTGACCGCCGGAAAACTCATGGGCGTAGCGAGAGGCATGCTCGCTGTTCAGGCCCACATAGCCCAGCAGCTCCAGAATGCGGTCCTCGCGTTCCTTTTTGGTCTTGTACAGGTGATGCACGTCCAGCGGCTCGCCCACAATGTCGGAGACCGTCATGCGGGGGTTCAGCGAGGAGTAGGGGTCCTGGAACACCATGGTCGCCTTGGTGCGGAACTGCTGAATGTCTTGCTTGGTCTTCAGCTGTTTGCCGTCGTACCAGATCTCACCCGCCGTGGGCTTGTACAGGTGCAGGATGGTGCGGCCCACCGTGGTCTTGCCGCAGCCGGACTCACCCACCAGCCCCAGCGTCTCGCCTTTGTTGATGGTGAAGGACACATCGTCCACGGCCTTCAGGGGCTTGGTGCGGAAAAAGCCCATATTGATGTCGAAATATTCCTTGAGGCCCTTCACCTCAAGCAGCGGCTTCTTTGCAGTCTGCTCAGACATGGGCTTCTGCCACCTCCTCCATGGTCTCGCCCTCCGCCAGGGCCTGCTTTACGTTCATCCAGCACGCGGCGTAGTGGCAGTCATTGATGACCATCCGATCAGGCCGCTGCTGCAGGCAGATCTTCATGGCGGCGTCGCACCGGGGTGCGAAGGGGCAGCCCTTGGGCATGTTCAGCAGGTCGATGGGCGTACCCGTAATGGGCTGGAGCCGCTGACCGTTGTTGGCTGCCGTGGGGATGGACCGCATCAGGCCCTTGGTGTATTCATGGCGCGGGTTGTAGAAGATCTCGTCCGCCGTACCCTGCTCGCAGATGGAGCCGGCATACATGACGATGACCTCGTCGCACATCTGGGCCACCACGCCCAGGTCGTGGGTGATCATGATGATCGCCATGCCCAGCTGCTTTTGCAGGTCGCGCATCAGGTCAAGGATCTGCGCCTGAATGGTTACGTCCAGCGCGGTGGTAGGTTCGTCGGCAATCAGAATATCGGGTTCGCAGGCCAGCGCCATGGCGATCATCACGCGCTGACGCATGCCGCCGGAAAGCTCATAGGGATACTGCTTCATCCGCTTTTCCGGCTCGTTGACGTTGACCAGGCGGAGCATTTCCAGCGCCCGCTCCTTGGCCTGCCGCCGATTGCGGCCCGTGTGCAGCAGAATGGCCTCCATCAGCTGACGGCCCACGGTGTAGGTGGGGTTCAGCGAGGTCATGGGGTCCTGGAAAATGATGGACACCTTGTTGCCGCGCACTGTGCGCAGCAGCTTTTCATCCGCACCCACCAGCTCCTGACCGTCCAGCTTCACGCTGCCGCTGACAATCTTGCCCGTGGGGGCCAGGATCTGCATGATGGAGTAAGCCGTCACGGACTTGCCGGAGCCGCTTTCTCCCACAATGCCAAGCACTTTGCCGTGATCCAGCTGAAAGGATACGCCGTCCACGGCCTTGACCTCGCCCGCATCAGTGAAAAACGAGGTATGCAGGTCTTTAACTTCCAACAGTGCCATTGCTTCGTCGCTCCTTTCGTCAGGCGTTCAGCTTGGGGTCGAAGGCATCGCGCAGACCGTCGCCAAACAGGTTCAGGGAGAGAACGATGAGGCAGATCACCAC
>CAKTYE010000146.1 GCA_934631985.1 uncultured Clostridia bacterium | reverse complement strand
TGCCAATCTTGGCAATGTGAAATTCTGTGATGCTTCCGTCTCTTTTTGTTACCCGGTACATAGCTGATCCTCCTTCTCTGTGTGCCATCGCATGAGACAAAATGGGATGCCGCGCCTTGCGCTGCATCCCATTCTAACCTGAAAGCTTGTGCTTTGTCAATGGTTTTATACAATATATTGTGTGTATTCAAAATATTGATAACAATATATTGCTATTCATATCCCTCGGATCTCCACAGCGGGGATCTTGGGCCGTACCAGCTCCGCCCAGCAATGCAGCTGCATTTCAGATGGGGCGTGGAGCCCTGCCTGCAGGACCGTCTCGCGCGGCTCGAAGCATTGGATAAAATACCGCCTCGCACCCATGAGCCAGTCTCCCAGCTGTATAAATGACACGTCATCATGCAGCTCCGCAACTGCGGTCGTCCGGAACTCATAATCGACTGTGGCGCGCAGCAAAAACGAAACACTCCTGAAAATGGGCGTCAGGGCAAGCTCCGGAACACCAGCTGTTTCCGCGTAGCGCGCCGGGCTGTTTTTGATATCCATGGCAACGTAATCTGCCAGCCCCGCGCGCACGACTGCCTCCAGCTGCTCCGGGAACGCGCCGTTCGTGTCCAGCTTGATCGCATACCCCAGTGCCTTGATCTTTTCCAGCAGCTGCGGCAGGTCCGGGCGCAGAAGTGGCTCCCCACCGGTGACGGCAACACCGTCCAGCAGCCCTCGCCGTTTTTTCAGAAACGCCAGCAGCTCGTCTTCGTCCATGCCGTCTTCGCCCGCAGCGGCGAGCAGCGGTGCATTGTGGCAGAATGGGCAGCGAAAGTTGCAGCCGGATAAAAACACCGTGCAGGCTGTTTTTCCCGGATAATCGAGCAGCGTCAGCTTTTGAAGTCCCTGGATCCGCATCTGTAGTTTTCCTCTCTTTCTGAATCAACCGGCATAAATCAGGCAGGCGCAGAAGGGGTTCTTCCGTTTACTTCCCGGTTCGTGTTCATGACTCGAAGCCCAGCATGATCCCGCCGCGCTCGGCATAGTAGCTGCACAGTCCCCGCAGCGGATAGCTTTTTATGTCCGCCTGCGGAAAGAGGTGCAGCAGCTCGGAGCAAAGCTCCTGCGCAAGTGCCTCGTTCTGGCAATGACCGATGCGGAAGCGGCCGCCCTTGTAGCCAAGCCGCTCCATCGCGCGCAGCAAAAACTCCAGCGTCCTTCGTGCGCCCCGGCATTTTCCGAGCATCTCAAGCGTACCCTCGGCACTGGCCTGTCCCACAACGCGGATTCCAAGAACGCCTGCCACCGTTGCCGCCAGCTTGCTGACTCGCCCGTTCTGGGCCAGGTTGTGCATGGATTCCAGAGCGAAAAGCAGATGCGTCTGGCTTTGATACGACTTCAGGACATTGCATACGGTATCAAAGTTTGCGCCGGCGCGCAGTTCCGCCGCCGCCTTTTCGATGAGAAGGGCGATCTCCGGACCGGCAGAAAGAGAGTCGAACACCTGAATGCGGCGGGAAGGGTCGCGCTCTTCACAGCTTTCTTTTGCCGCGCAGGCGACGCCGTAGCTGCCGGAAAGTCCGCTTGTAATGGTAAATGCGATCACGTCGCCGCGCCCGCCGAATGCCTCCTCCCAGTCTGCCACGTTCGGGCAGGCACTGTAGGAGCGACCGTTGGTGTCACGGAGCGCACGGACCATTCCGTCAACATCGAGCGCTGCGTCGTCCCGGAATTCCTCTGTTTCGGTGCGGATGGTGAGCGGAACGCTGACAAAGTCCATTCCGCACAGAGTAAGAAGGTCGCAGCTGGAGTCTGCGACAAGGCGAACTTGATTCATGGTGTGTCCTCCAAATTCCAAGAAGCATTTTATCCGGTTTTAAGAACCGGTACGCAAATATTATCAGGTTTTCGCCATTGCGTCAACACCCGGGAGCGTCTCCCCTCTTCTGGAAATCCTTAAAAGCGGCAAAAGAGTTGGTTCCGCAGAAGAAGTATAAGGAAGATCCAAACGATGCAGGGGATGGTGTCGTCCGCATAGGCGTTGCACCACTTGCTCTCATTCATGTCATGGAAGCCGCTCGTGGTGCTGTAAGACGCCTTCACGCAGTTTTTGCCCATCACGCGGTGCAAAATTGCCGCCGCCTTTGCACGAAAGCACTTTTTCTGCTTTCTGCAATTTCTCTATGGCATTTTCGGTGTCCTGTGTTATACTGAAAATGGAAAGAATCCGTAACCGTTGCATGAAAGGAGACCGTGTTATGTATCAAACCTATCTGATTACCGGTGCCACCGGCTTCCTCGGAAGTGCCGTGGTTCAGCTTCTGCTGGCACACGGTTGCCGTGTTCTTGCGCTCGTTAAGGACCGTGATCCGCTCATCTATACTCTGCCGAACCATGTAGCCGTCTTTTATGGCGATCTCACGGACAAGGAGTCTCTACGTGACTTTTTTGCCGCAGGAGGCGATGATTTCTGCGTACTGCACTGTGCCGGTCTCATATCCAT
>CAKTYE010000145.1 GCA_934631985.1 uncultured Clostridia bacterium | reverse complement strand
CGCCATAGCAAACGCCAAGAATAAGTTCAGCAGCTTCAAGACCAGCACTACCGGCCCCAGCAAAATCCCCAGCAACATCTTTGCCACCACCTTTCCGCCGCCTTTCCCTTCGTATCTCACAACCTTGCCAGTTTCTCTAAAAGAGCCCGTTGCGCTGCAACGATTTCCTCAAATCGACCCCGCAGCGCTGCAACCTCCCGCTGGCTAACCCAACCTGACGCATTTGCCTGATGGGTCAGCTGGTTCAAATTATTCCCCGCATACCCCAGCAGCCGGGAGATCTCTTTAACCTCCGGTAGCTTCATAGACAGCAGATAGCAGTTAATCGCTGCCCGCCGCAGGTACGCTTCCCGGTTCATAATCCCTGCCTGCTGCATTCTTTCCTCGATCAGCGCCAACTCCGCATCGTTGACGCGCAGCGTAATCACATGCGGTCGTGTTCGTTTCGCCATGCTGTTCACCGCTCCTGCGCCGCAGCACGGCTTTTCTTCGGCTGTGCTGGAAGTTTTGCCGGATGCAGCTTGTCCTGCAAGCGCTCTTTTTTCTGTTGAAGCTCCAATTCCTGCACCAGCCGTCTGGTCTGCTGAATGAATCCATCCAGCACCGCAGAGTGGCTTTGCACTACATAGGCGCTTCGCCGATCTCCGGCCAATTCTTCATCCACAGGCAGTTCATACGTCTGCGCCCATTTCCGATTTTCTACTGAGAACCGTCCGTCCCACGCTTTTTGCTGTACGGTATTTGCCAATACCAGCAGTACCCGCGGTGCGCCGAAGGTTTCCAGCACCTTCTTTGCGCCGCGCACATCCAAGCGCATGCCATCAAAGTTCTGCCGAATCGCCTCCTCAATCGCGTTGCGGCAAGCTACGTTTGCCACGTTAGACCGCTGATACACCGCCATCTCTCCATGCTGCCGTGCATAGCTGGCGTTCTGCCGATAGACTTCTATCTGTTTCAATCCTTCCACGGTCTTTATCGCTCCATTCCCGCGGAAACGCGCTCCCGATGTGGCTGCGGGCAGGATGCTGCCAAACGCGCCTTGAGCGGCTGCTCCTGTCTGTCTTTTTCATCCTGCTGCACACCCTTCTCCATGTTCAGCTCTGCATCCAATTCAGCCAACCGTGCGCTTTTTGTTTTCAGCTCCGCTTCCTGCGCAAACGGCTTCGCAAGCTCCTGTTTTGCAGCCTCCATTTGCGGTTTTGTATTTTCCAACTGTGCCTGTACTGCTTCAATCCTGTTCGGAATGCCGCCCAGCATATTATCCATGCGCAGGATATTCCCTCGCGCATCGATGCCAAGCTCCACAAAGTGCGACATCTCTCCTTGCAGCACCATCAGCATCCGATTTGCCATACTGTCATACGTCAGCCGCATGGCAAAGCCACGATAATGTCCCAATTCCACATCCTTGCTGGGAGCCAGCTTGCATGCCGCAAGAATCACTTCACCAGCCGCTTCCTTGTCTGCAAAGTCTTTACCCTTGATTTCCATCCCAACAAAATGCTTTTCCAGCACCGGGTGCGCCACGGCAGTTGCCTGATCCTTTTGCAGTCCGATCAGCACTTGCGTATCCTGCTCCACCTGCTGCGGAAAGGATTTCAGCAGCTGATCTTCCAGCCGATAATGTCGGCTCTGATAGTCCGATTTCAGCAGCCGTAGCTTAGAAACCTCAATATCCAAGTCCATTTTCTCTTTAATTCTTTTGTCTCCCGCACACAGCGCCTTGATTTCCGCATAGGACAGTGCCGCTTCATCCACATCATCGCAAGAGCGCACAGGGGATTTGGAAGTCATGATCTGCGAAATAAATCGCTGCTTGTTCTCTACCGTCTGCCACAGATAACTATCAAAGGAAGATTCTGTCACATAGCGGTAAATGTACACATCCTTGTTCTGATTCCCTTGCCGCACAATGCGTCCGGCCCGCTGCTCCAAGTCGCCCGGTCTCCACGGACAATCCAAGTCGTGAGAAGCAGCCAGCCGGGTTTGCACATTAGTCCCTGCTCCCATTTTTGCGGTGCTGCCCAGCAAAATCCGCACCTGTCCCGCACGAACCTTGGCAAAAAGCTCTTTCTTCTTTACTTCCGTATCCGCGTCGTGAATGAACGCGATTTCTTTTGCAGGAATGCCGCCCACAAGGAGTTTCGCCCGAATATCATCATAGACGCTGAACTTGTCCGCGTCCATGTTGTCAACTGCTGGCTGTTGTGCTGCCGTACTGCTTTTTCCTTTCGGTGTGGACAAATCGCAGAAAACCAACTGTGTCAATTTATCCGCGGCACCCTCCTTCCAAATCCGCAGCACGTTCTGCACGCAGGCGTTTACCTTGCTGTCAGGAAAATCCGGCAGCAGCGGATTCAACAGCCGTTGGTCAAGCCCCAGTTTTCGTCCATCCGAGGTGATTTTGAGCATGTTATCCTTCGATGCATCAACTGTACCGCTATGCACCAAGGCCGCGCGCTCAGACAATGCCTTCATCATTTCCTGCTGTTCTTCCGAGGGTTTCACCGCTAC
>CAKTYE010000144.1 GCA_934631985.1 uncultured Clostridia bacterium | reverse complement strand
TCCTTCCAGCTCAGCGCGTCGATACCCACCAGCTGCACGATCTCGTTCAGCTCGGCCTCCTCCTGAAGCACCCGCATGGCCTTAGCCCGCAGGTCATTCCATTCAGGGGAAACGTTGTCAGAGAACCAGCCGCTCAGGCGATCCACATACAGCGAATAGCTTTGCAGCCAGTCGATCGCCGGGAAGTGGCGCTTGTATGCCAGCGATGCGCTCAGGCCCCAGAAGACCTTCACAATGCGCAGTGTAGCCTGACTGACAGGCTCGGAAATATCACCGCCGGGCGGCGACACAGCGCCGATAGCGGAGATGGTGCCGTAGCGCTCCCTATCGCCCAGGCACTTCACATAGCCCGCCCGCTCATAGAACTCTGCGATACGGGAAGCCAGATAAGCCGGGTAGCCTTCTTCACCGGGCATTTCCTCCAGACGACCGGACATTTCGCGCAGCGCTTCGGCCCAGCGGCTGGTGGAGTCTGCCATGATAGCGACCTTATAGCCCATGTCGCGGTAATATTCCGCGATGGTGATGCCCGTGTAAATGGAGGCCTCGCGGGCCGCCACAGGCATGTCAGAGGTGTTGGCAATCAGCACAGTACGCTTCATCAGGCTCTCGCCGGTACGCGGGTCATGCAGCTCGGGGAACTCCATCAGCACGTCCGTCATCTCGTTGCCGCGCTCGCCGCAGCCCACATACACGATGATGTCCGCATCCGCCCACTTTGCCAGCTGGTGCTGCACAACCGTCTTGCCCGAACCGAAGGGGCCGGGAACAGCCGCCACACCGCCGGAAGCGATGGGGAAGAAGGTGTCGATGACCCGCTGTCCCGTGACCATGGGGGCCTGGGGCGCGAGCTTTTCCTGATAGGGACGACCGCGGCGGACGGGCCAGCGCTGAAGCATCGTCAGCTGATGCTCCTCGCCCTTGTCATCCTTCACCACAGCGATGGTGTCCTCCAGCTTCGCCGGGCCTTTGTAAATCTTCGTGACCGTACCGCTGACGCCGTAAGGCACCATGATCTTATGTTCCACAACGGCGCTTTCCTGCACCGTGCCCAGCACGGAGCCAGCCACCACCTTGTCGCCCACCTTGGCCACAGGCTCAAAGCCCCAGACCTTTTCACGATCCAGGCTGGGTACCTCCACGCCGCGGCGAATGCGTTCGCCGAACTTATCACGAATGACGGTCAGCGGGCGCTGAATGCCGTCGAAAATGGACTCGATCAGGCCCGGTCCCAGCTCCACGGAAAGCGGAGCGCCGGTGGATTCCACAGGCTCCCCGGGGCCAAGGCCCGCCGTCTCCTCATAAACCTGAATGGAGGCGCGGTCGCCGCGCAGCTCGATGATCTCGCCCACCAGGCGGTCACGGCTGACGCGCACCACGTCGTACATTCGGGCGTCGGCCATGTTTTCCGCGACAATCAAGGGGCCGGCAACCTTCACAATGGTTCCCTGTGCCATGGTCAAACCCCCTTTTTCTCATTATTGAACAGAATATCCGCGCCGATGGCCTTTTCTACATTGGCCTTGACCCGGCGCATGCCATACCCGTCCGTTCCCTGACTTCCCGGAATGGGGATGACAGCCGTTTGGGGCATGGTCTTGTATTTTTCCAGTGTTTCCGGCACCAGACGGGCGCAGCTTTCGGTGATGAAGATCACCGGCACGCCCTCCGTTGCCAGGCGATGCAGGGCGGCGGTGGTCTCCTCCGGAGTCTCCACGGCGATGACGCGCATGCCCACAGCCTTAAAGGCCAGCACTGCGTCCCGCTCCCCCACCACGCCCATGCGGACGTTATTCTCAGCCATACAAATCACGCAGCCTTTCCCGAATGGCCTCCATGTCGAAGCCATTCTGCTTGCCTGCCATGACCAGCCGTACCGCGCTCGCCTCGCGCTCCACCGCCAGCAGATAGCCCACGATGGTCTCAAAGCGCATCAGGTCGTGCCTGTACTGGGCAAACTGTGCCAGCAGCGCGTTATCCATGGCCTTTTCCAGCCCCGGCAGATGGTGGAAATCCCGCACGGCAAGCCGCGCCGCATCCTCCACCTTTTCGCCGTAGCCCTTCACCAGCCCGGGCAGCTTTTCCGAATCCGCAAAGGCAGTGTGCCAAGCATCCGTACCGATAGCGCCGCCGGGCAGCAGCACCTTATCCAGGAATTGCTCGTCGCGGCCCATGCGGCGCAAACGCAGCAGGGTAATGGCATTGAGCAGATCCACCCGGCCCCGGAAGTAATTCAGCGCCGCCGGGCAGCGGGTCTTATGCAGCTTTTCGAAGATCAGCTGGAACATGGCGCGATCCAGCTTCACGTCGATCAGCAGCGGGTCTACCTCCACCAGCAGTTCGTTTTCCAGCTCCTCCATGGCCCTGCACAGGGGTGCGGGCAACATTTTGTAGCCGTGGTCTGCCACCGCATGGCGGAGGGTCTCCACCGGGATGGTGCCGCTTTGGGACAGATAGTCCGCTGAAATGCCCAGACAGCGGGCCTTCAGCAGCATTTTCAAATTTGCAATGTCATATTTCAGCAGGAAACAATCCGTGACCTTTTCATCGGT
>CAKTYE010000143.1 GCA_934631985.1 uncultured Clostridia bacterium | reverse complement strand
AGTATGTCAAGGAGCTCGGCGTTGATCTTCCGGCGCATCCGGCCATCGACATGCGCGAGTATATTTTTGACATGCCGACGTGCATGGCGGCGGCGGATCTCATCATCTGCCGCGCGGGCGCGGCGACCATCAGCGAGGTCTGCGCCAGCGCGCTGCCGTGCATCATGGTGCCAAGTCCCAATGTGACGAACAATCATCAGGAAAAAAATGCCCTGGTGCTGCAGAGCCGCGGCGCGGCTGTGGTGGTGCCGGAGGCGGGGTGCAGCGGAAAGCTGCTGTTTGATACCGCGCGGGAGATTCTGCTCGATAAAACCCGCAGCAGCGCCATGCGCAAGGCGGCTTCGAGTCTGGCCGTGGTCGACTCGGCGCAGCGGATTTTTGAAACGGCGCTGGAGCTGATGCAGGAACGGTGAAAAAAAGCTCCGCATAGGATGGGGAGAAATTGCCCATGATGCGGAGGAATGAGATATGAAGCAGCTTTGTCTGCAAGGCGGCGCGCGCCTGGACGGCACGGTCCGGATTCACGGCGCAAAAAACAGCGTGCTGCCCATTCTGGCGGCATGCTGCCTGTGCAGCTCGCCGTGTGTGTTACATAACTGCCCGGATATTGCGGATGTGGAGACGGCGCTGGAAATTCTGGAGGGCCTCGGCTGCCGGACAAAGCGCGAGGGGAGTACACTGTGCATCGACCCCGCGGGGCTTTGCAGAAGCTGCGTGCCAAAGCGTCTTGCGTCGAGAATGCGTTCGTCGATTGTGTTTCTCGGCACGCTGCTTGCGCGCTTTTCGCAGGCGGAGCTGGCGCTTCCGGGCGGGTGCCCGCTGGGTGACCGGCCGATTGATCTGCATGTGCGCTCGCTCTCGCAGCTTGGCGTGCGCTTTTGTTTTTTGCACGATGCGCTGCAGGCTGCGTGGCCCGCGCGGCGCGGGGGCGAGATTACGCTGCCGTTCCCAAGCGTCGGCGCGACGGAAAACGTTTTGCTCGCCTGCGCGGCGGGAGAGCATACCGTGCGCCTTTGCGGCGCGGCGCGCGAGCCGGAGATTATAGATCTCATTGGCTTTCTGCGCGCGGCAGGCGCGGAGATTGACGGCGCGGGCGGGCCTGATTTGGAGATCCGCGGCGTGCGGCAGCTGCACGGCGCGACATATACCATTTTGCCGGACCGGATTGAGACGGCGACCTATCTCTGCGCGGCAGCCGGCTGCGGTGGGGATATCGAGCTGCAAAGAACGGACGGCAGGCTGCTTTTAACGGTTATCGACACGCTGCGCCAGGCGGGCTGCACGGTTGAAACCCGGCCCGGGACCATCCGGCTGCAGAGCCGCGGCCGTCTTCTTGCGCCGGAGCCGGTTGTCACGGCGCCGTATCCCGGCTTTCCAACCGATGCGCAGGCGCTTGTCATGGCGAGTCTTTTGCGCGCGCAAGGGGAAAGCGTATTTCATGAGGCGGTCTTTGAAAAGCGTTTTTTGCATGTGCCGGAGCTTCGGAAGCTCGGGGCCGATCTTGCGGTCGAAGGCCGCACGGCGCGCGTCCGGGGAACAGAACGCCTGCATGGAGCGGCACTTCGCGCAGGCGATCTTCGCGGCGCGGCGGCGCTTGTGATTGCGGCGCTGGCGGCGGAAGGAGACAGCACTCTCGCAGGGCTTGACCATCTGCGGCGCGGATACGATCAACTGGAACAAAATCTTAAAAATCTGGGCGCCGGCATAAAAAGTGTAGATATTCCAGCGCCTTTCGTGTATAATAACGAATGAAATCTATCTGCGCCCGCGCAGATGCGCGCCTCTGGCAAAGCGTCCTGCACAGCGCGTTACGGTATAACACTGCCGGAGGCATTCCGGCGGGGAGAGTCATATGAAGCGAGAAATGACAAAACACAAATCCAGGAAGCCAGCCGCCGTGCGGCGCCCGTCCGCGGGCTCCGGCATGGCGGGGAAGCTGATCATCCAGGCCGCGCTGGTCGCGGCAGTGGTGTTCGGCGTGGCGATCTTTTTTAAAGTCGGGAACATTGAGGTGCAGGGCAACACCATCTATTCTGACGAGCGCATCATAGAAGCCTCCGGGCTGGAACTGGGCGACAATCTGCTCACAGTCAACCGGGGCATTGTCTCCGGCAATGTGCGCGCCGCGCTGCCGTATGTGGACACAATCAGCGTGGGAAGAGTCCTGCCGGATACGGTGGTGATTTCCGTCAAGGAAAGCCAGATTGCCTTCGCTGTGCCGACGGATACAAATACAGTCTGGCTGATCAGCCCGTCCGGCAAGGCCCTGGAGCGCATCGACGCGTCCATCCAGGAGCAGTATCCGCAGATTCTCGGCGTGACGCTCAACAATCCGACCGCCGGACAGACGGTCACGGCAGTCAACCAGTCGGCGCTCGACGCGGCGCTGTCGCTTCTGGCGGAGCTGGACGGCACCGGCATTCTTGAGCATGCGGCGCAGGTCAATGTGGAAAAAGAGTATGATATCGTGCTGTGGTACGACGACCGGTACGAAATCCGGCTCGGCAGCACCGAGCGCCTTGCCTATAAGATTGAATACCTGCAGGCGATTTTGAAGGAGCTGAGCGAC
>CAKTYE010000142.1 GCA_934631985.1 uncultured Clostridia bacterium | reverse complement strand
GCCAACCGCATCGACCAGTGGCAGGAGGAGGGCTTTGAGGAACGCCTGAAGACGGCGGACGAGGAGCTGGCGCTGGCGGCGGAGACGGGCTACAACACCATCCGCATCATTCTGGAATATTTTGTGTGGGAAAAGCAGCACGATGGCTTCATGGAGCGCTTTGACCGCTATCTGGAGACCGCGTGGAAGCACGGCATCTCCTGCATGGTGGTGCTGGGCAACGACTGCATGCAGCCCAAGGAATTTACCAAGCCCATGACCCTGGGGCCGCAGCACTATGACTGGGGCTATCACGGCGGACGGAAAAAGAGCCAGCACAGCCAGTTCCCCGGCATGGGCTATCACCTGCTGGATGAGCCTGAGCTGGCCCTGCGGCACTATGAATGGGTGCGCGAGATCATCGAGACCCATAAAAACGATGAGCGCATCTGCATGTGGGACATTTACAACGAGGTCGGCAACGCCAAGCGCGACCAGGCCACCATGCCCCATTTGAAGAAGTTTTTTGAGATCGCCCGGGAAATCGATCCCATCCAGCCCCTGACCTGCTGCGTGTGGCGGCTGCCTGCGGATCGGCATCAGCCCTTCAGTGAGATCGAGCAGTTTGCCCTGGCAAATTCCGACATTATCTCCTACCACAATTACGGCACCTATGAAAGCAACATTCAGCAGATCAAGCGGCTGAAGGAGACCTACGGCCGCCCCATCGTCAACACGGAGTGGCTGGGCCGCTGCCTGCACAACACCGTGCAGGAGATGTTCCCGCTGTTCTATCTGGAAAAGATCGGCTGCTACAACTGGGGCTTTGTGGCGGGCAAGTATCAGACCTATGAGCCGTGGGAGGGTCTGTGGCAGCGCTATGAGAAGGATCATAACGCGGACATCGACTTTACCAAGTGGTTCCATGACCTGTATCGGCCCAGTCATCATCCCTACGATCCGAAGGAGATCGAGATCATCCAGCGCTACAGCCGCATGGCGGATGAGGACTTTGCCGCAGCACAGGCGAAAAAGCAGAAATAAAAGAACCGCAGAATGGAGCGCTGCCACATGCAAGCGGCGCTCCATTTTCGTCATGCTGCCGGGCTTTGCCCAAGCAGGAAGCACACCCTGAAATTTACGGCAATACCGCACAATTCGTTGGCAGCGTAGGCGATGCCTTTTCCGCCATCTGCTGCTTGCAGATTTTTCGATTTACCTCCAGTAAACCTTCAAAATCTGCCATTGCATCTGACGAAAAATTCATTCGCCTCCGCACCAACTCATTTGTGCGGTATTGCCTTACAAAATATACCAGATTATGGATGGCCTTGCCGGAAGCGCTATGCTATAATCTGCGCAGAGATACGTTGAGAAACTGCATGAAGGGAGCGAGCCTTTTGCTGCATACCGTTCATTTATCCGCGCACGGATACGAGGCCGACATTCTGCCGGAGCGCGGCGCGAACCTGGTAGCCCTGACGCGCCCGGCGCTGGGGCTGTCCTCGGTGCGCACCCCTGCGTCCCTGGAGACGTTTACCACGGAGAATCCCTATTTGTGGGGCATTCCGATCCTGCTGCCGCCCAACCGCATTTCCGGGGCGCAGTTCACCTTTGAGGGACGTACCTACCGCTTTCCCATGAACGAGCCTGCCATCGGCAATTTCATTCACGGCATGCTGCATGAAACGTCCGTCCCCTGCGTGGAGCAGGCGGCAGATCACGCGGTGTTCCTGTTCCGTGCCACGGCGGAACAGCCCTATATGACCTTTCCCCATGCCTTCACCCTGCGCATCGCCTTTGTGCTAGAGGCGGACGGGCTGCATCAGCGCATCACCGTGACGAATGATTCCACGCAGAACATGCCCTTTGCGCTGGGATTTCACACTACCTTCGCGCTGCCCTTTGTGCAGGGCGGGCGTGTAGAGGACGTGCGGCTGCAATTGGGCGTGGCGGAGGAGATCGTGCGCAACATGGATACCTTCCTGCCCACGGGCGAGGTGATTGCAGCTTCGCCCCTGCGGCAGGACTTGCTGCAAGGGACGCTTCAGCCCTGCATGCACACCATCAGCCGCCACTTTGCCATGGACGCCAGCCGGGAGATGCGGCTGACGGATACGGTGCGCAGGGTGCAGCTGATCTACCGCGCCCAGCCGCCCTATGCCTACTGGATGCTGTACAACGGCGGCAGCAAGGAATTCCTCTGCGTGGAGCCGCAGACCTGGGTCAACAACTGCCCCAATGCGCCCTTTGACCGGGAAAAGACGGGGTTCCAGTTCCTTGCTCCCGGCGAAAGCCACACCTATGAAACGCAGCTGACGCTGACCAACTGCTGACACACCTGCGAAAGGAGCGCTCCCCATGACCCGCAAAAAGAAGCTGTATTCCCTGCTGGCGATCCTGCTGTCCGTGACGCTGCTGGTCACGGGGATCATCAGCGCATTGATTTTGTGGCTGGCCCAGCGCTCTACCAGCAATTTTGAAAATTTCCTGATCGAGAGCCGCCAGCAGGAGCTTTCCTCTGCCGTGCAGTCCTTTTCCTCGGATGTGGAGCGGCTGACGCTGCTGATGGTCAACGAGCTGAGCGACAGCACCCTGGCGCGCCTGCAGCTTTACTATGACAGCAGCATCTTCAATTACAGCTATCTGGGACA
>CAKTYE010000141.1 GCA_934631985.1 uncultured Clostridia bacterium | reverse complement strand
GCGCTGAACAGCCTGAACACCCCTGACATCGGCGGTATCCCCGAGGACGAGCAGAAGCCCGTTGTGACCGGCGAGGAGAAGACCGCGACGGCAGAGGGCTTCGGCGGCGGCGAAATCACCGTGAAGGCGACCATCGACAACAACACCATCACGGCGCTGGAAGTGAACACGGACACGCAGACCCCCGGCTTTGGTCAGCGTTGCGCCGAGGATGAAGACTTCCTGAAGCAGTTCATCGGCAAGACCCTGCCACTGGAAGCGGGCAAGGATGTGGACGTGTTGAGCGGCGCGACCGTGACCTCTGAAGCGATTGTGACCGCGCTGAACACGCTGGCTGCGCCTGCCGAGGAAGCGGCGACGGCAACGGACCTGCCTGCTGGCGAGGAAAAGACCGCGACGGCTGAGGGCTTCGGCGGTGGTGAGATCACCGTGAAGGCGACCATCGACAACAACACCATCACGGCGCTGGAAGTGAACGCGGACACGCAGACTCCTGGCTTCGGTCAGCGCTGCGCCGAGGACGAAGCGTTCCTGAGCCAGTTCATCGGCAAGACCCTGCCCTTGGAAGCTGGCAAGGACGTGGACGTGCTGAGCGGTGCGACCATTACCTCTGAAGCGATTGTGACTGCGCTGAACAGTCTGGCGCAGTAAGCTTCCCTAAAAAGTAGAAGGGCGAGTGCAGCACACTCGCCCTTTTCCTATGCTGTGATTCCGCATAACTGCCTGTGTTCCCGCACATACTAGCAGCGAAAACAAGTTGGTATGGAGGGGGCTAACATGGAAGAAGCATTGCAGGGACGCGCACGAAACGGCTGGCAGGAAACGGAAACGGCGCGCCTGTTTGAAGCGGTGGGACAGGCGGCGCAGGAAGGGCATGCCCTGCGTCAGGTGTTTGAGCAGCTCAGCGGCGAGCTGGGCCGCAAGCCGAACAGCATTCGCAATTATTACTATGCGCGGCTGCGGCAGCACCCGGAGGCCTCGGTGCCGCGTGTGGCGACCTTTCAGGCCTTTACGGCGGAGGAGACGCGGGAGCTGCTGCGCCAGGTGCTGATGGCGCGCGGCGAGGGCCAAAGCGTGCGTTCCTGTGTGATGCGTTTGGCGGAGGGCGACCATAGCCGCATGCTGCGTTATCAAAATAAATATCGTACGCTGGTGCGCCGCTGTCCCGAGCTGGTGGAGGAGATCTGCGAGGAGCTGCGGGATGAGGGACTTCCCTGCCCGGAGCAGGCTATGCCAAACCAGGAAACGCTGATCCAGCCGGATAATGTCGCCATGGCGAGCCTGCTGGCGGAGCCTGCGGTGCAGCAATTGCTGAGCGGGCTGAAGGAACTGCTTCGCCGGGCCTCCCGGGAGACGGAAGCCCCGTCCCTCCAGCGGCAGGTGGATCGCATGGCGGTGCAGCAGGACTTGCGCCGACTGGCCTGGGAGCGGGACTTTGATGACTGCACGGCGCATTTGCAGCGCATGATGTCCCTGCTGCGGGACTTTCTGGCGCTGCCGAAGGAGTCGCAGGCGCTTCAGTTGGATACCTTCCGCGATGCGGGGGTGGAGGAGATCAGTCAGGCGGAGAATTTCCTGAGCAGGATGGGAAAACGGTAAGGCCGCTGACATAACAAAAAACCAGCATAGAGAGGTTGCTCTATGCTGGTTTTGATTGTCATTACCCTTGCAGCTTCCGCAGCGCTGCCAGCGCCGCCGCCTGTTCGGCCTGCTTCTTCGTGCGGCCCGCTCCCTGGGCAAGCACACGGTCGTGCAGCAGCACCTCGGCGGTGAAGCGGCGGTCGTGGGGTGGGCCGTCCTGCCCGATAATGCGGTAGGTCGGTGCATCCCCGCCGTCCTTTTGCAGGTATTCCTGCAATGCGCCCTTGCTGTCCTGCATGGGGCGCTGCACCTCCTCGGGACGGGGCCAGTGGGTCTGCACAATTTTGCGTGCTTCCTCCATACCGCCGTCCAGATAGACCGCTGCCAGAATGGCCTCCATCGCATCCGCTAGGACGCTGGGTTTTTCACGCCCGCCGGTCATTTCCTCGCCCTTATCCATGTGCAGGGCCTGGCCCACGCCCAGCTTGCGGGCCACCTGGGCCAGAGCGGCCTCACACACCAGCAGTGCCCGCTGGTGGGTCAGGCCGCCCTCCTGCTCTGTCGGATGGGTCTTGAACAGCAGGTCGCTCATTACATATTGCAATACCGCGTCGCCCAGAAATTCCAGGCGCTGGTTGTCCTCCGCACCCATGGAGGGATGGGTCAGGGCGCGGTCCAGCAGTGCGGGGGTTTGGAAGGTATATCCCAGGGCTTCCATCAGCGCATCCATGCACGTCACCTCAAATTCCCTTTTTGCGTGATCGGGGACGGACAATGCCTGCCCGTCCCCGATAAGAAACATTACTGATGCTTTTCGATGTAGTCCACCACGTCGCCGACGGTCTTCATCTTCATGATCTGATCGTCCTCGACCATGATGCCAAACTTGTCCTCCAGATCCATAATCATGACCATCACGTTGGCGGAATCAGCCTTCAGATCCTCCACCAGACGGGTCTCACGGGTGATCTTGCTCTCGTCGGCCTTCAGCTGCTTGGCGATCATCGCCCGCACCGTTTCAAATACCATGTTGTTTTCCTCCTTATGTGCAAATCA
>CAKTYE010000140.1 GCA_934631985.1 uncultured Clostridia bacterium | reverse complement strand
CTAAACATAGAAAATCCCGGCATGAACGGGTGTCATGCCGGGAAAGGACTGCTTTTTAGTTTTTGTAAGAACTGGGTTTTTCGGGAATATAAGTCATGAGCTTCTGTACCAGCTCATTCAGCCAACTTGGCAAACTGTCTTGCCCTGAAATCTGCCGCACAGTTCCATCTTCATAAAGCACCAGCAGATGCCAATACAGGTACTGCGTTTTGCCCCGCACACTTTCCAGCGTTTCAGGAGAAAAACTTGTTGCTCCCTCTGGATGCTCTGCAAGATAGAATGTAATCTGTGCTTCGATTTTCAATTTCTGCATAATCCAGCGAAGCAGTTCATCCAGCTGAGCAACGGACAACTGCTGCAAGGTGCAATGCTCCTGCCGCCACAGGAGCAGCCGCGCAAAAGCATCCACTTCGAAATCTGCATCGACACACAGGGGCGTTCCATCTTCACGCTGCAAGGACGCATTCACCGAAAGCTCCAAATGGTGCAGACGAGGAGCATGGTTTTGAGCGCTGGACGTAAAAGTATCTGCATTGGGAGTGTTGTACATTGACATAATGATAACTCGCTTTCCTATATTGTGTATCATGCATGATGCCTGTTATATACGACATTCACATACGCAATGCCTGCACAGAAAACTATATTTAGGGCGTATCCTCAGAATGTTCATCTTCCTCCTCAGCCTCGTCTTCCAGATAGATTTCCGGCGAGGGCTGCGGCGCTGCCTTTTTCTGCTTCAGCAACAGGAAAATACACGCACCACCCAGCCCCAGCACAGCGACTACTGCCAACAGGAGCAGGCTCTTGGCGCTATCGTTTTTGCCTGACACTCCTGCATCCATTGGTGCGGCTGTTACAGTCGGCACCGTCGTAGGCGCTGGTGTTACCACAATTACTTCCGGGGTAGGCGAGGGCAGTTCCTCATCCGACAACAGCGCCAGCAAATCCCGCTCGTCTACCAGATTCAGGAAGTATGTTTCATATAGTTCCGCATCCTCGTCAATAGGCTTATCGTAGTCAATAATCAAGTAGAAGGTCGCACCGTTGCGGGCCTGTACGGTGATAAACTGCTTGTTGGTTGCCGCAGAATACAGCATATCCAGCGTGTGCATGTTGCCGCTGCTTTTGTAGGGCATTCCCGGTCCCAGCGGCACATATTCTGTTTGAATAATGGGCGTAGGTGTAGCTGTCACAGGCATTTGCGTCGGGTAGACCACTCTATCATCCTGCGTAGGAGCCGCCGTGGGCTTCGGTGTTGCCGTAGGCTTATTTTCATTGTTTCCGCTGCCCGCATTACCTGTATCCTTTGTCGGCTGCGGTGCAGATGTTGGAATCTCCGTAGGTTTCATATAGTACGGATTCTCCAGCGTAATCAGCTCAGAAAAGTTCCCGGCGAAGTCAAAAGCGCGAATGGCTAATTTTTCGTACTGGTTCAGCGCATCTTCCATGCGCACGTTGAGCGCACCGCTTTCCAATTTCGTGAACAGCAGCGCGTTAATTTGGATGCCTGCCACACCCGATAAATCGTCCTGCGCGTCCACATGCAGCAGCATGTTTGCGTCAAAGCTAGCTGACACCGTAGGAGCCTGACGGTCAAAGCATCGTACCGCAGCTTCTTCCGTAAACAGCACACCTTGGGGATCGGTTACGCGCACCAGCAGTTGACCATTCTGCACTGCATCCACCTGAATTTTATCGTCCTGCGCGTCTATAAATCGCTGCGTCACATCCAACCATTCACCGCCGCCCTGCAAGGCAGCGCCGCGAACCTCAACCTTTTGCCAGCCGCATTGCCGCTTGTCCTGCACACGAAGGGTTACGCGCACGGAAGCGGCGCTGCTCCATCCCTGCGGCATCCCGAAGGTGATTTTATAGGCATCCGTAGGCGGCGCTTGCGTTGGCTGCTGGGTAGGCGCTGCTATAGGCGTAGGTTCAGTTGTAGGTTCCGCCGTGGGAAAATCCGTAGGCTTCACATCTGTCCCCGTCGCAAGGGTGCTTTGTTCTGCCTGCGCTGTTGCCGGGTGGAGCAAATTCAGCAGCGCCACCGCAATAATGACGCAGGATACCAGTACCAACATGAGCCGCTCAATCCTGCGGCAGTTCTGCTTCTTCATCTATTTCTTCCTCCTCCATTTGTTCCTTGTCTTGCTTTGCTTTCGCTTCCAAACTGGGCGCAACCACGTTGTGACGAAGTTCCTCCAAAGCCAGTGCCAGTTCCTCTGGGCTTAATTCAAACTTGCGCACCGTTGCAATAATGGCAGCGTTTTCTTCCTCCTGCACAGCCTGTTCCAGCGCCTGTACATCCGCCATGAGCTTTTCCAGCCGCGCTCGCTTCTGGTCGCGCAATTGGCGTTGACGTTCCAAATTTTTCTTCATGTTTTTCTCCGATAGTATCAGTAGGTTAGTCTTCCGTAGGCATACAGTCTGCGCTGCCACTTAGATACAGACAAATCTGCAAAACCGACGGGATCACCGCAATGAATCATCCAATGGTTCCCCACATAGATGCCCACATGGGTAATGCCTTCCACATCGCCCATGGTTCCTTGGAAAAACACCAAGTCACCGGGCCGCGCGTTCTCTGCGCTGACCTCGCTGCACAAGTTAAATAGCCCCGTTGCGCCGCGCCGTCCCGTATCGTACACACCGGAAGCTCGGAACACCCAGCAGACAAACCCGCTGCAATCGAAAGACGTTTCCGG
>CAKTYE010000139.1 GCA_934631985.1 uncultured Clostridia bacterium | reverse complement strand
TGCGCCCATTTCCGATTTTCCATTGAGAACCGTCCGTCCCACGCTTTTTGCTGTACGGTATTTGCCAATACCAGCAGCACCCGCGGCGCGCCAAAGGTTTCCAGCACCTTCTTTGCGCCGCGCACATCCAAGTGCATGCCATCAAAGTTCTGCCGAATCGCCTCCTCAATCGCGTTGCGGCAAGCTACGTTTGCCACGTTAGACCGCTGATACACCGCCATTTCACCACGCTGCCGTGCATAGCTGGCATTTTGCATATAAACTTCCATCTTTTTCAGTTCTTCCATAACCTTTATCGCTCCATTTCCACACAGGCGTGCTCCCGATGTTGCTGCTGCGGACAAGATGCCGCTAAACGTACCTTGAGCGGCTGCTCCTGCCTGTCTTTTTCATCTTGCTGCATACCCTTCTCCATGTTCAGCTCCGCATCCAGTTCGGCCAACCGTGCGCTTTTGGTTTTCAACTCCGCTTCCTGTGCAAAAGGCTTCGCAAGCTCCTGTTTTGCCGCCTCCATTTGTTGTTTCGTATTTTCCAACTGTGCCTGGACCGCTTCAATTCTGTTCGGAATGCCGCCCAGCATGTTATCCATGCGCAGGATGTTTCCTCGCGCATCCGTGCCAAGCTCCACAAAATGCGACATCTCTCCTTGCAGCACCATCAGCATCCGATTTGCCATGCTGTCATACGTCAGCCGCATGGCAAAGCCTCGATAGTGGCCCAGTTCTACATCCTTACTGGAAGCCAGCTTGCAGGCTGCAAGAATCGCCTCTCCCGCCGCTTCCTTATCCGAAAATGCTTTGCCTTTGATTTTCATTCCGACAAAATGCTTTTCCGGCACCGGGTGAGCTATTGCGGTCTCCTGATCCTTTTGCAGTCCGGTCAGCACTTGCGTATCCTGTTCCACCTGCTGCGGAAAGGATTTCAGCAGCTGATCTTCCAGCCGATAGTGCCGACTCTGGTAATCTGCTTTCAGCAGCCGCAGCTTAGAAACCTCAATATCCAAGTCCATCTTCTCTTTAATTCTTTTATCTCCGGCACACAGCGCCTTGATTTCCGCATAGGACAGCGCCGCTTCATCCACATCATCGCAGGAGCGCACAGGAGATTTGGAAGTCATGATCTGCGAAATAAACCGCTGCTTGTTCTCTACCGTCTGCCACAGATAACTATCAAAAGAAGATTCTGTCACATAGCGGTAAATATACACATCCTTGTTCTGATTTCCTTGCCTTACAATACGTCCGGCCCGCTGCTCCAAGTCACCCGGTCTCCATGGGCAATCCAAGTCATGAGAAGCAGCCAGCCGGGTTTGCACGTTTGTTCCGGCTCCCATTTTCGCAGTGCTGCCCAACAAAACGCGCACCTGCCCCGCACGAACCTTAGCAAAAAGCTCCTTCTTCTTTATCTCGGTATCTGCGTCATGAATAAACGCAATTTCTTTCGCAGGAATACCGCCCGCAAGGAGCTTCGACCGAATATCATCATAAACGCTGAACTTATCTGTGTCCATGTTGTCGTCTACTGGCTGCTGTGCTGCCGCACTGCTTTTTCCTTTTGGTGTGGATAAGTCGCAGAAAATTAACTGTGTCAGCTTATCCGCAGCGCCCTCCTTCCAGATCCGTAGGACATTCTGCACACAGGCATTGACCTTGCTGTCAGAAAAATCCGGCAGCAGCGGGTTCAGCAGCCGCTGGTCAAG
Organism: uncultured Clostridia bacterium; assembly: GCA_934631985.1. Classification (GTDB taxonomy): domain Bacteria; phylum Bacillota; class Clostridia; order Christensenellales; family Aristaeellaceae; genus Egerieenecus. The sequence continues at coordinate 1,011 of CAKTYE010000139.1, read as the reverse complement.
CCCCAACTTTCGTCCATCCGAGGTGATTTTGAGCATGTTATCCTTCGAGGCATCAACTGTCCCGCTATGCACCAAGGTTGCCCGTTCAGACAATGCCTTCATCATTTCCTGCTGTCCTTCCGAGGGCTTCACCGCTACCGTCTCATAATGCGCTTCCGGTGTAGGCAGATGCAGTTGGTCCGCCGTCTTAATGTCGGCTACTTCCTTGAACATGTTCATCAGCTCCGGCAGGTTAAAGAACTTAGCAAACCGTGTCCGCGCTCGATACCCTGTCCCTTCCGGGGCAAGCTCAATCGCCGTCACCGTTTCCCCGAAGGTCGAAGCCCATGCGTCGAAGTGCAGCAGGTTATGCTGGCGCAGGGTGTCATACTGTAAATAGCGCTGCATGGTATACATTTCCGTCATGGAATTGGAGACAGGCGTACCCGTCGCAAAGATAATACCGCGTCCGCCTGTCAGTTCGTCCATATAGCGGCACTTCATAAACATATCCGAGGACTTCTGCGCCTCCGTCGTGGAAATACCCGCTACGTTGCGCATTTTTGTATACAAGAACAAGTTCTTGTATGCCTGTACTTCATCCACAAACAGCCGATCAATGCCCAATTCTTCGAAAGTAACGACATCATCCTTCCTTTCATTCGCTTGCAGCTTTTCCAGCTTACCTTCCAGCTGCTTTCGTGTTCGTTCCAACTGCTTAATGGAGAACCGTTCGCCATCATTGCGTGCCAGCTCCTCAATGCCCTGCGTGATTTCATCAATCTGCTCTTGCAGCAGCCTTTCCTGCCGCTCCTGCGATACAGGGATTTTCTCAAACTGGCTATGCCCGATAATCACCGCATCGTAATCTCCCGTGGCAATCCGTGCGCAGAACTTCTTCCGATTGCTCTTCTCAAAGTCACGCTTGGTTGTAACGAGAATGTTTGCCGCCGGATACAGCCGCAGGAACTCGCTGCCCCATTGCTCTGTCAGATGATTGGGCACCACAAACATAGCCTTCTGGCACAGCCC
>CAKTYE010000138.1 GCA_934631985.1 uncultured Clostridia bacterium | reverse complement strand
CGCAAAGGACGTCATGGACAGGAGCATGGTTGCTGCCAGCAACAGGGCAAACAGTTTCTTCATGTTTCTCCTCCTTACCTCACTTGGGGTGTAACGCTATCGCGAAGAGCTTACGCTCCCAGCTTCCTACTGACAAGGGATACCAAACAGAGCAACTATTCCATTCAAATGTGCATTTCTGCGAATTTTGCAGCGCATTCAGTCATTGCTTGCAGTATACCTGTTTCTTCGTTTCTTGTCAAGCTATACAGAAATGTTTTCATCATTTTAGATTTTTCGACATGAAACGGTGGCGAGGAGGATAACTGAAGGGACAGAAAAAGGAGCGTCCTTTCCCCGGGACGCTCCTTCTATATTTCCCGTTACCTTCTTCTCCCACGCTTGCGCTTTTGCTGCACATCGCTGACGGGAACCTTCTCTCCGCGAAGCTCCAGCAGCCTGTCGCGGAGCTTTGCCGCTTCCTCAAATTCCAGATTCTTGGCGGCAGTCAGCATCTGATCCTCGATCTGATGCATGAGCGCGGCGCGCTCGTCCTCGGTGAGGGCTGCGGGCGCAGAGGATTCTACCTTCTTTGTAATCTCCAGCACCTCGCGCACGGCGTTGCGCACCGTCTCGGGGGTAATGCCGTGCGCCTCGTTATAGGCCTCCTGCAAGGCGCGACGGCGGTTTGTTTCGCTGATGGCCTTCATCATGCTGTCTGTCATCACATCGCCATACATGATGACACGTCCATCCGCGTTGCGGGCGGCGCGTCCGATGGTCTGGATCATGCTGGTTTCGCTGCGCAGAAAGCCTTCCTTATCCGCATCCAGGATGGCGACCAGCGCCACCTCGGGCAGGTCAAGACCCTCGCGCAGCAGATTGATGCCCACCAGTACATCGTATTCGCCCAGGCGCAGGTCGCGAATCAGCTCCATGCGCTCCATGGTCTGAATGTCGCTGTGCAGATACCGCACGCGAATTTCCATTTCCTTCAGGTAATCCGTCAGGCTTTCAGCCATGCGCTTGGTCAGTGTCGTGACCAGCACCCGCTCGTTACGGGCCGTTACCTTGCGGATCTCTCCCACCAGGTCGTCCACCTGGCCCGTGGCCTTGCGCACAATGATCTTCGGGTCCAGCAGACCCGTGGGGCGAATGATTTGCTCCACCACCTGCTGGGCCTTGGCGCTTTCATAGGGGCCGGGGGTAGCGGAAACGTACACCGTCTGATGAATGCGCTGCTCAAACTCGCTGAACAGCAGCGGACGGTTGTCATAGGCCGAAGGCAGACGGAAGCCGTACTCCACCAGCGTGTCCTTGCGAGCGCGGTCGCCGTTGTACATGGCGCGAATCTGCGGCACGGTCACATGGCTTTCGTCAATGAAGCAAATGAAATCCTTCGGGAAGTAGTCCAGCAGGGAGTACGGCGCATCGCCGGGCTTGCGTCCGTCAAAATAGCGGCTGTAGTTTTCGATGCCTTGACAGTAGCCGATCTCTCGCATCATCTCAATGTCATAATTGGTGCGCTGGGCAATACGCTGGGCCTCCAGCAGCTTGCCCTCTTTCTCAAACTGAGCAATGCGTTCTGCCAAATCCTTTTCAATGACGGCGATGTTTTCCTCCATGTGGCTGTGATCCGTGGCGTAATGCGTGGCAGGGAACACAGCAGCGTGCTCCAGCGTTGCCAGCACATGCCCGCTGGTGACCTCCACCTCGGAAATGCGGTCGATTTCATCCCCGAAGAACTCAATGCGCAGGGCATGCTCATGCTCGCCTGCCGGGATGATTTCCACCGTATCGCCCCGCACCCGGAAGGTACCGCGGGCAAAGTCGATGTCGTTGCGCTCATACTGAATGTCGATTAGGCTGCGCAGCAGCGCCTCCCGGTTCATCTGCATGCCGGGGCGCAGCGAGATCATCTGCCCTTCGTATTCGCTGGGGTCGCCCATGGAGTAAATGCAGCTCACCGACGCGACAATGATCACGTCCCGCCGCTCCCGCAGGGCCGCCGTAGCGCTGTGGCGCAGCCGATCGATCTCATCATTGATGGAAGCGTCCTTCTCAATATAGGTGTCAGAGGACGCAATGTACGCTTCAGGCTGATAATAATCGTAGTAGGAGACGAAATATTCCACCCGGCTATCCGGAAAAAACGCACGGAATTCACTGCAAAGCTGTGCCGCCAGCGTCTTGTTGTGGGCAATGACCAACGTCGGGCGTTGTACCTTTTCGATGACAGACGCCATGGTAAACGTTTTGCCTGAGCCGGTCACACCCAGCAGCACCTGGCTTTGCAGCCCTTCCTCAAAGCCCCGCGCCAGGGCCGCAATGGCCTCCGGCTGATCGCCGCTGGGCTGATAGGGCGCTTTCAATACAAATCGATCCATCTGCTTCACCTCGCATGCCTTCGATTATAGCATGCCCAGGCGAACATGAAAAGCGAACAGTGCGAAATTTCGGAATGAAACAGCAAGACGCTTGAACGGATGCATTTAGCAGAAGGCTGAACTCATGCTGAGCTTATCTGCAAGTTTATACCCGCATACTCGTTTCTATAACTGCATGGTGCTTCCTGCCTGGCCTTCCCCCCTGAATAAAAATACAACGGAAAAACTTTATTTTCTAAGAACCATGCCGTATAATGTCACCATTATCAGGAAGGAGGGGGAGCATGGACCTTCAAAGCATTCAGGCGCGGGTGCCTGACTACCAGACCTTTATGACGGTGGATGAGCTGAACCAAAGCTCCTATGA
>CAKTYE010000137.1 GCA_934631985.1 uncultured Clostridia bacterium | reverse complement strand
GCGGCCCTGTTTGGACATGACGACGCGCCCGACTTCCATCGGTATGCGCTCCATCATTCCTCCTCCTTCCACTGGAAACCAGGGAATGTCAGGATCTCCGGCAGGCCATCCTCACGAATGGCAATGGTGTGTTCATAATGGGCGGCAAGGCTGTGATCCCGGGTGCGATAGCACCACTCGTCGTCATCCTCGCTTACATGCCAGTCGCCAGCGGAGATCATCGGCTCCACTGCGATGGTCATGCCCTTGCGCAGCTTCAGACCGCGCCCGGGTTCGCCAAAATTATACACCGCCGGATCCTCGTGCATCTCACGGCCTATGCCGTGGCCTGTCAGGTCGCGGATCACGCCGTAGCCGTGGCCCTCCGCCCAGGACTGGACCGCATGGCCCAGGTCGCCCAGACGGTTGCCCGCCACTGCCTGCCGCACACCCTTCCAGAAGCACTCCTCAGTGACCTCGATCAGCGCTTCCGCCTCGGCAGAGATTTCTCCAATGCCCATGGTAAACGCGCTGTCAGCCTGCCATCCGTCCAGCACCAGACCGCAGTCGATGCTTAGGATGGAGCCTTCCTTCAACACCTGGCCTTCCGAGGGAATGCCGTGGACGATCTGGTCGTCAATGCTGGTGCAAAGCGTCGCAGGGTATCCGTTGTAATGAAGGAAGGACGGAATCGCGTGATTCTTGCGAATCAGCTGTTCGGCATAAACGTCCAGCGCCGCCGTGGTCATGCCGGGCTTTACCGCTTCGCGGAGCTTTTGCAGCACCTCATAAAGAAGCGCGCCTGCCTCCCGCATTTTCGCGATCTGGTCGGGATTTTTGATGCTGATCATGCCTTCGCCCCTAGAACGTTCAGGATGTCCGCGTAGATCGCTTCGCGATCCTTTGCGCCGTCGATGCGATGCAGCAGGCCCTTCTGCTCATAGTAAGCGGAAAGGGGGGCCGTCTGGTCATGATAGACCTTCAGGCGGCTCAGCACCGTTTCGGGCTTATCGTCGTCGCGCTGCACCAGCTCCTCGCCGCAGTCGCACTGAGTGCGGCCCTTCAGCGTGGTCACATGGTGGGTCGCGCCGCACTTCAGGCACACCCGGCGACCGCTCAGGCGATCCACCAGCTGCTGATCCTCAACCGCTAACTCCACCACCGCGTCAATGTGCGCGATGCCGTCCAGCGCTTCGGCCTGGGGTACAGTGCGGGGGAAGCCATCCAGGATGTAACCCTTCTGGCAATCCGCTTCCTTCAGACGATCTGCCACAATGGCGATGACCACTTCATCCGGCACCAGCTTGCCCGCGTCGATGAAGGACTTGGCCTTCAGCCCCGTCGGGGTCTGCTCCTTGATGGCACGGCGAAGAATGTCGCCCGTAGAAACCTGGGGGATCCCAAGCGCCGCGCAGATGCGCTGCGCCTGCGTGCCCTTACCCGCACCGGGAGGGCCCAGGAAAATGATGTTCATGCTGAACTCCTTTCGGAAAGCGCCGCGCCTTCTTCCAGCCTATGCGGCTTGAATGCGGCCCATGCGCTCCCTGTCCCAAGCTTCCCCCGCAGGCTGCCATGCACCGGGCGAAAAGCTCGCGCCGGTGCATGGGCCGTCAGGGTTCGCTTCTTACATGAAACCGGCGTTGTTCATGCTGCTGTCGATGCCGCGGATACTCATCTCAGCGCGAACCGCGCGCATGGTCTCCAGGGACACGCTCACAGCAATCAGAATGGAGGAAGCCGCGAAGGGCACCTGTGCACTCAGGCCAGTCGTCAAAATCGTGGGAACAGCAGCCAGGATCGCCAGGAACAGGGCGGAGAACAGGTTCAGGCGGTTCACAGTGGTCTGCAGATAGCTGCGGATATTCTTGCCGCGCTGTCCGGGGATCACCGCGCCCTGCATGGTGAGCTGCTCAGCCTGCTGCTTGGCGTCAAAGCTGATGGAGGAGTAGAAGAAGGTGAACGCCATGATCAGCAGGGCGGAGATAATCATGTACCACACGCTGCCGCTGTTCATGTAGGTGCTCCACCAGTTGGCCGCGCCGGAGTTGCTGCCGCCGATCAGCTGGATCAGCGTTCCGGGGAAGGCCAGGAAGGAATAGGCGAAGATCAGAGGCAGAACGCCCACGCTGCACACCTTCAGGGACATGTGAGTGTTCTGACCGCCGTACACGCGGCGGCCCTTCACCTGCTTGGCGATCTGCAGGGGGATGCGGCGCTCGCCCATGTCCACGAAGGTCACGACGATCACCATGATGATGAACATCACAGCGATCACGAGCAGGTTCATCCAGCCGCTGCTGGTGCCGTTCGCGCTGGCATTGGTGAAGCCAGACACGATGCCGTTGAACAGGTTGGAAAGGATACCGGCCATGATCAGCATACTGATACCATTGCCGACGCCCTTCTCGGTGATGCGCTCACCGATCCACATCGCCAGCGCAGAGCCGCCAGCCATGCTGATGCCAACCAAAACGTAATTGTACCAGCCGGACTTGATGAAGCCCATACTGGACACCAGACCGATCGCCTGCACCGCGGCCAGGCCGACGGTGACATAGCGGGTGATCCGGGCGATCTTTTCACGGCCGCCCTCCTCGTCCTTCTGCATGCGCTCCAGGGCGGGGATGGCAATCGTCAACAGCTGCATAATAATGCTCGCGTTGATGTAGGGCGTGATACCCATGGCCATGATGGTCATGTTAGCAAAGTTGGAACCGGTCATTACGTTGACCAGCTGCAGCAGAGGCAGATCGCTGGCTTTGCTGCTGAGCACCTTCACCGCGTCCACGCCGGGGGCGGGAATAACGCCCACCAGGCGGAACAGCAGCAGCATACCAAGGGTATAGAGGATCTTG
>CAKTYE010000136.1 GCA_934631985.1 uncultured Clostridia bacterium | reverse complement strand
GATGGAATTGGCAGACGTAGTGGACTCAAAATCCACCGCCAGCGATGGCGTGCCGGTTCGAGTCCGGCCACCGGCACGAAAAAAGCCCGAACTGCTTGGAGAGGAAATAGGCAGGACGGGTTTTTTCTATATGTAGAGATGTAGCGGCTTGTAAAGCCTCATCCAGTTTTTCAACGCACGTCTCCGCCCCCTTTTTCCCTTCTCCCCCGCATTGAATTTTCCTGCAACTCGTGGTAAAATCAGGGCGAAACGTGGCGTACACGCGGAAGCTGCCGCAGGGCAGCTTTTCAAAACGCCATTAGTTAGGCTATTCTAACCTTTTAGGCCGTATACCGCTATTCAAGCAAAAGCGGCTTTTCAGGCAGCGAATAAGGAGGAACGCATCATGGATCGCAAGGAAGCCATCCGCGGCGCTTATCATCTGACAGGCAGCAACAGCTTTTACGATGGCATGATCACCTGCTCCACAGGGGCCGGCAAGGCCGTGTGCCGGCTGGTGTGGGATATGGATAAGCAGGAGTGCGACGCTTATCTGGAACGCGCCCTAAACGGCATCCCGGCAAACTTTGCCGGGCGGCTGCTGGAGGTGCCGGTGGGAACGGGTATTTTGACCATGCCCCTGTACCAGACGCTGCCCGGGGCCAGCATCACCTGCCTGGATTACTCTCCTGACATGATGGCGCAGGCCCGTGAAAAAGCGGCGCGGCTGCGCCTGGCCAATGTTTCCTTCCAGCAGGGAGACGTGGGCGCGCTGCCCTATGCGGACGGCAGCTTTGACACGGTGCTGTCGCTCAACGGATTCCATGCCTTTCCTGATAAGGAAGCCGCTTACCGGGAGACTTTCCGGGTGCTGAAGCCCGGCGGGACCTTCTGCGGCTGCTTCTATGTGGCAGGCGAGCATCCCCGCACGGACTGGTTCATTCGCAATGTCTATGAAAAGAAGCACTTCTTTACGCCGCCCTATGAGACGGCTGCCAGCCTGACGGAACGGCTCCAGCGCATGTACGCCTCCGCAGAGGTCGGCAATCTGAAAAGCATCGCCTGGTTCGTCTGCCGCAAGGCGGAATAAGCAGTGCGCGTCCACGCAGAAGGGAGACAACCATGTCGTTTTTTGAGAACACCCGCAAGCCCACGGGGCTGGGCGGCAAGCTCATGGTTTTCATGATGAACCTCGGACACAGCGCCCTGCGAAGCTGGGGCCTGCAATACCTGCCCCTTGCGCCCAACGCAAGGGTGCTGGACTGCGGCTGCGGAGGCGGGGCAACCATCCGAGCGCTGCTGCGCAAATGTCCGCAGGGGCAGGTCATGGGCCTGGACTATGCCGACGTCAGCGTGGAGAAATCCCGCAAGGTCAATCGAAAGGCCATTGCGGCAGGACGCTGCAGGGTGTGGCAGGGCAGCGTCACGGAGATCGCCGCCGCAGACGCTTCCTTTGATGCTGTGACAGCCTTTGAGACCGTCTATTTCTGGCCTGACCTGCCGCAGTGCTTCCGGGAGGTCCACCGTGTGCTGAAGCCCGGCGGAACGTTCTTCATCTGCAACGAATCCAATGGTGAAAACGAGAAGGACGGCAAGTGGACGGAGATCATCAGCGGCATGACCATCTACACCGCCGCGCAGCTGAAGACCCTTCTGACCCAGGCCGGGTTCCGCGAGGTACAAACGCATGCCAATCAAAAAGGCTGGCTCTGCGCCGCCGCAAAGAAATGAGGGAAGGATCATGCCGAAAAGCGCAACGGAGTTCCAACGAAAAGAAATGAGCAGGATGTACCGCGGCAAGGAAATTTTCAAGCCGCTGAACACCGGGTGGATCGATGAGCATGTGGCTTGCGTCCGAGAGTGGGTCGCCAACATCTTCTTCTACCGCAAGGGCGACACCACGCTGATGATCGACGCGGGATATAACTACGACCGCTTGGGCGAGAAAATGCGCTGGCTCGGCATCGATCCGAAGGAGATCCGCCACATTCTCATCACCCATCAGGATACGGATCATGTGGGCGCGGTGGAAGCAGACAGTCCCGGGCTGTTCAAACAGGCCAAGCTGTATGTGGGAGAGATCGAGAATCGTTACCTGACGGGCGAGGTGCGCCGCAGGGTCATTTACCACATGTACAAGCTGCCGCAGGTCACCATCAACAATGAAAAGGTGCTGCTGCACGATGAGCAGACTTTCGACCTGGGCGGCGTGAAGGTGACCTGCTTCCTGGTTCCCGGTCACACCTGGGGCCACATGGTCTATCTGCTGGATGACAAGTATCTTTTCACCGGCGACACCCTGTGGTTCGGCGCGGACGGCGGCTACAGCTTCATCGCCGCGCTGGCGGAAAGCAACAAGCTGGCAGTGAAGTCCCTGGCGGAATTTGAGGACAGGCTGCGCAGGCGGAACCTCCACCCGCTGTTCATCACGGGACACACGGGCTGGACGGACAGCTTTGACTTTGCCTTCGCTCACCGCACGGAGCTTTGCTCGCCATTCCGCAAGCGCGTTCATGACCCTAACGCTCCCTACGACGCTTATGACGAATCGGACGACACCGAGGAAAACGCAAAGCGCGGCTTTTTGAAGGGAGTGGGACGATGAAGGTCTATACATTCGGGCAGCCAGACGCGCCCACGCTGATGCTGCTGCCCGGCACCTGCTGCCACTGGAAGGGCAACTTCGGCAAGGTCATTCCCCTGCTGAGCGATAGCTGCCGCGTGCTGTGCGTCAGCTATGACGGCTTTGACGAAACAGAGCGGACGGAATTTCCCGGCATGCTGGAGGAGACGGAAAAGCTCGAAACTTATGGCAATACCGCACAAATGAGTTGGTGCGGAGGCGAATGAATTTTTCGTCAGATGCAATGGCAGATTTTGAAGGTTTA
>CAKTYE010000135.1 GCA_934631985.1 uncultured Clostridia bacterium | reverse complement strand
TTGGGCAGAGCCTTTGCAGCTTCGATCAGGGCGGCGCTCATCTCCTCGATGGTCGGCGTGGTGCTCTCGGCCAACGCAGTTGTGCCGAGCAGCATGGTCAGGGCCAGGATGATTGCCAGTACCTTCTTCATGAGACTTCCTCCTTGAAAAAATAGTGTTAAACTTTCGCGGACGTATCCGCGGAAATTCCGAAAAAAAGGTCACTCCTTGACGGAGCCCAGCATCACGCCGCTGACGAAGTAGCGTTGCACAAAGGGATACAGCACGATCATCGGCAGCATCGCCACCACCAGCACCGCGTTGCGGGTCTGCTGACCTAGCGCCGCCGCACCGCCCGTGGCGGAGTTGGAGACCATGGAGACGTTATGGATGGAGCTTTCGGCGTTCAGCACCAGCTCCTTCAGGATCAGCTGAAGCGTGTAGTTCTCGCGGGAGGACAGGAACATCAGGGGATTCAGGTAGTCGTTCCAATGGCTCACAATGACCCACAGTGACACGGTAGCCAGCACCGGCTTGGACAGGGGAATAATGAGCTGGAACAGAATGCGGAAGTCGTTCGCACCGTCGATGCGCGCGCTTTCCACAATGGACACGGGGATCGACTGGAAGTAGCTCTTCACAATGACCACATAATAGGCGCTCATCAACAGGTTCAGGATCAGCGCCCACAGGGAGTCATACAGGCCCAGCTGCTGAATGGTCAGGAACTGGGGGATAATGCCGCCCTGAAACCACATGGTAAAGAGGATCAGGAAGCTATACAGCTTTTTGCCGTAGAACTGGGCAAAGGCCAGCGGATACGCCGCCAGACTCAGCCCCACCAGGCTCAGCGCACAGCCCACAATCGCTACGAACATGCTGTTGCCGATGGAGCGCCACAGATCCTGCGACTGGAAGATCAGGTCATAGGCCTGCGGATTGAAGCCAATGGGATAGAACGTTACGTCGGCGCGAAGCACGGCGTACTCGTCGCTCAGGGAGATGGAGAACATGTTCAGCAGCGGATACAGGAAAAAGCACAGCAGCAGGATCATGAACACCAGCAGGATGCCGTCGGCGATCCTTTCGCCCCGGCTGCGGCGGATGAAGTCGCCATGATGCTTATGCGCGGGCTTTACAGCGGTTTGTGCCATCTTTACGGCCTCCTTTCATTAGAACAGCGAAATTTCGCTGACCTTGCGGCTGACGGTGTTGGCAATGAACACCAGAATTACGCTGATAACCGAGTTGAACAGGCCGGCCGCCGTGGCATAGCCATACTTCTGGCTCTCCATGCCCGTCTTGTAAACGAAGGTGGGCAGCATTTCGGAGGCGCTCAGGTTCAGGTTATTTTGCAGCAGGTAGACCTTTTCAAAGTTGACGTTCAGCAGCTGGCCCACCTGCATGATGAGCAGCAGCACAAAGGTGGTAGCCAGGCCCGGCAGACTGACGTGGATGATCTGCTGCCAGCGATTCGCGCCGTCGATCTTCGCCGCCTCATACAGGCCGCGGTCAATGCCCGCCAGCGTGGAGACGTAAATAACAGCCTCCCAGCCCACCGACTGCCAGAAGCCGGAGATCACGTTGATGGGAATGAAATACTCCGGGACGCTCAGGTAATTGACTGGCGTACCGCCCATCATCTTGGTGAGCTTCGCCAGCGAACCGATGCTGGGGGACAGGATGGTGGTGATCATGGAGACCAGCACCACCGTTGAAACGAAGTGCGGCAGGTAAGAAATGGTCTGCACGAACTTCATGAATTTCGCGCTGCGAAGCTCGTTGAGCATCAGCGCGAAGAACATCGGCATGGGGAAGAGGATGACCAATGCAGTCAGGTTCAGCTTCAGCGTGTTGCCGATATAGTTCATCAGGTTGGGATTCGTCAGTAGGCGCTCGAAGTTCTTCCAGCCCACAAACTTGGAATCAAAGCCCTTGAGCAGCTTGTAATCATAAAACGCACTGCGCAGGAACCACATGGGTACATACTTCAGCAGGATAAAATACACGACCACCGGGAGGATCATCAGGTAAATATACCTGTTGCGATATAACCGCAGCCCCACCAGATGCCGAACCCGTGCCGAATTGAAAATATTTTCCCGCGTCCCCTTGACGCTGCGCTTTTCGGCAACGCTCAATCCGATCCCTCCTTTGAAATTGCAACGGCAAAACAACGAAGCCCCGAGACATGCATACCTATGCTTCGCCCGATCCTGTCTTGCTTTCATATACCTTGGTATGTTTGCATCATAGCACGCGGGAAACGCTCTTGTCAAGAAAAGTTTGGAAAGTTTGTTCCTTTACAGAATGAACACGAAAGCTGAATAATATTTGGGCAAAATACCTGAAGTTTGTTGACAGAAAATTAAAAATCTTCAAAATGCTCGAAAAAAGGACAAGTACATACAAGCTTGAGTATTGATATGTTCTCTCATGGCTTGATTTCTAGTTTTGGGAAAATAATCTTAATAATATATAATTATGAACATAAGAAACCCAGAAGCAGCATTACTGCTCCCACATTGACCCTATACCCGCGTAAGCAATAAGCCTTGATTTAAATTCTGCAAAATAGAATATAATCTTATTTTCAGAATCTCAAAGGCACTATCTTAGCTGGAAATCCCCAGCAAAAGTCTTCTACGACACAGCATTGCACTTGCCGCTGCTATTCAAGAAATAAAAAGAGTGTCTCCACAGCACTTCCAATGCTATAAGGACACTCTCTGTCGTGCGGCAGATGAAACCAAATCCGAACCAGAGGTGCCTGCTTCCGTGCCTTTTCCTTCGATGGATTTTATACGTTGGTCATCGGAAAATAGCCAGTATATCTGCCAGCCTATATTATGGGCGAGTACAACAAACTGGAATTTTCAAATTAGTCTTTGCAAATAACCTTTGAACCTTCACCATCAATTACAATTCCCTGACGGTT
>CAKTYE010000134.1 GCA_934631985.1 uncultured Clostridia bacterium | reverse complement strand
TAGGCGCTGGTGGTCCAGCCCTTGGGCCAGAAATATACCTGGTTGCTGTCCACATAAAAGCTGTCGCTGAAGGAAATGGCGATAACGTTCACAAAGGGCAAAAGGCAGATCAGTGCCAGCAGAATGAGAACGATGACATTGACCACCCGAAACACCTTGCGCCCGGAGCTTTCCTGAATGCGGTTTCTCGTGGGCTTGTTTACAGCTGAAAGCATGGAATACGCTCCCTTCTCGCCTGCTTAGAACAGGCGGTAATCAAAGAACCGATCCGCAACGTAATAGGAGGCGGAGATGAACACCATGGAGACCACGGATTTGAAGATGCCCACGGCGGCTGCCGGGCCGTATTTTGCATTCTCAAGACCCAGACGGTAGACCATGGTATCAATAATGTCGCCCGACTGATACACAATGGGGCTGTACATGTTATAGACCTGATCGAAGCCGGCATTCAGCACGTTGCCCAGGCTCAGCACCATCATCAGCACGATGATCATGCGCATGCCGGGAAGCGTGATGTGCCAGGTTTGCTGCCATCGGTTCGCGCCGTCGATGGACGCAGCCTCATACAGCGAGGGGTCAATGCTGGTGATGGAGGCCATGTACACCACCGTGCCATAGCCGAAGTTCTTCCACACGTCCGTCCAGATGATGGTCTGGCGGAAGTAGCGGTTGTCGCCCAGGAAATAGATGGAGTCCATGCCCAGTGCGTTCAGCATCTTATTGACGATACCGTTTTGCGGGCTGAGCAGATCCATCACGATGGAGCCGAAAATGATCCAGCTGAGAAAGTGCGGAAAGTAAATGACCGTCTGGATGGTGCGCTTGAGCTTGGAATGCTGCAATTCATTCAGCATCAGCGCCACGGTGATGGGGATGATGAGGTTCAGCACGATCTTCGCCCCGGCGATGATCACCGTGTTGGTCAGCACGTTCATGGTGTTGGGCATGGAAAAAATGTACTCGAAGTTTTGCAGCCCGATCCACTTCTGATTTCCAAACAGCCCCTTGGCGGGGATAAAGCGCTGAAAGGCGATGATCAGTCCGCTGAGAGGGATGTAGTGGAAGATGAACGTGATGATGATGCCCGGGATAAGCATCAGGTGCAGGGGTATTTCATACCCGCTGAATTTTCTCCGCTTTGCGCGGCCCGCGACTGCTTTTGTTGTCATAACTGCATCCTCCACGCTGTTATTTGCTGTTTTTTGATAAAAAGCGGGCTGTGCCGACCGCCGAGGCGATCGGCACAGCCCGATAAAAGGAAGGTTCACTTGCTTGCCTGCGACTCAGTGTACCAGGCGTTCACATCGTTGGTGATCTGCGTGCCGCCCATGGAGTCAAAGGTCTTCAGCCAGTAGTCAAAGCCCTCGTCCACGCTCACTTCGCCAATGATGATCTTAGTGAAGGCGGTCAGCTGCTCATCCTTGATGGTGCTCCAGCGATCCTGCATGAATTCATTCTGTGCGCCCAGGAAGCCGTCGTAGTGGATCCGCTCGTTTTCGATGGCGTCGCGCAGGATGACCATGGGGGTATACGCGCCATTGCCAAACATATGCTCCCAGGCCCAGATGGAACCGCCGGTGGTCAGGTTGTTCCAATAGGTCACAGCCTTGGCGCGCAGCACGGAGGTGTCGCCGCCCTTGTCATAGCATTCCAGCAGGTTCAGGTAGGTGTTGTAGTTGTCCCAGGAGGAAACGCTGGCCTGGAAGGGCTCCAGAATCTGCGCCTGGTCGTTGGAGAACCACCAGGTACCGTCGCAGATGCCGCCCTGGGCCGCGAAGGTGCACAGCGCGCGGATCTTTGCCGCAACCTCGGGATGCTCATATTCCTTGTTGATGACGATCCAGCCGCGCTTGTTGGGAGTCAGGTACTGCTCCACGGGCGCGCCGGTCAGGGAAGGCAGCGGTACGCAGATCCAGTCGGAGTTGGGATCGCTGTCATGCAGCTTCTGCAGGTCGTGGGCCAGCCAGTGTCCAGCGTAGATCACGCCCACCTGGCTGTTCAGCATCAGGGCCTTGGCGTCGGTGCCAGACTGGGTGATGAATTCCTTGTCCAGCAGACCAGCGGTGTACAGCTCGTTCAGGTACGCCAGAGCCTGCTTCACATTCTCCTGCGTGCCGCCCCATACCAGGGAGCCGTCCTCGCCCTTGACCCAGAATTCGGGATACGCGCTGAAGCCGGCAAACAGGCCGCGGGTGGAGTAGTACAGATCCTTGTCGATCATCAAACCGTAGGTGTTGTCCTTGCCACCCAGCTTGGCTTCCTGGAACTTCAGCATGATGTTCTTCAGGTCGTCCATTGTCTTGGGGGCTTCCAGGTTCAGCTGCTCCATCCAGTCCTTGCGCAGCCAGATGTAGGAGAAAGTATCCGTGTCGGAGATGTTGCAGGGGATGCCGTAGCACTGACCGTCATACTTGGCCATTTCGTACAGCATGCCGCCGTCGGAATTCTGAATTTCCTTGTCCCAGGTGGTGAAGTACTTTTCCACCACGTCGTCCACGGGCATGATCAGCTCGGACTCCGCCAGCTGGATCAGGTCGTTCTGGTTGGTGACGATGAACATGTCGGGAATTTCCCCGGCGGTGATGGCGTAGCGAAGCTGGTTCACATAGCCCTTATCCGCGTCGTTCTTTAGCCACAGGTACTTGATCTTGATGTTCAGGGCCTTTTCCGCCGCCGCCACATAGCGGTTGTTTTCCAGCGTCTCGCCCCACCACTCGTTCCAGGTCGCCATGTTGGTTTCCAGGTTGGTGTTGTAGTAGTTGACGATGGTCACTTCCACAGGCTCGTCGTAGGGGGCCACCAGCGCACCCTCGCCATACTGCTCCTCAAAGAACTTCTGCAGGTTGTCCGCCAGCAGCTGAACCTGCGTGTCAAAGTAATCCTTGTCATGCTCGTCCACAGCCAGCGCCGTGGCGGCGGTCAGGCAGAGGCAAAGCGCCAGCACCAGAGATAGGAACCGTTTCATGGAAAAACCTCCTTCA
>CAKTYE010000133.1 GCA_934631985.1 uncultured Clostridia bacterium | reverse complement strand
ACGCCTACCGGCTCTGTGGCGAAGTTCGCTGCGGCTGGCAAGCGCACCAAGAAGAAGGATCTGGGCATGATGGCCATGAGCTATGGCTATGTGTATGTGGCGACCGTGGCTATGAGCGCCAATCCCGCTCAGCTGCTGAAGGTCATGACCGAAGCCGAGGCCTATCACGGCCCGTCCCTGATCATTGCCTACGCGCCCTGCATCAACCATGGTATCAACATGGGCAAGGCGCAGGAGGAAATCAAGAAGGCTGTGGCCTGCGGCTATTGGCCTCTGTACCGCTACAACCCCGAGAAGGCCGAGGCTGGTGAGAATCCCATGACGCTGGACAGCAAGGATCCCACTGAGAACTATCAGGACTTCCTGAAGGGCGAAGTGCGTTACACCTCTCTGGCGAAGCTGTTCCCGAATGTTGCTGAGAAGCTCTTCGAGCATTCCGAAGAGGACGCGAAGCTGCGCCGCGAGAACTACAAGAAGATGGCTGGTCTGGAGTAATTCGCTCAGACTGGATATGCTTCTGGCCCTGCTCCGAAAGGAGCAGGGCCATTTTGCATCTGTGCGGATAGAAAAAATGCTGCATGAGCGATGGCCCTTGCAGCGTGAAGAAGTCTTTGCAGTTGGTTTAATGTCGTTTCATCCAGTCCTCGCGGAGAATGGCGTAAATGTCTACGTCGATATATTGCCCCTTATTATAAATGCGTCCGCGCAGCGTTCCCTCATGAAGCATGCCGCATTTGAGCATAACGCGCCCACTGGCGGGATTCGCGGTGTCGTGCTGCGCTTCTACGCGGTGGAGCTTCAGCGTGTCAAAAGCCATGCGGATCACCGCCTGCAGGGCTTCGGTCATAATGCCGCGGTTCCAGAAATCGCGTGAGAGACTGTAGCCGATTTCGGTGCTGCGGTTTTCGGTGTTCAGCCACATAAAGCCAATGGTGCCGATGACCTGATGGGTTTCCTTCCATACAATGCCATAGCTGGATGGTTCGCCGTTACGGTACTGTCGCAGGATATAGCGCAGGAATGCGCGCGTCTGACCGATGGTCTGATGTGCATCCCACAGGACATGCCGAGCGACCTCCGGGTCGCGGCAATAGGCGAATACATCCTGACAATCGCTCATTTTCAGGGGACGCAGCAGCAGGCGCGGCGTTTCCAGCACGGGCAGGTGCGAAAAAACATCGCCATAGTAGCCGTCCATGGTCGCGGGCGCTTCCTTTAGGTGCAGTTCTCCACGCAGACGCTGAAAAAAGGCATCAGACATGCGGCAGAACCTCCTGTGAAAGAAGTGGAGCGGCTCCGTTCCATGTGGTGCAGCCATAGCTCAGCAGTGCAACACCAAGCAGTGCAAGCAGGCATAGCAGCACGATCCAAACAGCGAAAGCATGACCCTTTCTGGGAGACACGGAAACCGCCTCCTTCTATCAAAATAAGATAGAAAATCGGAAAACATGGGATGGTTTTGGAAAAACGAATCGTTACTTGTGTGAATCAGCCAGCAGACGCGCTGCCATCAAGAGACCAATGGCCGTTTTGCTGTCCTGAATGGTGCCGTCCATGACCAGTGAGACGGCTTCCGCAAGGGGCATGCGCAGGACAGAAACAAACTCGTCCTCATCAGGATGGCAAGCGCCGGGCTGAAGCTGACGGGCCAGGTACAGGTGGATGCGCTCATTGCAGAAGCCGGGGGTGGTCTCAATACAGGTGAGCTTCTGCCACCCGCCTGCGGTGAAGCCAGTCTCCTCGGAAAGCTCCCGCTGCGCGCAGACGAAGGGGTCCTCGGTGGGGCTATCCAGCTTCCCGGCAGGGATTTCCAGCGTCACCCGGTCGATCGCCACACGATGCTGACGCACCAGAATGACCTGTTCCTGCTCATCCAGGGCGACGACGGCGGACGCACCGGGGTGGCAGGCTACCTCGCGCAGGGCAGCTTCGCCGTTGGGCAGGCGCACCTGCCAATGCTCCAGGCGAATGATTTTGCCGGGAAAAACGACCTTGCGCTCGGTCACAACTTCGCGCAGCGCTTGATTGTCCATAATGAAAAAGCCTCCTCCGAATGATATGCTCAGTGTTTCGACAGGAGGGGCGGCAAGTCCTGCCGCAATGGAGATTTCGACCGTTTTCTCCAAGGAGTGTTCATTGACAAGAACCCGGTGAAAGGATACAATGTTGTCACCGATAGAAATCGGAGGAGGGAAGTACTTCATGAAAAGAACTTCGGACAAGGGACGGCTTTCGCGGCTCATGGCATTTTTGGCGGCAGTCGTTCTCTGCCTTCAAATGACTTTTGTTCCTGCCCTGGCGCAGGAGGATTGGTCCATGCTTGCCATTACACTGAGTTGGACGGACGCTAACGGCAATCCCGGCTCGGTGATGGCAGTGCCAATCACAAGCGGCACGGAGCAGGCGTTCTGGGCTCAGGTGGGTGCAGGCGTGCCGCTGGATCAGCTGACGATTACGCTGAACCATCCGTATCACGGGTATTCCTTTGACCCGGCGGACGGCAGTGTGCTGCAAAATGTGCAGGATTCGGGCGCGGACATGAACATGATGGCGGCGATCCCGATCACTGCCATGGAGGACGGAAATTTCGCGGACAGTTATACGCTGTATGTGTCCACCATGCCGATGCCCACGGTGACGGAAGCACCCACATCTGCTGACGTGACGGTGAACTACCAGTACGAAGACGGGGAATTCATCGGCAGCGAAACGGTGACGGTGACGGGCAGTCAGACGATCTATCCGAACGGCAGCATTGCGGGCGGGCTGGAACTGTCTGATAGCAGCGCAAGCCAGTTCGACATTTATGTGGAGAACGGGCAGGCGAATCAGAACCCTGTGACGTTCATCTACAAGAAGCCTGCGCAGAGTGCTGACGTGACGGTGAACTATCAGTATGAAGATGGGGAGTACATCGGCAGCGAAACGGTAACGGTGACGGGCAGGCAGACGATCTATCCGAACGGCAGCATTGCGGGCGGGCTGGAACTGTCTGATAGCAGCGCAAGCCAGTTCGACATTTATGTGGAGAACGGGCAGGCGAATCAGAACCCTGTGACGTTCATCTACAAGAA
>CAKTYE010000132.1 GCA_934631985.1 uncultured Clostridia bacterium | reverse complement strand
GCATCAACGTGGTTGGTTGCGGTATCCGTATAATACTCTTTGGTGTCGGCTCTGTGGTCGTGTCCGCCGTTCCATGTATCATACTCTGCGGGACGGTCGGCATTAGACCAATATTTTGCCTCTGTATCAACCTGAACTTCGGCACCTGTGAATGTATCGGTTGAGCAATCGACAAATTCAACTTCGCCGCGAACGACGGAAGCGCTTATGTCGATAGGCCATACTTCATTATTGTTTCTGTATTCGGGATACATCCAAACAACACCCTTATGTTTATAAGCCGCGGCGATTGCGGGAAGTTCCCAGGTTCTTACAGGCATGGAAACAAGCATTTCCTCGCCCGTCGCATCGTTTTTACCGGTGCGGGTAACCGTAACTGTAGCAATGTTCTCATCGGAGTTGGAAATAGCGTAAGAAGCGGTGAAGCCCTCCGCGACTTCCATGTGGTCGAGTTCCCATTTGCTTATGTTGTTAAGGTCAATGTCCGCGCTGACGGATTGAACCTTTTCGATATCCGTCGCAACAAGGTCTATATAATAAACCGAGCCGAGGAGAATATTGTTGAGTGTCGCGTCGTGCGCGGCAAGTTTAACGGTGGATATGCCGGAATTCGCTTTTATATTGATCTGACGGATAACAGACGCTCTGTTGCCCTGTTTATCGCAAATCTCGAATTTGACGGTATGAACGCCGTCCGCGAGAACGCAGTCCGCAACGAACATAATGCCGCCCTTGATTGTGCAGGCAACTTCAACGCCGTCCACATACGCTTTTGCGGTGGATTCATCAAGTCCTGTCGCATTGTTTCCGTCAAAGTCGGCAACAGCCGCGGAGAAGGACAAAACATTGTCCGAGGTCTCTGCCGTAACGCCTCTTGTAAATTCGGAGGAATCGCTCATTCTTGTATCAGCCCAACGAACGGAACTGAATACGGGTGCGTCTCTGTCATCGGTAGCTGTCGAATAGTCTATCGTTATATCGTCGATATAAATAACTATCTTTTGGTTTACGGATTTATAATCTGTATGGTCATATCCGTAAGAAGAATTGTCGCGGTCATGTATTGTCAGCTGAAGCATATTCCAGCTTCTGGAAATGCCGTAGTTGTATACATCTGTGGGCTTTTTGGGGTTTACATAAGTGCACTCGGGAATATCGACATAAACATAGTGCCAACCGGGCTCATCGAAAAGAGTGGCATAACCGCCGCCGAGCCATGTCTGCCCATCGTCTATTTTTGTTTCGAGCACGGGACGTTTCGACGAAGACACGTCGATAGACCCCATCGCACCCTTGGAAGTAGGCTTCCATACGCCGATACTGTTGTTAAGAAACGAACCTTCAAGCGAATACGCTTCATTGGAGAAATATATCCACATTCCGAGACGGGTCGCACCTGTCAGGTCTATCTTTCCGCTCTTGCCGTCCTTTAAATCCGGAAGGTCGAAATTGAGACCCGCGTTGATAAAGCCCATTTCGGTAGATGCGGAGAAATCTATCTCCATTTTAAGAGCGTTGTTTCCGCTGTGAACCATACCGTCCTCGGCAGTTACAATTGAGAATGTTGTAAGCTTCTTATAATCAAGATAGTTGCCGGTAGCGCCCATTGCTCTGGCACGCTTGACATTTGCCTGTTCTCCCTCTTCAAAGTTCCACAAAACCTCGGAACCTCTGCCGAGAACGATAGAAGTTTCAGCCGTTACATCCGTTCCGACAAAAACAGCTGTAAGCGTTGCTTCCGTAACGGTGCCGTCGCCAGCTGTAAACTCAAAGCCGTTCACGGAACCGATACCGTTGTCGGAAAAAGTAAATTCCAAATCGCTCGCTTTGAACTTAACTTTATTAAGTCCATATGTAGCTGTTACATCAAGAGTTACCTTTTTTTCAAAAGGAACGGTCAACTGCTTGTTAGAGAAAGAGAGCGTCTGAGGGATGACCGCGTGAACGGTAACGGAGCCCACTTCTTTGCCGCCGTGAACGGCTGTCAAAACAACGTCGCCCGCCGCGCCTGCGGTCAGAACTCCGTTTTCATAAGTTCCGTTTACAACATTGTATGTAATGTCTTCGGGTATTTCCGCGGAAGAACCGGAGGGAGAAACACCCGCAACGGTAACATCGGTCGAAGTTCCGGGAGTTACATATTCGTCAGCCGCATTCATCGCAACATGGTCAAACGCATTGGACGGAACAGCTGTCGAAGCAACTATAAAGCCCGAAGAAATAGAACGCTCTGAGCCGTCGGAAGGACGGTTGACAATGGAAACGGTATCTTTGCCCTCTTGCTTTGCGACATAAGTCGTCGAGCCGCCGCCGTCAAGGTTTATGGCGGCAACACAGCCCGCTTCAAGCATAATCTGCGCTATCTCATGCATTGTACCGCCGCAGGAGAACGGTTCCTGTCTGCCGTCAAGAGCCATAAACACAACTTTGCCGTCAGCGGTTATTCCGACGCTCGTTCTGCAATGACGCTGTGTGTTGTATGATCCCGAGACTGAAGCTGTCACATCTTTTCCGTCACGGACAAGCCACTGCGAACCGCCTGCGGCCTGCATGATTGCTTTGTCATCGGTATAGTTTCCGACATTTTTGCTGTAATCTATGACGGCGCTTCCGTCTTTAAGAATAGCAAAGAAGTTATCGTAACTTGACGTACCGAATGATACGCCGTCAATATAAGTAATGCCGGAGGGTTGTCCCGTTGTCATATTGTAGAACGACGCGTTGACACCCGCAACGACATTGTAATACTCGCTTATGAACTGCGGCGATGTAGGATCGCTGTAGTATTCGTTGGCGGAGGCAATCTGGTCGGTCAGTTTGGACATTCCGAGAACTTTATTTCTGTACTGGTCTTTATAAGACGTCTGCACAACAACATCGTCTCTGGAAATATCCGCGACGGTCACATAATAGACCATCTGGTTGCCGTCTTTCGCATAGGCGTAGTTAATATACTGCTCTACGCCGGGAGCAAGTGTTGACGATGTGCTTTTGAACACGTCGTGCGTTTCGGACACAAAGTCCTTGTTGTATGCGGCGGACGAGACAAAGGTCATGAGACCTGCGGTCAGCGCAACACAAAGAACAACAGCCAGAAACGACTTGATGAGTTTGTGCGATTTCATGCAATTTCTCCT
>CAKTYE010000131.1 GCA_934631985.1 uncultured Clostridia bacterium | reverse complement strand
CCAGCGAGCGGGCCTTTGCTTATCAAATGAAGCTGGAAGCCTTGAAACATCAGGGATTGCGGAATGATTTAACTTCGTGCCAACTTGGCACGAAGTTACGGGCCGATGAAAAATTAGCTCAAAGCAGTAATGAAAGTGCACGAACCGTCCAGCGTTTCATTCGCCTGACCAACCTGATTCCTGCCCTGCTGGATATGGTAGACAGCAAGAAAATCGCCTTTAATCCTGCTGTGGAGCTGTCCTATCTGACGCAAGAAGAACAGAGTAAGTTGATGGATACCATGGAAAGCGAACAGGCTACCCCTTCCCTATCGCAGGCCCAACGACTCAAAAAATTCAGTCAGGAAGGAAAACTGACAGAGGAATCCATGCTGGCAATCATGTCCGAAGAAAAGAAGCCGGAGATTGGCAAGGTCACTCTGGGGACGGATACGCTACGAAAATATTTCCCGACAAACTGGACGCCCAAACAAATGGAAGATCAGATTTTGAAGCTGCTGAACAACTGGTATCAGCGAACACACAATAGCCCGGAAAGATAAGCGCGCACGACGCGCTTTTTTCGTACCTAACACTGCAAAGGAGGCTGTCATATGCCATTTTTCCGCGTGAATAAAACGAAGGATTACACCATCATGGCGAACCATCACTTGAAGAACCGGGACCTGTCGCTTAAAGCAAAAGGTCTGTTGTCGGTTATGCTGTCATTGCCAGAAGACTGGCATTTCACCGTGCATGGGCTGGTGTCTATTTGCAAAGAAGGGCGGGACAGCATCAGCGGCGCGGTACGAGAATTGGAGGAGGCCGGGTACATTGTGCGTCACCGTCTGCGGGATAAGGAAGGTCACATCAACGGGCTGGAATACATCATCTACGAAACGCCGCAGAAGCCAGAGAGCAGCGGGCCAGGCGGTGACAAAACTCCTGTCGAAGTAGCGGCAGACATAGAAGCAATGGAGGCGATGGAGGCAGCAGAGGAAGAGGATGTTCCAAATAAGACAGAATCACACATGGCATTACCAGTAACGGAAAATCCGTTCATGGAGGAGGTGACCGCAATTTCAGCAGAAAAAGCCCCAAGAACGGCAGCGCCACGTTCGGATTGCCCAATAACGGAAAACCCGTTATCGGTAAGGCCGATGGCGGAGAGGCCGTCCCTATTATTAAATACTAATAGAGTAAATACTAAAGAACCAAAAACGAAATCACTCATAACGCAGGTAGCAAATCCATCCTATCCATCCTATCTATCCCATCAGGGAGAACAGGACAAGTTGGAGCAGGTATGTCAGGAGGTCAGGGAACAGGTGTGTTATGACGTGCTTGTGCAGCGTATGGATCAGGAACTGCTGGATGAACTGGTTGGTCTGATTGTCGAGACGCTATGCGACAAGGCACCGATCATCCGCATCGGCAGTCATGATTACCCGGTAGCGCTTGTGCAGGAGCGTATGCGGCAGATTGACAGCTTCTGCCTTGAGTATGTTTGTGCCTGCCTGCGAAAGAGCAATCCCAGCATCCGCAACATCAAGCAATACCTGCTGATGGCGCTGTTCAATGCGCCAGTAACGATGAGCCATTATTATTACAACAAGGCGCAGAATGCCTTGAACGATTGGTATACGGGAGGAATCGCAAATGAAAACTAAGCAGCAGCTTCGGGAACATTTACACACTTACGCTCAGATTGGTGTAGCGGTTGGTCTGCTGATGGGTGCAATAGACCTCTGGGGAGAGGATTTACAAGCAAAGGAATCAGCATTGCTTGAGCAAGTGCTCACGGAAGAACTGACGGCGTATGAGGTGTTTGAGCAGTTGAGCACGATGGCGGAAGAGGTATCCGACAATGCAACGTCTGCTCCGGGTAAGACCTCAAAGCACTCGCAAGCACAACCGTCTGTACGGCCTTCTACGCTGTCAGGTGTAAATCTTGCGAAGCTCCAGTCGCAGAACTCGGAGTTTATCGCATGGCTGCAAATCCCCGGTACAAGCGTCAGTTACCCGGTGGTGCAGACCAGCGACACAGCGTTTTACCTCACGCACAATTTCAAGCGGCAAAAGGCCAAAGCGGGAACGCTGTTTTCCCTGCCCAGCACGGATTACCGTACTCCGGGCAAGAACATCGTGATTTACGGTCATCACCTGAGTCATAGGCCAAACGCTATGTTTTCGCCGCTGCTGAATTACAAGCAGGCAGGGTATGGACGTAAGCATTCGAAGGTGGTGCTGGACAGCATTTTCCGCAGCGGAAAATACCGAGTGTTTGCTGTTGTCAACTGGGACATTGACGGAGAGTGGATGCCCATGCAGACGAGCTTTAGCAGTGCGGAAGAATTTGCAGCATTTGTTCAGGAGGCCCAGCGCAGGTCGCTGTATGACACAGGCGTTTCGGTGCCAGAAAATGCAGAAATTCTGACGCTTATCACCTGTGACCGCAGCTTCGGCGGCGCAAACGGACGACTGGCAGTCATGGCCGTCAAGGAATAACGAGGAGGAGCAACATGTACAAGAGCAAGCGTATCCAAGCCTTTATGCTGGCAGCAGTCATGGCGTTCCTGCCATGCTGCACGGCTCTTGCAGAAGCTATGCTGGATGTAGCAACGAGCAATGACCTTCCAGCAATTACGGAGGAACCGCCTACGCCTACAGAAGCAGCAACGGAAGAGCCAACACCAACGGAACAGCCCACTCTAGCGGCAGAGGTTGAAACCGCACCGCCTATCGAAACCGCTGAAACGCAGACAACCGAAGAACCAACCGTCACTCCACCAGCCCCGCTTCCTGCGCAGGCTGGCGATTTTGTATCCGTCACGACCAATACGCGCGTATTTCTCGGCGTAGATGATACGCTGGGAGCCCTTTCTCTCGGCGTGTTTGTCCGTGATGCTGTGGTGCAGGTGGATGCCGTAGCGCAGGATGCAGAAGGCCGCGTTTGGTATCACGTGCGTTACCTGTACGGGGACGCTTATGCAGACGGAACGCTGAAATGGACGGCGGAAGGGCTGGCGTATGTGCTGGCAGAAGAAACGCAGCCCACGGATGCACAAGCCCTGACTGTTACGGACTCTGCCTTTGCAGTACGCCCCGCAGGAGCGGCCCGCGCACACCGTGCCAGCGCTATGGACGGCTTTTCATTGAAAAATATCCATGGCACCATGGGGAGCTTTACCGTAGGCCAGAC
>CAKTYE010000130.1 GCA_934631985.1 uncultured Clostridia bacterium | reverse complement strand
TTTTTACATGGAATTTACGTTTCATGGTCATCTAAACCGTTGAAAAAAAAAAAAAAAAAATAACTTGCACGAGTGCATGTTTTTTGTTATACTTGATTTATCAATGGATGGGAAAAGAGGATGTCATGCAATACGCCTTTCAGATCTTGCCGCACCCAAATGTGCGTTATCAGGATGCGCTGAAAAAGCTCGGCGGAGCTGAATTGACGCAGATGCTTCACGCCTTGGGCCATGACATTACATGGATGGTGGAAAATATTGGCGGCACCGATTTTTTCATCTTTGACAGCCCGGAGCTTTCTGAGGAGGAGCTTGCCTATCTTGCACCCATGAGCAGCACGTATCTGTGGGTGTGCAGGACGGGCAAGACGCTCACGCCGCTTGCGCGGCGCACGGAAAAGTACCTGCCCGGTGAAATGTCGGAGGTGCTGAAATATAAGGGAAAGACCAACGCCGCGTTTACGGCGCTGATGCTGAACCTGGCCCGTGCAGAAAGTCCGCTGGGACGTGAAAAGCGTCCCTTGACGGTGCTGGACCCCATGTGCGGCAAGGGAACCACCCTTTACTGCGCATTGGAGCAGGGCATGAACGCCGTCGGCATCGACCGGGATCGCAAGGACCTGAAGGAAGCCATGGACTTTGTGAACCGCAGCCTGCAAATGCAGCGGATCAAGCACAGCCTGACCCAGGGGTCGCGCTCCGTGCCCAAGAGCGCAGCGATTCCCGAGGCCGTTTATACGCTGGCGGATACGCGGGAGCATTATCAGGCGGGGGACACCCGCACCCTGCGCTTTCTGCTGGGGGACACCCGGCAGGCGGGGGCGCTGATGCGAAAAACGCCCGCTGATCTGCTGGTGACGGATCTGCCCTATGGCATTCAGCACGCGCCGGAGGGCGGCGGTAGGCCGGAGAGCTTTGAGCAGCTGATGCGGCGGGCGCTTCCGGCCTGGCGGGAGGCGTTGCGTCCGGGAGGCGTGATGGCGGCTTCCTTCAACAGCTATACCCTGCCGAAGCGGAAGCTGGCACAATGGGCGGAGGAAGCTGGCTGGCAGCCGCTATTGGCCCCGCCGCTTGACGATCTGGAGCATTATGTGGAGCAGGCAGTGAATCGTGACGTGCTGCTATGCCTGCGGAAGTAAAAACAGCCCGAGCATCTTTTTATGGTTTATTTGTCGAAGGAGGACAGCATAGTGGCAAGTCTTGATCTCTCAACGATGACTGTGATCGAGCTGCGAAAGCTGGCAAAGGAAAAGGGCGTCCGCCTGGGTGCCGGCCTTTCGAAGGATGGCATTATTCAAAAGCTGAGCGCCGCCCTTGCACAGGAAAACGCGGAGGAAGCACCCGCTGAAGCGCAGCGGGAGGCGACTCTAGCGGTACAGGAGGCTCCGAAGGCGGAGACGATGGAGTCGGCCGAGCCTGAAAAGAGCCTTCCCGAGGAAAAGCCCGCAGCACCTGCGGCAGAGAAGCCCGCGGAGGGAGCGCAGCCGCAGTTTAAGGCGGCGTGGCATAATCCCACCCCCACTCCCCGCTATGGGGCAAAGCCTGCCTATCAGGCGCCTGCGTATCAGAGTCGTCCGGCATGGCAGTCCCGGGGGCCGGCGACGAACCAGCGTCCGCCCATGCAGAACGACACGGTGCGGATGAATACGGTGCGGCCTGCGAATTATGCGCCCCGCTTCGGCCCGGACGCGGTGGATCCCGTGTCCCAGACCCAGGCTTCTGTGAGGACGAATGACGAATATCGTCCCGCCTACCGGGAGCCGACCCGCAGCTACGGCGAGCAGAGCCGTTCCTATGGGGAAAGCAATCGTTCCTATAGCGAGCAGAACCGCGGCTACGGCGACGGCTCCCGAAGCTTCGGCCCCGTCGGCGACAACCGTCCCGCCTATGGCGAACGGAACGGCTGGAACGACGCGCCTCGGCAGAATTATGGGGACAACGGCTATAACAACGGCGGCTACACGCCCCGCAGCTACGGCGGTCGTCGGCCCGATACCGGCTACTATAATCAGGAGCTTGGCACGTCCAACCCCGCTGTGCCGGAGATGCTGGCGGCGGGTGAGTGCGGCGATGGACAGGGCATTCTGGAAATCCATCCCGATGGGTATGGCTTCCTGCGGCCTGAAAACTTCCTGCCGTCCAGCAAGGACATTTACGTTTCCATGGCGCAGATTCGCCGCTTCGGCCTGCGCACGGGAGACCTGGTGGTCGGCAAGACCCGCCCCCAGCGGGAGGGCGACAAGTATGCCGCCATGCTGTACATCACCGGCATTAACGGCGATGCGCCGGACGATGTGGGTGTACGTCCCGCGTTTGATGAGCTGACCCCGGTCTATCCCCGCCGCCGCATTGACCTGGAGCCCCATGACGGCGGCAAGGGCAGCGACGCCATGCGCATTGCGGACTTGATTGCGCCCATCGGCTTTGGTCAGCGCGGATTGCTGCTTTGTCCCCCGGATACGGGCAAGACGCAGGTGCTGCAGGACTTTGCCAACGTGGTCACGGAGAATTACCCCGAGGCGACGGTGCTGGTGCTGCTCATCGACGAATGCCCGGAGGACGTGACGCTGTTCAAGGAGCAGGTGAAGTGCGAGGTACTGGCCTCGACCTTCGACCAGGCCCCGGAAAACCATCTCCGCCTGGCGGACATGGTGCTGGAACGCGCCGAGCGTCTGGTGGAACAGAAGAAGGACGTGATCGTGCTGGTGGACAGCCTGACCCGTCTGGCGAAGACCTACACGACCACGGCGGCACAGCAGGGACGCAACATGCCGGGCATGGTGAACCCCACCAGCCTGTTCCGTGCCAAGAAGCTGTTTGGTGCGGCGCGCTGCGTCAAGGAAGGCGGCAGCCTGACCATTCTGGGCGCAATGAATGTCGATAACGGTTCCAAGGTGGATGACACCGTGGTGGAGGAGTTCAAGGGTACGGCAAACATGGAGCTGGTGCTGGATCAGACCGTGGCGAAGGCCGGGGTATATCCTGCCATCAACCTGCAAAAGAGCGGCACCAAGCGCGCCGAGCTGCTGCTGAGTGAAAAGGAAGTGGCAGGGGTGCAGGCGCTGCGCTCTCTGCTGGGTTCCATGCATTCGGCAACGGCGATCCCGCAGCTGCTGAACCTGATGGACAAGGTTTCCGGCAATGATGAGATGATGGATAAGATCCAGGCCTGGGTCGCCATGCTCAACAAAAACGGAAAATAAGTCAGAAGGTTATTTTAGTCAAAAAGTGCTTGCATTTTCGGGGGGACTATGCTAGAATATACAGCGCGGCAAACTTGCCCGATCATTGCATGCGCGAAAGAGGTGAAAAGTCATGAAGGAAGGAATCCATCCCAAGTACGGCAAGGCCATCG
>CAKTYE010000129.1 GCA_934631985.1 uncultured Clostridia bacterium | reverse complement strand
GCTGCTGCGGTGCCATCACGCGGCATTGCAAAAGCGAAGGGAATAGCGTATAATAGTCAATTGGTAGAATAGGTTAGCTATTCCTCCGACCTGAAATGAGGAGCGTACCTTGCATGGAAGTGAAGTGTCAGCCAACTGTCAGCGTGATTGTGCCGTGCTACAACGACGGCGCGTATCTGGAGCAAGCTATTACCTCTGCGCTGGCGCAGACGATGCCTGCGCTGGAGGTGCTGGTGGTAGACGATGGTTCTACAGATGCGGCGACAAAGGAAGTGCTTTCCCGGCAATCGGACAGCCGGGTGCGTGTGCTGCATACCCCGCACGTGGGGCCGGCGCAGGCGCGGAATGCCGCCATTCGCGAGGCACATGGACGCTACATTCTGCCGCTGGATGCTGATGACTGGATCGAATCGGAGTATTTGTCCAGCGCTGCGGCTGTACTGGACAGCCGCCCGGAGGTTGGCATTGTCTACTGTCAGGCGGAATTATTCGGAGAAAAAACAGGACCGTGGCTGCTGCCGCCCTTCCAAATGGATACTTTCCTGCTGGATAATTGCATCTTCATTACGTCGATGTTCCGCCGGGAAGACTGGGAGGCCGTCGGTGGATTTTGTGCCGACTTTCAATATGGACTGGAGGATTATGACTTCTGGCTGTCGCTCGTGGAGCATGGGCGGCAGGTGGTGCAGCTGCCGGAGAGTTACTTCCATTATCGTATTAAGCCAGCGTCCCGTTCTCGCTTAATGATCGATAATGTGCGGCACACACAGGAGACCTATGCCCTGCTGTATCAGCGTCATCGTACGCTGTATCAGGCGCACATGGACAGCTATGCCCAGGGGCTGCGCCGGGAGCTGATCGTGCAGAAATTTCGCAATGGCTGCACCGATGCGCAGAGCGGCTCTGCGGCACAGGCATGGCAGTCCATTCTGGAACTGAATCCGGGATTTGCACAGGCGATCATGTCCTTTGTGCGAAACGGACACCGCTTCAAGGAAGCATGTAGGAGGATTCCATCATGGATACGCCGAAAATAAGCATCGTCATTCCCGTGTATAACGGTGCGGATTATCTGAGCGAAGCCATTGAAAGCGCGCTTCATCAGACATGGCCGAACGTTGAGGTGCTTGTGGTGAATGACGGCTCCTGCGATGGCGGCGCAACTGCGGCTGTCGCCAAACGCTACGGCGAGCGTATTATTTACATAGAAAAGCCCAATGGGGGCGTTGCCTCGGCACTGAACGAGGGCATTCGCCAAATGAATGGTGAATATTTTTCGTGGCTGAGTCACGATGATTTATATTTGCCGAAAAAGCTTGCACACCAAATGAAACTGCTGCATCAGTGCGGCGACCCGCGTCAATTGGTTGCAGGCGGCTATTACATTGTGGATGGCGCGAAGCATCCGCTGGCGGTGATGGATTTTCATCGCCTGTACCCGAAGGACAAGCTGGAAACACCGCTTTTTCCTGTATTCCACTGCGCTGTGAATGGCTGCACCATGCTGATCCACCGCAGCCACTTTGACCGGGTGGGGGTGTTTGATGAAGCGTTGCCCACCACGCAGGACTACGAGCTGTGGTTTCGCATGCTGCGCGGACAAAAGCTGCTCTATACCCGCAGCATTGACATGGTGTCACGGGCGCATAGCGGACAGACCAGCCAAAAGCTGGTGGATGTGCATGAAGCGGAATGCACGCGGCTGTGGCTGAAGCTGTTCCAAGCGTTGACGGCAGCGGAACGTGTGCAAATGGGTGGCACGGAGGAGGACTTCTATGCGGAAATGTGGAGGCACTTCTCGGAGCATACCAGTTATGATGGCGTGGTGAAGTGGCTGGCGGAACGAGTTAACACGCCGGAAACGGCTCGCACGTTTTTCCACCAGGTGAGCTGTATAGAACAAAAAATACAAGCCGTGCAATTAAAATTGCTGAAAGCTCGTTTACATATTGGCTAAGTGTTCAAACGTTACATGCCAATAACTGGTAAGGAGGACAGGAGAAATGTTTGCACCAAAGGTGTCAATTGTCATCCCTGTATATAATGGGAGCAATTATATGAGGGAGGCGATTGACAGCGCACTAGCTCAAACATATAAGAATATTGAAGTCATTGTTGTCAATGATGGATCACGGGATTTTGGAGAGACAGATCGTATTGCACGATCTTACGGGGATCGAATTCGATACTATTTGAAACCGAATGGTGGCGTGGCGACTGCCCTAAATTTGGGCATTGAAAAAATGACAGGTGAGTACTTTTCGTGGCTAAGCCATGATGATAAGTATAAGCCGCAGAAAATAGAACTGCAAATCAAACAACTGGCAGAACTGGAAGATAAAACGACGCTGCTGTATGGAGGATACGCGCTTTTCTCTGATGATAAGGGGATATTCGAAGAAATTGATTTTACCAAGCACTATAAGCGAAAAGACTTGGAAAATTCGCTGTTCCCTGTATTCCATTTGGCATTAAACGGCTGTACACTTTTGGTTCATAAATCTCATTTTGAACGAGCTGGCCTTTTCAACCCAAACTTACCCACTACGCAGGACTATGAACTGTGGTTTCGCATATTCCGTGGTCAAAAGCCTTACTGCATGCCTGGCTATCAGGTACTGAGCCGCTCTCATCCAGACCAAGGGAGCAGAGCCTTGTATGATATTCATATTCATGAATGTGAGAAAATGTGGAGAAATTGCATTTCCAAAATGACAAATGAGGAAATGGTTTCTCTCAATGGTTCGCCTTATGCTTTCTTCACGGACTTATATGAGTTTTTTACAACGCATTGTGGTTACCCGGGATTAAATGCATACCTCCGTAGTCGAGCAATTCAAGAATTAAGTAGGTCGGATTTGCCAACGGATGCTTTCTTTCGAAACGAGTATACAAAAATCAATGCAGAGATGAGTTTCTTTGTTAAAAAGGATATGATTGTAAAGGATAAATCAAGAGTACGAGTTGCATTTTTTCTTGGAGATGTTAATGCGCTTGGTGGGCTAAATCGTATCGTGCTACATACGGCAGGGGTTCTTTCGTCAGAACTGGATGTATGGCTCATTGACACCGTGAAATACAATGGAACTGGGTATGCTCTAGATGAAAATGTGCATGAAGTGACTACAAATATGAACATTGACGAGATTGTTGATATATTATCACTTGCACAAATTGATGTATTTGTTGGAAGCTATAATTGTCTTGAAATATTACTTGAATTATACAATCGGGCAAGGGCGATTGGCGTAAAAGTAATTGCTTGGAATCATGAAAATTATTTCGCTCCCTATCACTTTGATCTGTATAATAGGCTTGGCTATAGAAGAGAAACCTTTTCACAAGCTCAGGCAGTAGTATGGCTAACAAATTATAGTGCGGAAATTTACAAGCTCCATCATGATAATGGAATCGTTATTCCAAATATGTTGACCATAAAAGAAAACACTCATGGTACTATTCAGGAG
>CAKTYE010000128.1 GCA_934631985.1 uncultured Clostridia bacterium | reverse complement strand
TTGACGGGGGAGGATGGATTGAGCCTGCGGGTGAAGAAGCTGGCAATGCGGTTGTATTCCTCAAAGGTCTCCGGGGGGCGCAGCTCGGCACGATAGGTTTCCTTATACAGGCGTTGCATGACGCTGCTGGAAAACAGGTCCTGCCGATAAAACAGCATTTGGGAGCTGGGCGTTTCCGGGAAAGCGTACAAATGCCCGGACATTTCGCCGTAGCAGGAGGAAATGCCATTCACAAACGTCCCCACCTGATCCCAAACGCCGGGGTCGATCTGATCCAGCGGCTCAAAAATTTTGGCGGCGAACCAGTTCTGCCACGTCGCGTCCAGGCGGATGATGTCAAAGGCGTTGGCGGCGTTCAGGCTGCTGAGCAGCTCATGCACGCTGTCATAGGAGAATATGTTGACCTGCACCTCGGTGCCGGTGACCTTGGTATACAGCCGGGACATGTTCTGCATGGTGTGAGCGGTGGGGCTGTCCAACGTCATGATGGTCAGGCGCTTGCAGTCTTGCTGCGTGACGCTGATGCGCGGCAGCCAGGTGCGGAAGCCGTCGTTGGGCAGGGTGCGCCGCTGGGCGTGCAGGTCCTGGCCTGCCATTTCCAATAGCAGCTGTGCGGCCTCGTTGCCCAGCTGACGGAAGTTCAGCTCATATTTAATGAAGTCTTCCTCCGGCAGGGTACACAGGGGCGTGATGGAGTAAATTTTTGTGTTCGGCGCGTTGAAAAAGCTTTTCATCACGCCTCGAACGGTCTGCGCCACGCCGTAGCTGGTGACGAACACCGCCTCGGGCGGGGGATAGGCGCTGAAAATATCCATGGCGATGGCGGCGGAACGCTCGGTGCCGGTCTTTTGATAATGCTGCACCCGGCAGCGGCCCTCCGTCTCCGCCAGAAAGCCGTTGATACAGTCCCGCTGCGCGGTCAGCCGGGCGTCGTCCGTCACCAGCGCAACACAGCTATATTTGCAGGCCTCCCGGCCCAGCGCATGACCGCAGGCCACATAATCAAAGCCGATGTAGCTGCACTGGGGGGTGGGGCAATGGCTGATGTACAGCACCTCGTCCGGGCCGAAGCCGGCGGCGGCGTATACGTCCTCATCGCCGTTGTAGGTGGTGACGGCGGCAATGCCGTAGGGCGTGGAGGAACGAATGCGGGCGATCAGCTCCTTTTCCTTTTCGAAGCTGTTGTCCGAAAGATAGAGCGAGGTCTTGAAGCCGCTCTTTTTGGCGCTGTGCTGAAAGCTGGTGTAAAACTCGGCGTAGGGCGGGTCGATGATGTTGGGCAGCACCACCGCCAGGGTCGTGCTGCGGCCCTCCCGCAGAGATTTCGCGCGGGCGTTCATGGCATAGCCAAGCTCCTGCGCCGCCTTTTGTACCGCGAGAATTTTCGCACTGCTGACGTTGCCGTTGCCGTTGATGACATTGGAAACGGTACCGTGGGATACCCCGGCCAGACGCGCTATATCTTTGATCGTTGCCATGTGTCATTTCCTCCCAAAGAACCCAATAAATTCATTATACGAGGAAAGCCGCGGTGCGTCAACAATTTTTGACCAATTCCAAGCCACGACGCTTTTCGACAAATCCTGCGAAAAGAAATGGAACGCTCCAAAATTTGAAGGGGAGTTTATAGGCGTTACACGAGCCTTTTACCAAAGGGTGGTATCCTTCCTATGGCATGTAAAATTAGGAAGTATCTGGAAAGGAGCAGAAAATCAAAACCGATTTGAACTGTTTCGGAAAAATTTTTCCCAAATTATAAATATCTATTGACAAGCACCGCCGGGCGTGATAAACTCAGAAAGGAATTGAAACGTACCAATTTACGCAAAGGATAGGGACGAGGAAAAATGACGCAAAAGAGCTTTGATCTGGTGCGCGATGCGCGTCAAAAGACGCTGCTGGTGGCCCATCGCGGCATTTCCGGCGGCAACATTCCCTGCAACACCATTGCAGCGTTTGATGCGGCGCTGGCAGACGGCGCGGATATGATCGAGCTGGATGTGAGCCGCAGCCTGGATGGCACACTGTATGTGTTCCATGGCGGCTGCGAGCTGGCGCACCTGGGGCTGTGCCGTCCGCTGACCGATCTGACCGATGCGGAGATTCGTGTGCTGCGCTATCTGAACTGCGATCTGGGCATCACGGAGCATCCGGTGTATACCTTCGACGATGTGCTGGAGCATTTGAAGGGCCGCTGCTACATCAACGTGGATAAGTTCGCCCTGTATATGCAGCCCATCACCGAGGCCATCCGCCGCCACGGCATGCAGGAGCAGATCGTGGTCAAGACGGATGTCAGCGGAGACGAGCGCTCCAAGGAGCAGCTGGATCAGGTGGAGCAGATCGCGCCCGACCTGAATTATATCGCCATCTTACAGGAAGAAGACAACTGCACCGAGCAGGCGCTGAAGCGCAACATGCGCTACATCGGCGTGGAGGCGGTGTTCAAGAGCGACACGGCCCCCATTGCGCAGGAAAGCTACATCAAGCGCATGCATGATTTGGGCCTGGTGGTCTGGGGCAACGCCATTGTGTTCAGCTACAAGCGGGTGCTGGCGGGCGGACACAGCGACGACCGCTCCATCCAGGGCGATCCCGAGGGCGGCTGGGGCTGGCTGAAGGATCATGGCTTCGACATTATTCAGACCGACTGGGTGCTGCAAATGCGCCATTTCTATGAAAAGACCGGCAGGGTCTAAGAAAGGATGGAAAACCCCATGAGCATCAGCGCCTACAATATCGGCACCAAGTTCAATGCCGACGGTTCGGTGCGGTTCTTCCCCGGCAACACCATTATCAGCAAGATCGACCACAACGCCCCGGTCTTTGAGGAATTCAAGAAGATTCGCCAAATGCTGGCGGACAAGCCTGCGGCCCGTTGCGTGACCATGCTGCCTGACGACAGCATTCATATGACCGTCATCGAGGGCGTGTGCCAT
This sequence comes from uncultured Clostridia bacterium, assembly GCA_934631985.1. Lineage (GTDB taxonomy): Bacteria > Bacillota > Clostridia > Christensenellales > Aristaeellaceae > Egerieenecus. The sequence goes on along the minus strand of CAKTYE010000128.1, from coordinate 629 downwards.
CAGTGGCGCAAGCCCGAGCTGTGGACGAGCCTACTGCCCATCGACTGCAAGCTCAGCGAGGTGGACGACTTCTTTGAGGAGAAGTTCAAGACCATCAAGCCCCTGGGCGAGGTTCACATGCGCATGTCGCACATGGCGGGCAAAAGCGGCATCCTGATCCGGCTGGAGCCGGAAACGGAAGCGGACGCGGCGGAGCTGAAGCGCTATCGCGATGAGGTGGGCGCGGCAATGGGCCTGCACTTCCCCAACCACGACAGCTACTTCTTCCACATCAGCATCTGCTACTACACCAAGGATCCCACGCCCGAGGAGGAGCAGCAGCTGAAGGACTTTGTGGACGAGGCGAATGCGTACATCGCTTCCAAGCATATTTCCTTCACCGTGCAGCAGCCGGAGCTGACGTTCTTTGACAACATGTTCTGCTTCAACCCGTTCCGCATTCCGCGCAACGGCCTGTAAGTAAAAAGCCTTCCCCGCTGGGGAAGGTGGCTGCGCGAAGCGCAGTCGGATGAGGGTTTCCCTCATAATAAGCAAGCATCTTACCGTCCCGGAAACGGACGGAAGAAATAAAAGGAGGTACTCCACATGAAGGCCAAGCGAATCCTGTCCCTGCTCTTGACCCTGGTCAT
>CAKTYE010000127.1 GCA_934631985.1 uncultured Clostridia bacterium | reverse complement strand
TCCACCATCCGCCTTTGGCGGGCGGTCCCCCTTCCTCTGCGGAGGAAGGCGAGGAGGGCGCTTGGGGTGTTGGAGCGACTTTTGTCCTGTGGCGAGAAGATGGGTGTGTTGAATTTGCATGGCTATCGTAAAGATGATGGCTTTGTTTGCGATAAAATGGCAAAATATTGAGGGGAAAACAGAAAAACTATGGGAGAAGTGTGTTTGTTGCATTTTTGTCAAGAGATACGGAAAGATATAATTTTTTTGCTTCCCACCCTTTCCATTGACAGTGTTTTTCGCGGCGTGGTATAATAAAAACTGGACTTTTAAGGCGCTTTGCCCTGTTCAAAGCGCTTGAAAGGCTTGAAAAGGGAGGCTTGAGGCTTGGAGAAGAAAAGAAACCTGCTTATTCTTGGCGGCGTTGTTTTTCTGATCCTGGCGGCGATGCTGGTGATGCTGCTGATGCCGAAAAGCACGTCGCAGTCGGGTGAAAATGAGATCCTCATTACGGTGGATGGGCAGGAATGGCGGCGCATACCGCTGTCTCAGCCGCAAACCGTGGTGGTGGAGCAGGAGGACGGCAGCCGCAATGAGATCGTTGTCACCTCCGAGGGGGCCTATATGGGCTTCTCCAGCTGCGACAACCAGCTATGCGTCCACATGGGCGAGGTGACCCTCGACAACTGGGAGACGCGGCCTAATCAAGCCTTTATTATCTGCCTGCCTAACCGGGTCAGCGTGGAGCTGATTCCTGCGGCGCAGTAAGGGAGGTTGGACGGAAAACTTGAAAAAACGATTGCTGTGTATGCTGGTGCTTGCTGTGCTGCTGGTGACAGGCTGTGCGGCGGGCGGAACGAACGCACAAGCGACCTCGGACCCCAGTGTGCGAACGACCGGCACAGGCTTCTATTTTGACACGGTGGTGACCTTCGCGCTGTATGGCGCGGATGATAACCTCATGGCGGACTTGCAAAACGCCTGCGTTCGGTATGAAAACCTGCTGAGCCGCACCATTGCGGACAGCGATGTGGGGCGCATCAACGCGGCGGAGGGAAAGCCCGTGACCGTGGACGATGAAACGGCGGACATCCTTCGCCGTGCGCTGGAAATCAGCAGCATGACCGACCACGCTTTTTGTGTGACCATCGCGCCGCTGACCACGCTGTGGGACTTCTCCGGCGGCACGGAGCGCGTTCCTTCCGAAAGTGAACGGTTTGCGGCGCTTCCGCTGGTAGATGACAGTCAGCTGTCCGTGGAGGGCAACACGGTGACGCTGCCTGCCGGGATGATGATCGACCTGGGCGGCATCGCCAAGGGCTACATCGCGGATAAGCTGGCGGAGATGTGCGAAAGCCGCAGCACCGGTGCGCTGCTGAACTTTGGCGGCAACGTGTATGTGGTGGGACATAAGCCGGATGGCACTCCGTTCCGGGTGGGTGTGCGTGACCCCAAGGACACAGCCAATTCGCTGGCAATCCTGTCCATGGGGCAAAGCACGGTGGTCACCAGCGGCGTGTACGAGCGCTGCTTTGAAAAGGACGGCGTGTTCTATCATCATATTCTGGATCCCAAGACGGGATTGCCTGCCGAGACGGATCTGACCAGCGCCACCATTGTGGGGCAAAGCTCCATGGATGCAGACGCGGTGGCAACGGCGCTCATTGTCATGGGCAAGGAGAAGGCGCTGGCCTTCTGCGAGGAGCATGGCATCGACGCGATGCTCATCGATCAGGAGGATCAGGTGACCTGCACCGCAGGCTTTGCGGAAAAGTACAGCCTGCAATTGACGCGCTGATGTGCATGCTTTCTTTTGCGAAGAACCGGCCTGCCCCGCCAGGCGGTCCGGCTTTTCATACATGAACCCATTATCAAGCATAGGGGCACCGCCCCGTGATGGAGGGACCTGTACAATGGAAAACAATACGACTAATAACCAACAGGGAACGCCGAAGGCGAAGAAGCAGCTGCCGGCGTTCGTCATCCTGGGGATCATCGCGCTGATCGCGGCGGTGGCCCTGGCCCTGACCAACATGGTCACCAAGGGCCCGATCCAGGAACGCGCCGATGCGGCTCTGCGCGAAGCGTTCAATGCGGTCATGCCGGCGGACAGCTATGAGCAGCTGACCATCCCCGCCAGCTACGCGAACGTGTCTGCGCTCTATGCCGCCAAGGATGCGGACGGCAACGTGGTGGGCTACTGCGTGACCGCCAGCAAGAACGGCTACAACGCCGCCGTTGCGGTGAACCTGGGCGTGGGCACTGACGGTCTGGTGACCGGCTGCGCCATCGGCGATACCAACTTTGCTGAGACCCCTGGCTTCGGCGCACGGGCCAAGGAAGAATCCTTCCAGGCGCAGTTTGTCGGCCTGGATGCGGTGAACGGTGGCTCCTTTGATGCGCTGACCGGTGCGACGGTGACCTCTACCGCCGTGCTGAACGCCACCAACGAGGCGCTGCGCTGCGTGGACGAGGTGGCCCTGGGCAAGGAGCCTGCGGCCGATCCGCTGGTGACCTTCGGCGCAAAGGCGGAAGCTCCCGCCAAGACCGAGAGCAAGCCCCTGTCCGGTGATGTGCATAAGGCCAGCGCCAAGGGCTTCGCCAGCGACATCAACGTGGAGCTGACCATGGACGAAGCGGGCGCGATTGCGCAGCTGTCCATTGACGCCAGCGGCGAGACCGCGGGCCTGGGCCAGAACACCATGGAGGATGCCTTCACCAGCCAGTTCGTGGGCAAGTCCGGTCCCTTCACCCTGGGCGATGGCATCGACGCGGTGAGCGGCGCGACCATCTCCTCTCAGGCGGCGGTGGACGCCATCAATGAAGCCATCGCTGCGCCTGCCTCTGCGGGTGCGGAGGTGCTGGAGGCCAGCAAGCAGGGCTTCCAGAGCGAAGTGACCGTAAGCCTGACCGTGGAGAACGGCGCGATCGCCACCTTCTCGGTGGACGCCAGCGGTGAGACTGCGGGCTTGGGCCAGCGAACCATGGAAGACGACTTTACCAGCCAGTTTGTGGGCAAGTCCGCGCCCCTGACGCTGGGTGACGGCATCGACGCGGTAAGCGGCGCGACCATCACCTCCACGGCGGTTGTGGATGCGGCAAACGAAGCCTTTGCCAAGGCGGGTGCTGCGTCCGCTGAGGATGCGGGTACAGTGGTTGCGCAGAATGACAGCACCACGGTTTCCGTGAAGAATGACGGCACCGCGTCCGTAGCGGTGAATGAGGGCTATACCGGCTCTGCGACCGTGACCCTGACTGCGGAGAACGGCAAGATCACCTCTGGCGAGATCGGTGTGGCGGAAGCCCCCAAGGGCGAGGAATACACCGCGACGGCCGAGGGCTTCGGCGGCGGCGAGATCACCGTCAAGGCGACCATTGACAACGGCACCATCACGGCACTGGAAGTGAATGCCGACACGCAGACCCCCGGCTTCGGTCAGCGCTGCGCCGAGGACAAGGATTTCCTGAATCAGTTCATCGGCAAGAGCATTCCGCTGGAGCTGGGCAAGGATGTGGATGCGCTGAGCGGTGCGACGGTGACCTCTGAAGCTATCGTCACTGCGCTGAACAGCCTGAACACCCCTGACATCGGCGGTA
>CAKTYE010000126.1 GCA_934631985.1 uncultured Clostridia bacterium | reverse complement strand
ATATGTCTTGTTCGCGGGGCATTAGCGCAGCTGGTAGCGCACAACACTGGCAGTGTTGGGGTCAGCGGTTCGAATCCGCTATGCTCCACAACGAGGAAACCCTTGAAGCTGTTGGCTTTGAGGGTTTTTCTTTATGCTAAAATAGCTTTTTTATATTGTAAGCTCCTTTCTCCCTGCTCGTGTGCTTCCTGTTTTTTGCTGCACACACTAGTCCTAAGCGACAAGGCATTCCGGCGGCTGTATACGGTCAGCCGACGGAATGCCATGGAGCGGAACCGAAGGCAGTTCGGGTCGTGTCCCCCCGGGAAGGCTCCGATCCAGGCGATGGCTGGGGGCAACTATGGGGTCCGGGGGCCAGCCTTAGCCGCATGGAAATTTTGGCTGGCCCCCGGGCGGCTTTGCCTACTTTGCCCGAGTGCAAAGTAGGTCGTCCGTCCGCAGACGGACGAAATGCTCTCTAGCAGCAGATTTCATCGCGGGTGTGTTCCGCCTTGCCTAGGGAATGCAGCCGTAATTCTATGAAGCTATAAGCTCCCCCAGCGAGTGAGTATATCTTCCACCACCCACCTTCCGGTGGGCGGTCCCCCTCCTTCTGCGGAAGGAGACAAGGTAAAAGTCTCGCGCTGGTACGGAAAGTATCTAAAGTATATTCCTGCTGCATGATACAGTCTTCAGTATAAGTAAAGCCTACGCTGCTTACTCCTGCCCTCAACAGTAAGCCCTTCCATCAGCTATATGCCGCCAAAATACAGCACCGTCCCCGTGCAGCTCCTTTTCCGCTGCACAGAGACGGTGCCTTTTTGTTCTTTTACTTTTCGTCCGCTTCCATTTGGTTCTTCTTGCGGATCGCCAAGCCGGCAAACAGAATGTCCACCGTGATAAGGTTCGACATGCGTCCGTAGATGCTGTCCTCCACCGTGATGAAGCGCTCATTAGCGGTCATCAGCGCAATGTCCGCCAGCAGTGCCAGCGGGGAATCTGCGCCTGTAGTGATGCATATCGTATGTGCGCCCAGCGTTTTTGCCGTCCGCATGGCCTCCACAACCTCCGTTGTTTTGCCGGAGCAGGAGATTGCCAACACTACATCGCCGCTTTTCAGCTGGGACTGGGACATGCGCATGGTGTAGCTGTCCGAATAAACGTTGGTGCGAATGCCCAGCTTGATGAACTGGTGCCGCAGGTAGGATGCAATGGAGATCGACCCGCCCAGCGCATAGACGTCAATGTTGTCCGCATGGGCCAGCACATCCAGCGCCGCGCTGAGCATCCTGTCGGAAAGCAGCTCGCAGGAGGTATGCAGCGTTTCCACACAGCCGGAAAATATCTTTCGCTTCAGCTCGGAAACGCTCTCGTCCCCGGTAATGGGGGATACCTTGGCGTGTCCGCCGTGGTTTGCCAGGGCAATTTTGTATTCCTTCAGGCCCGTATGTCCTGCCCGGCGGCAGTGCCGAACTACTGTGGCCTCCGATACGCCACAGGAGGAGGCAATATCCGCCACGGACATGGACAGCACGTCCCGTCCCTTGGCGTCCATATAATCGGCTACACGCTGTTCAGCCGCGCCGATCCTTACGGCTGAGCGGGATTCCTCTGCGTGGTACATGGTCGTTCCTTTCCTGCGCTTGCGCAGTGCATCTTGCTTTCACTTTGTTGGGACTTCCCCGACCGGCGGCTCCTCAGCAGGCGCAGGCTGTCTCATGGCTCAGCCCATCGCTGCCTCTGCGATCTTTTCGGGATCCAGGCCGTAGCGCGCCTTCACCTTCGCGGTGGGGCCGGACTGGGTGAACACATCCGGCACGCCGGTGCGCACCAGCACGGGATGGCTGCTCAGGCCCGCCAGGGTCTCCGCCATTGCGCCGCCCAGGCCGCCGATGACCGTGTGGTTCTCCACCGTCACAATGCGCTTTACGCCCTGGGTCAGGGCCAGCACTTCCTCCGCCGGGAAGGGCTTCACCGTCTGCACCTGCACCAGGCGGCCCTTCGCGCCGCGGTCGTGCAGCAGATCGAAGGCGGACACTGCCGCCATCATCGCCGTGCCTTCGTACACAATGGCGAAATCGTCGCCCTCATTGCGGATGCACCTTGCGCCGCCGAAATGCTCGCAGGCGGGTGCGTCTGGCAGCACCGGCACCACATCGCGGCTCACGCGGATGTAGCAGGGGCCGTGGGTCGCCATAGCGTCCGCAACGGCGGCCTTCAGCTCCTCGGGCGACTGCGGCACCAGAATGCGCATGCCGGGCAGCGTCCGCATCAGGGCGATGTCCTCATTGCCGTGGTGGCTTGCGCCGTCGGGGCCGTTGTCCATGCCGGGGTGGGTGGACAGCAGCTTCAGGTTCGCATCCGCATAGCAGGCCATGCGCACCTGCGTCCACGCGCTGCCCGTGCAAAACAGGGCGAAGTTGACATAGAAGGGAATCATGCCCTCCATGGCAAGACCCGTGGCGATGGACACGCCGCTGGTCTCGGAAATACCGCACTCAATAAAATGGTCGGGGTGTTCCTGCTGAAACTGTGCGCTGCGGGTTGCGGAGGACAAATCGCCGTCCAGGACGTACATCCGGGGATCATAAAGCGCGTTCAGCGTCTTGCCCACATAGTCCCGCAGAGAAATCGTCTCATATTTCATGTTAGCATTCCTCCTTTTGCAAGTCAAGCACAGCCCGCTCATAAAGTTCGCCGCTGATGCCGGAGGAATGATACGCCACGTTGTTCTCCATATAGGAAACACCCTTGCCCTTCACCGTCTTGGCAACGATGCAGTAGGGGCCTGCCTGCCAGCTCCGCGCACGCTCCAGCGCGTCGAGGATCTGCTGCATATCATGACCGTCGATGGTCTCTGCCTGCCAGCCAAAGGCCTCAAACTTCTTTTGCAGGTCGCGGTTGTCCATGACCTCCTTCGTTGCGCCGGAGGAGGACAGCCCGTTCTGGTCCACCACGCAGATCAGATGGTTCAGCTTGTAATGCGCCGCCTGCGCAGCCGCTTCCCAGATCTGACCCTCGTTCATTTCGCCGTCGCCGCACACCACGTACACGTTGTGGTCATCACCCTTGCCCTGCTTGGCGATCGCCATGCCGATGCCCAGCGACAGGCCCTGACCCAGCAGGCCCGTGGTCGCGTCCACCTCAGGCAAACGATGGGAGCAGGGATGGCCCTGAAGACGGGAATCCATCTGGCGCAGGGTCTTCATTTCCTCATCCGACAGCACACCGTAGCTGTGCAGCACCGCATACTGGGCAGGCACCGCATGGCCCTTGGACAGCACCACCCGGCTGCGCTCTGCGGCCTTCAGATCTACATCCGTGGCGTAGATGGCGGTCAGCACATCGATGACAGACAGCGACCCGCCGGGATGTCCGGCATTGGCTGTATGGATCATATCCACAATGGTACGACGATTTCGATTTGCCTGCGCTTGCAGCGCCGAGGCTGAAATCATGGAAACTCCTCCTTCCAAGTTGCCCGGTTGCTATATGAAAAAAATTTTATCGCAACCACCTGCACTCATTATAAATCTGAAGGCGTGTAATGTCAATCCTGGGCGAAATGAAAATATTTTTTTACTAATCCCTTGACAAACGCCGAAACTGGCACTATGATTATGCTATGTTCTGGAGG
>CAKTYE010000125.1 GCA_934631985.1 uncultured Clostridia bacterium | reverse complement strand
ACGCGCTTGCCTGTGCGTGCAAGGCCGATGCCAAGGTTAGCCGTAGTAGTTGTTTTGCCAACGCCGCCTTTCTGGTTGGCGATGGCGAGAATAGTTGCGGACATATGCTTCTTCTCCCTTCGTATTGTAATGATGCGGGCTTAAACCGCTACCGTCAGGTTAATGTTGTAGCGGATTTCCAGCTGCTCCGAGCGCATGTTTTCTCGCGTGCGCGTAAAGCTGATGGAGTCTGCCGTCATCAGCGTAAGGTACTGTGCTGCTGGTAACAGTGGGTTCCTAGTGCCACCAGCAGCACAGTCAGAAAACCTCGATTTATGGCCATTTCCGGGCAATACACCACGCGCGGAATCGCCGCAAGTCAGGCGAATGTCCAGACAAATTTCTGTGCCATCCGCTCCCATGGGCGTTACGTCAATGCGCTCAATCACTTCATCAATCAGGTGCGGGGTGATGGCCTCCGGGGAGGGGACCGTGCGCACCAGCGCAAGCACCCTGCGAATGGCATTCACACGCTGATCCATTTGGTTAGATTCGCTCTTCTGTTCGGTAAGTCCTGCAATACTTTCCTCTAATTGAGCAATTTGCGGACGAAGCTCTGCATTGAAAGCGATGAAATCCTCATCGGTGATCTGCCCATCCGCGTTATATGCAAGGAGCTTGGTACGCCGCTGCTTGAGCTTTTCCAGCTCCTTCTGCTTTGCCTGAATGATGTCTTGCAGCTTTTCCTTGGGCGATAGATTGCGCAGCTGCTCCAGCAGATCGGTCATGGCCTGATCGGCTTCTGCGGAGAAGGTTTGGAACACTTGAAAGAGCGCCTGCTTGATTTCGGATTCCCAAATGTAGCGGGAAGGGCAGGTATGCGTTCCGTGACGCTTTTTATGTGCGCAGACCCATGAACTGTTCGGGACACTCTTTTTACCAAAGCTCGTGGAGCTGACACGGTGATAGACGGTCCCGCAATGGGTGCAATACATCTTACAGGAAAGCAGATTGGCATGGGTGTACTGTCCACGATGGCGCTTAACATCTTCACTTCGCTTGAGCAGAACCGCATTGGCTTTTTCCCAAAGCTCCTCAGACACAATTGCTGGGACTTGCGCGTCCTTGTGCATAACCCAATTTTCCTGCGGCAGTCGTATAGCGCGCTTTTCAAAAGGATCGCTGATCGTTGTTTTCCCGCCGCAGAACCAGCCCTTGTATTTGGGATTGCGAATGACCTGCGCCATGGTTGCGTGATTGATTTTTCCGCCATCAATGCCCCGCAAACCCTGCGCGTAGTAGTATTTCTCAAGCTGATTCAGGCTGTAGCTGCCCGTCGCAAAGCGCTCATACAGGTCGCGCACAAAGGCAGCCTGCACTTCGTTGATGACCAACCCCTTGTCCACATAGTCATAACCGTAAATACGGTTGCTGCCGTAGATGCGCCCGTTCTTAATGGCTTGCTTCGCACCGAACTTTACGCGGGAAGAGATTTTCCGGGATTCGTCTTGTGCGATACCGGACATGATAATCAGCCGCAGCTCGCTGTCCGGGTCAAGCGTATTAATGTTATCGCTGACGAAATACACGCCGATTCCCTCGCGCAGCAGCTCCCGTGTATAGGTCAGCGAGTCCAGCGTATTCCGGGCAAAACGGGAAACTTCTTTGGTCAAGATCAAATCGAATTTATGCGCCTTAGCTTCCTCGATCATGCGGAGAAATTGAACACGTCCGTTGACGCTCGTGCCAGAGATTCCTTCGTCTACAAAGCCTGGATAGTAGCGCCAGTTTGGAACATTGTGGATCATGTGAACGAAGTAATCATCCTGATTGCGGATAGAGGTTGCCTGCTCATTCTTGTCCGTTGATACACGGGCATAGAATGTGACACGCAGCGGCAAATCGTAAATGGAGCGGCTTTTCAGCTGCTCACGAAGCGAATACAAATCCATTGGAATCCCTCCAGTGTTTATTCGCCTTGATTGTAGGGCTAACTGGTTGTTAGCGCAAGGATGCGGCCATCACTTCCCGGAATTTTCCGCTGGGCGAGAATCTTCTGGGATTCATCTACGGTGAGAAGTTTTCGATCAACCAAGGCTTGAAGATAGTAGTCATACCAAAAAAGATAAGCGGAAGCGTTCAAAGGATAGCACCTCTCTTTATGGCGTTTGATTTTTCTCGTTTGTATACAGCTAGTATGCGCTGATTTTCCGAAACCTTATGCGACAAAAGTATGTTTGGCATATGAAAAAGCGTCCCTCAAAATGAAGGACGCTGCTTGGGTGTATGGTAATTTTATGAAGTCAGTTCCGGGCTTTTTGCAGATGCTGCACTTCCAGCAGCGTGAGCCTTGTCAGTACCGCCACCTGTTGCATGGGCATATTTGCGTTCAGCATGTTTCGGGCAATTTGAAGCTGCATCTCGCGGCTGCCACGTTGTATACCTTGCTGCATACCCTGTTGTATGCCTTGCTGCATTCCTTGCTGTATTCCCTGTTGTATGCCTTGCTGTATGCCCTGCTGGATGCCCTGTTGCATTCCTTGTCGAATACCCTGCTGCTTGCTGCTTTCCATCATCTGACGAATAGCTTCACACATGTCTACCACCTCCGCATCGGGTTTAATGTTCAGTTCCGTCCGGATCGTTGTTCGAATGGCTAAGTCCATGTTGCGTTCCAGCAAGGATTCTTCTACTATAAGTTGTCTTGAAAATTATTTTTGAGCTTCTCGCAGCTGTTGCACCTCAGTCAACGTAAGTCTTGTCAGCGCCACTACCTGCTGCATGGGCATATTTGCGTTCAGCATGTCTCGTGCAATTTGAAGCTGCATTTCTCGGCTGCCACGCTGCATGCCTTTCTGCATGCCCTGCTGCATGCCCTGCTGCATGCCTTGCTGTATCCCCTGCTGCATACCACGCTGCATACCCTGTTGCATACCCTGTTGCTTGCTGCTTTCCATCATCTGACGAATAGCTTCACACACGTCTACCACCTCCGCGTCGGGTTTGATGTTCAATTCCGTCCTGGTCGTCGCTTGAATGACTAAGGCTGCATTTCGCTCCAGTTCTGAAAATCGGTGATCCTCTTGCAGCAACCGCTGCATCTGTTCCTGGTCGTGCTGATATTTAATGTAGGAAAGCACTTCTCGCAGCGTACTGTTCAGGTGCTGCAAGTCATTATCCGTCATTGCCATGGGGTCGATCAGGAACACTTTGTAGTCCTGCACAAAGGCTTTTACCTTTGCAGGAGTTTCCGGCATCATTTCACACAGACTTAGTGGACCATCCCACCTTTTACTGCCGAAGTTGATGACCAGCGTGATCACAGGCGTGATCCTATCATCCCGATTCATGCCGGAAAGATACTCATCAGATGTTGGAGCGTCATGCTTCTTACGATGCGCTGCTGCAAACTGACGTACCTGCTTTTCATACTGCATGGCATCATACAGCATATTACGCACAGGCATCGCATAATGCACATTGGACTGATTCTCAATACCCAGCACCAGATAAGTGCAATGCTCATCCGTTTTGATTGCTAACGTTTTCAGCACGTCACGATATTTCTGTACCGATTCAGGCTTACCGTCCTCATCTTCACGATACGGGATTGCAAACTGGGTGGCATCCAGATCGGTCAACTGTTCAGGGCGAATCACCTGTTCACCATCGTAAATCAGGTAATTAAAAGCATCCGCAAAGACCTTCGGGTCGGATACATACTGCTTGGTTACGGTATCCTGCAAGGACATGGACGCCCACCTCCTTCGTAGAATGCACAGCATCAAGAT
>CAKTYE010000124.1 GCA_934631985.1 uncultured Clostridia bacterium | reverse complement strand
CGGATACATCATGAACAGCAGATACAGGCCCATCATGATGAGACTGGCAACGAGCCACATGTCCCACTTTTTCTTTTTCATGCCGTTACACTCCTCATCCTCAGACGATCAGGGACTTCGTGCCGTCTTCGTTGAAGACGTTGATCTTCTCGGCCTTCACACCCAGGCGAATCTTCGTACCGTTCTCAATAATGTCGTCGATCTGGGATTCCTGAATGATCTCCACGCGCTCGCCGCTCTTGAGACGGATGACATAGTGGGTGTTCAGGCCCAGGAACGTGCTGTATTCCACCGTTGCGTCGATGCCGGGCTGATCCGCGCCGACAATGACGAACTCCTCGGGACGCACGGAGACGCGCACCTTCTGCTTATCCCGCACGGAATCCACTAAGTTGGACATGGGCAGCCGCAGACCGCCGAAGTCGATGCACTTTTCGTTGTTGTGTACCGCAATGTAGCGCTCCAGCGCGTTGGTCTGCCCGATAAAGGTGGCGACGAACAGGTTGCTGGGCCGCTGGTACAGCAGCTTGGGGGTGCCGATCTGCTGGATCACGCCATGGTTCATGACGGCGATCTGGTCAGAGACCGCCATGGCCTCTTCCTGGTCATGGGTGACGTACACCGTGGTAATGCCGACGGTGTTCTGGATCTCTTTGATGACGGTACGCATTTCCACGCGCAGCTTCGCGTCCAGGTTGGACAGCGGCTCGTCCATCAGCAGCACCTCAGGCTCGATGCACAGGGCGCGGGCCAGCGCCACGCGCTGCTGCTGACCGCCGGACAGGTTCTCGGGCTTGCGCTCGGCATACTCCTCGATCTTCATCATCTTCAGATACTTGGAGGCCTGCTCAGTGATTTGCGCGCGGGGCAGCTTGCGGTTCTGCAAGCCGAATTCCACATTCTTGCGCACGGTCATGTGCGGGAAAATGGCGTAGTTCTGGAACACCATGCCGATATTGCGCTTGGAGGGGTCCAGGTCGTTGATGCGCTTGTCGTTGAAATAGAAATCGCCGCCCTCAATGCTGTTGAAACCGGCGATCATGCGCAAAAGGGTGGTCTTACCACAGCCGGAGGGTCCCAGCAGGGTGAAAAAAGAACCGGGCTTAATGTCCAGCGACAGATCTGGAATTACGGTGTTGTTGCCATACTTTTTCACAGCATGGTCGATCTTGATCTCAACGTTCACGAGTTCCGTCCTCCGTTCCAATAGTAAGGTCTTGCGCAGGGGGTGCGATGGCGTTTTTGTCTTTTGCACCCCGGCATGCGGAGCCGGGGCAGGAATGCGGCACCATCTTGCATACCCGCGAAGCAATCCCCGTGGGCATGCAGGATGGTGCCGGGCGGCGGCAAGCCGCCGCCCGGCAAAGGGGAAGAAAAGGCTTACTTGAAGATCTCGCGCCAGTGGTCCTGGATCGCGGTCTGGTTGGTCGCCAGCGCCTCGGTGTCAGCCACCAGGTAGTTGACGGAAGCCAGGTCGACGATGAACTCGTTGGGGTTCTCCAGCACCAGGTTGGCGTTGGCCTGACGAGCGCCGCAGGCATTGTAGATGGCCTGGCCCTCATCGCTGATCAGGAAGTCGATGAACAGCTTGGCGTTGTCCAGGTTCTTCGCGCCCTTGATGATGGCGGAACCGAAAGCGATGGAGGTCACGCCCTCGGTGGGGTACACGATGTGAACGCCCTCAGCGCCCTCGGACAGCATCTGCACGCAGGCGGGCTCGTAGGTCAGACCCACGGTGTATTCGCCATTGTACACGCCCTTGTACACGCCGGAGGAGCTGCCGGAGATGACGGGCTCGTTGTCATGGAACTTCTGGATGTACTCCCAGGCTTCCGCGCTCTCCCAGCCGCCGAAGTCGGTCAGGATGCACTGCAGCTGGTTCCAGGCGGAGGAGGACTCGGTGGGGTCGGCGGACACGATCTGGCCCTTCAGCGCGGGGTTCAGCAGATCAGCGTAGCTCTTGATCTCCACGCCGGCTTCCTTTTCCAGTTCGTCGTTCACCCACAGGCAGGGGATCTGCGCATCGTGGTAGGTCAGCACGCCGGTGGTGTTCTTCATGTCATCGGGCAGCGCGGCCTCGTTGGGGCTGACATACTCCTCAAAGCAGTCGCCCATGGACAGCGCGTCGGCATACACCAGACCGCCGAACATCAGGTCAGCCTGGGGATTTTCCTTCTCAGCAGCGATACGGCTCTTGCACTCGCCGGCGCCGGCCTTGGTGAAGGTGATGTTGATGTTGGGGTACTTTTCCTGGAAAGCGCCGACCAGCGCGGTGTACTGCAGCTCGCTGACGGTGGTGTACAGCACCAGGTCGCCAGAGGGCTCGTCAGCCAGTGCGCTCACGACCAGGCAGCTCATCGCCATGGCCAGAGCAAGGATCAGGGAAACGAGTTTCTTCATGATGGGGTTCCTCCTTGTAGAATGTATTTAGCTACAAACCGTCGCGCAGCCCGCGCGGCGGCAGGTGCTCAGGAATGTTGGGCCAGGAAAGCCTCTGCCTCCGCCCGGGTGGGGATGCCGCTGCGTCCGCCGGGCTTCAGGCACTTCAGGGCGGAGACCGCCGCTGCAAAGCGAATGCAGGCGTGCAGCTCCTTGCCTTCCAGCCATGCCGTCAGGAATGCGCCGTGGAACACATCGCCCGCGCCGGTAGTGTCCACCGCCTGCACGGTAAATGCAGGAATGTGTTCGACCTTGCCGTTGACCACTGCCAGCACGCCGTCCTTGCCCAGGGTGGTCAGCGCCACCTGCTTGTGACCCAGGCTTGCCAGCTTCAGCAGGGCCTCCTCCCGGGTGGTGCAGCCCGTCACCGCCTGCGGATACACCGCGTTGGTGATGAGGATATCCGCCATCTCCGCCAGGCGAAGATTCAGGGCGTTGTCCTTCTGCCGGGAGCATGCGTCCAGGGAAACGGGTACACCCGCCGCCTTGGCGATCTGCGCCGCCGCGAGGGCGTTGGCGTAATTGGTGCCGTCCAGGTGGAGCGCCCCGGCCTTTTCGATCAGGCTGCGCTTTTCCTGGGTGAAATCAATGGGGGGCAGGTTATCCCGATAGGGAAACTTGGTGCGGGAGCCGTTCTCCGGGTTGACCATGACCATGGAGCTGCTGCTCCGCCCGCCGGGAATGCGGGTCACGGTCTCGGTATGCACACCCGCCTCGGCAAAGCCTGCCAGAATGCGGTCGCCCGTTGCATCGTCGCCCAGGTTGGCGATCAGCGCGGTGTCCGCGCCCAGCCGGGCCGCTGCAACCAGCGCCGTGGCAACTGCGCCGCCGCCCTGGCTGTCGTCAATGGAAAGGATATGGGTGGAGCCGTCCTCCGGCGGATACTGCTCAACAATGCAGATGGAATCCTGGCAGCAATGGCCTACCCCGACGATCCTTTTCGTTACCTGCATGACGATGCTCCCTTACTTCACGGTGAAATTTCTTTCGTGTTCTGGACTTCATAAAAGTAATTTCTTGTCAATCTTTTATTTCCGCTTCCAGAACATAGCATAATCATAGTGCCAGTTTCGGCATTTGTCAAGGGATTAGTAAAAAAATATTTTCATTTCACCCAGGATTGACATTGAACGGTCTCCGATTTATAATGGACGCAGGTGGTTGCGATAAAATTTTTTTCATATAGCAACCGTGCAATTTGAAAGGAGGAGTTCTCATGATTTCAGCCTCGGCGCTGCAAGCGCAGGCAAATCGAAATCGTCGTACCATTGTGGATATGATTCATACAGCCAATGCCGGACATCCCGGCGGATCGCTGTCTGTCATTGATGTGCTGACTGCCATCTACGCCACGGATGTGGACCTGAAGGCCGCGGAGCGCAGCCGGGTGGTGCTGTCCAAGGGCCATGCAGTACCTGCCCAGTATGCGG
>CAKTYE010000123.1 GCA_934631985.1 uncultured Clostridia bacterium | reverse complement strand
ACATATACAATGCGCTCGGGTTCTACCAAACCATATAAGATTTCTTCCGCGTATAAAGGGAATACAACGATTCGCTGCGGCCCTAAATTTCCTGTTGAATCTTCCTTTTCTGCTAAAGCAGGATGCTGTAGGAAAGGTATGCAGACCATGCTTAACATACAAAGGATTATTGTTCTTATGCCTATTGTATTTCTTTGTGTCATCTGAACCACCTCATATCTCTATTTTATTCGAAATTTCCAATTTGGTATCTAATACTATCATTTATTTTATGTCCCTGTCAATCTACGTCCTTTCTGCATCCTGTAAATTTGATGCTGTTGCCTTGCCTTCTTCCCCCCTTCCCCCATTTGACGTTCCCCGCGAACTGCGCTACAATACCCCATGTTGCAGGGATTCTCTGCACACATTCGTTACGTTTTACGAAAGGGAGGGCTTGCCTCATGCGGACTCTCGGGCTGACGGGCGGCATTGCCTGCGGCAAAAGCAATGTTTCCGATACCCTGCGCGGACTGGGCGTGACCATCATCGACGGGGACGTGCTTTCCCGGGAGCTGACCGCACCGGGCGGGCTGGCCCTGCCTGCCATTCGTCAGGCCTTTGGCGATGCTGTTTTTCATGCGGACGGTACGCTGAACCGCCGCGCGCTGGGCACTGTCATCTTTGGAGACGCAGAAAAGCGCGCGCAGCTGGACGGGCTGATGCAGCCCCTGCTGCGCAGGCGCATTGCGGAGGAGCTGGACTGCGCCCGTACCGCAAACGCGGAGTTTGCCGTGCTGGACATGCCCCTGCTGTATGAGGCAGGGCTGGACGCGCTTTGCGACCGGGTATGGTGCGTAGCCCTGCCCCGGGAGACGCAGCTGCGCCGCCTGATGGTCCGGGACAACTTTACCCGGGAGGAAGCCGAGGCGCGTCTGCAAAGCCAGCTTCCCACGGCGGAGAAGGCCCGCCGGGCCGATGTGGTGATTGACACCAGCGGCTCCATCCAGTACACTAGAAGCCAGATTCCCGCCCTGCTGGCGGAGGAACGCCGCCTTGCGGCGAATGCACAAAGGAGCGCCTATGGAACCGACCACCCCAGTGCGTCATCGGCGCGCTGACCGATATAAAGAGTTACCCGAAGCAGCCCCTATGGAAGCGCCTGTAAGCGAAGCGCCGCCGCGCAGCCGAGTGCAGCCCTCCGCGCAGCCTGCCCCCGTGCCGCAGGCTGCGCCGCCAAAGCCTGCGGCCCTGCGCGCCCCCCGGCCCATGCCGGCCTCCATGCAGCAGCCAGAGGCCATGGAACGGCCCCCTAAGCCCCAGATGCGCAAGCAGCCACCCCGCAGCGCCGCGAAGGATACCCGGCGGATGCCCACCTGGCTGACCATTACCCTGTGCGTATGCATTCTGCTGTGCGGCGCACTGTTCGCCAGCGAATGCCTGATGCGGGCCTATCTGACCCAGCGTCAGCAGGAGCGTGAAGCCGCCTATCAGCGGGTGTTGGATGCGCATCCTCTGCCGGATAACATCCGGGCGCTGATCGAAGAATATGCCGCCCAGAACAACCTTCGCCCTGCGTTTGTGGCTTCCATTATTTTGAATGAAAGCTCCTTCCGTACGGACGCAGAAAGCGGCGTAGGCGCGCGGGGACTGATGCAGCTGATGCCCGACACGGCGCAGTGGATCGCCGGAAAACTGAAACTGGAAAACTATTCCTTCGCCATGATGTACGACGCGGAGACGAACATCCGCTTCGGTACCTGGTATCTGAGCTATCTGGGCAATCTGTTCCGCGGCGACCCCACGCTGATGGCCTGCGCCTATCACGCGGGTCAGGGCGAGGTGCGCTCCTGGCTCAGCGATCCCAGTCTTTCCGAGGATGGGCTGACCCTCAAACTGGAAAATCTTTCAGACGGCCCGACCAAGACCTACGCGGGGAGAGTGACACGAGATGATGGAATTTATGAAGCGCTTTATTTCACCCCGGTGGAAACGACTGATGACGCTGACGCTGTGCGCAGCGCTGCTGTGCTGCTGCCTGCCCAGCGCTGAAGCCTCCAACGTGGGCGACAGTCTTTCCGTGGGCATTCAGTCCACCAAGACCACGACCATCCAGCCCCTGTTCCCCATTGAACGGGACATGATGAGCATTTACAGCCTGGTCTATGAAAGCCTTGTGACCATCGACGACAATTATCTGCCTCAGCCGGGGCTGGCAGAAAGCTGGGAAGCCTCCAACGGCGGCAAGACCTGGACCTTCACCCTGCGGGACAACATCTCCTTTTCGGACGGCACGCCCCTGACCGCCAACGACGTTGCCGCCACGGCCCAGTACATTCTGGACCGCACCAACGACCAGTATGTGGACGATAAGGGCTATTACCGCAACCTGCAATACTTCATCAAGTCCATTTCCGCCAAGGGTAACACCGTAGTGGTCAAAACTTCCCGGCCTTACTGGGGCCTTTTGTACGCCATGACCTTCCCGGTGCTGCCCGCGGACCGTGTGGCAGATGATAATCCCCCCGGTACAGGGCCTTATGTCATTCAGTCCTTCTCTCCCGGGGATTATCTCTACCTCACCGCCAACCCCTTGTGGTGGCAGACACAGCCCAAGGTGCAGGAGATCACCGTCACCTGCCACAAAAGCGACAAGGACGTCATTGAAAGCTATGAATACGCGCGGGTGGACACCATTTTCACCCGCTCCATCGCCGCGGCGCAGTATAAGTCCGGCACGGCCTCGCTGGCGCTGGACTACCGCACCAATCAGCTGGAAACGCTGCAAATGAACAACTCATCCTGGGAGCTGAGCAGCAACGTGCGCAAGGCCATCCGCTACCTGATCGACGTGGACAAGCTGGCCAACAGCGTGTACATGGGCATGGTCAGCCGCACGGACACCCCCATGATGAACGGCACCTGGATGTACAACAGCAGTATCTCCTTTGAACAGAACCTGGACAAGGCCATTGCGCTGCTGGAGGAGGACGGCTGGTTCCTGCCCAGCAGCGGCACCGTCCGCGTCAAGAACAACAGCAAGGGCGAAACGAAGAACCTCCACCTGAGTTTCTACGTTTATGAGGAGCCGGACAACGACGTGCGCGTGGAGACCGCGAACATGATCGCCGACATGCTGGCCCCCGCAGGCATTGAGGTCAAGGTGACCACCGTGACCCTGACAGAAATGAGTGAGCGGCTGAACGCAGGCTCCTACGACCTGGCACTGGTCTCCTACGCCATGGATGTATGCCCCGACCCGGGCTTCATACTCATTCGCGGCAATACGGGCAACTACAGCCGCTACCGCAGCGATACCATGACCGAGCTGTGCAATTCCCTGCGCAAGCAGACCACGCAGGAGGGCTACCAGCAGGTGCTGTATGACATTCAGCAGCAGTTTGCGGACGACTGCCCCTTCCTGTGCCTGTTCTATCGCTCCGGCGCTGTGCTGACCCGCAAGATGTACACCACTGCCCGGGATATACGGGAGCTGGAGCTGCTGCGGGGGATCGAATCGTTCCATGAGGAATAAAAAGGTTGAAGCATGCTCCTTCCCCCTTCCATGAGAAACTCCTCATCGGATTCTAATCTTCCTCTCCTTGGCTTTTGCCCACCGCTGCGCTACAATCATCAGCGTAGGAGGGAAAACACCATGTGGGAACTGATCACACTGCCGTTCCGGCTAGTCTGGGCGGCGATCACGGTTGTTTGGAATATCGTTTGGGGCGTTGTTTCGCTGGCCTTTGGCGTGGTTGGAGGCATCATCTCGCTGGCGCTGGGCATTGCGCTGCTGGGCGGACTGATTGCGCTGCTGGTGCGCGTATTCAGCGGCAAAAACGAGAAGCATGCCTATCATGACGATGGCGAACCGTTCATCAGCTACTATGATAAGGATGCAGTGAAATAATGCAGGCTGCATGAGGATTTTTTTCAGTCAGGGAGTACATGCAGTTCATCTGTCCTGACACACAAGCGCCGAGATAGCACGGCGCTTGTTTTTTATGGACAGAATGCCTACATATTATATTGAGTTATATAGAGCAGTGGGTATGCGCAATGGCCTTTGCAGTGTTCAGACATATGT
>CAKTYE010000122.1 GCA_934631985.1 uncultured Clostridia bacterium | reverse complement strand
CTGTATCAGGCGAATGGATTCAGAAAAAGGCTTGCCATCAAAATGAAAAAGAAGATCGATTTGAAACTTGCCATAGAATCTGAAAAACTGGGGATCCGGTATATGAAGGATGATGGATCAGGGGAAGTGTTCGTACCACTGCCCGTATAACAGAAAGTATGGGTGCGTGATGCGGAGAGAGATGAGGCAGCAGGGAAATTACGAGTGAGAAAAATAAAGGGAACATTATATACCGGTCTTGGGGACAGGAGGGAAGATAATGAAAAAGCAGAAGAAGATAATAGTATCATGTCCGTACTGCGGAGCCGAGGTGGGGAAGAGTATCAGTATGGAACATGCTGAGCTGACCTGCCTGCAGTGCAGAAGCAGACTGACAGTGAACTATAAGAACAATGTGCTTACGGTAAGGGAAACTATAGCTGAGTATACAGCAAAATAAAGCAGGCATATTATAATTGAGTGCTGGGTACATAGCCAGTGACTTTTAGCAATAACATTAAATGCGTTGATATTTGCTTGAAAAGTTGGTACACTAAAGATGTAAGAAAAGTAAGGAATGCATTACTGCGAAAAGGAGGTATAAAATGGAACTGGCAAAAGTGACATCAAAAGGACAGGTCACGATACCTGTTGAGATACGAAAAAAACTTGGTATAAAAAATGGAGATAAAGTCTTGTTTATAGAGGATGCTGGAAGGATATACATGATGAATTCTTCGATGGAAGCTTTGAGAGAGGCACAAATGGCATTCAAAGGTGAAGCAGAGAGACTTGGTCTGAAAAATGAGAACGATGTTGTAGATATGGTCAAAAAAGAAAAATAGCCACATCATGTTATAGGTGATTTAAAAATATCGTAACGATTGAATAGAAAACTGAATACATTGAGGAACAGACGGACGTCATGCTGGCAGGAGACACAAAGTCTCCGTAAGCCCCTGTAGGCGACGACTGTATCCAAGAGTTTGTTGATGGACTGGATTTGACGGGACCGAATGTGAAAGCTCACTAATAGGTCCGCCTTACAGGGGCACGCCCTGCATAATGGAATCATCAGGGGGCCTGCAAAACATAAGCAGCTTTGAAAGATAGAAATATCTTTTGAGTGAAATGTTTTACAGGTCTCTTTTTTTTGCATATGGACTTTCCGCTGCTTATGCGGCAGACCGGAAAGGACACATATGCTTTTTTTTATGGCAGAATGGCTGCCGCAGATCGCTGAGTATCCGTGACACCTGATTTTGAAAGAACACTAAAGCTACATTTTTCAAAATCAGGAGGACTCAGATGAGAAACAGGATATATGAACTGCATAAGAATATGGTCGCTGTATCGGCAATATACAGCAGGAAAGAAAATACTCAGGAAACAGTGGATGACAGAAAGAATGCCACTGTCACATATAACTTTGCCACAGGAGAGACAGTGACGATCGAACTGGAGGAAGGGACGGAAGTGGCTGTTTATATCAAGGAAAGAAAAAGGCTTGAAGAAAACGAGGCACGCAGGATCAGATATAACGAAAGGCATCTTGATACAGGCTGTGATCATGGGAACTGGAACTCTTTTGTGGATCCGGAAACGGACGAGCTGTATCAGAAAGAAAAAGAAAGAAATCTGCAGGAAGCAGAGGCAGCAAGGAAAGCTATGGATTCTCTCAGTGAAAAACAGAAAGAACTTGTACTGACGCTGTACGGTCCGGATCCGATCACCGTTTCAGAATATGCGGCAAGAGAGGGTGTATCGCAGCCTGCTATAAGCAACCGTATGAAAAAGATCAGAAAAAAACTGAAAAAGTTTTTGTAAAAGGGGTTATATTCCGGCATGTGAATCTCCGATAAGTG
The DNA here is from genome assembly GCA_934631985.1 of uncultured Clostridia bacterium. GTDB lineage: Bacteria > Bacillota > Clostridia > Christensenellales > Aristaeellaceae > Egerieenecus. The sequence goes on along the minus strand of CAKTYE010000122.1, from coordinate 2,270 downwards.
AGAGGAGATATTTTCCTCTCGTGGAATTTGACAAGTGGATACACATTCATCAGGTACTTTCTTTTCGGACTGTGAAAACAGTGAGCATGTGAAACGATGCGCCATGACCTCTTCGGAGCGAGCGATAAAGCCTTGGCCCGGATCTCTGATCTGGTGTGCAGGTCTTATGCAAGAGGCACAGCACGCAAGTGTGTGGTGCCTTACTGCGAATGTCTCGTTTCAAAAGGCAGATGGCAGCTGCAGTGTGCGATGATCACCGAAGAGGATAATGATACTCCCGTCCAGTCACAGCCCTGCAGGGATGCAGGATCACGCAATGAGGGCGGCTCTGTGAGAACCACAGAGGGGCAGGATACCCGTGAGACAGCTTTGCCCGCTGTCGCCTGATCGTTTCCCGGATCGGGGGTGTCGTGGACAAATGCAGATCGGATAAAAAATGGTAGCATGCCGGACAAAACATTCGTACAGTGTACAGAGTCTATCAGGCATGCTGCCGCATACATATTCGTTTTGCATAGTCCTGATCAGGGAAACAGTGTATCCGCGGAAAGCGAGGAGGATATGAAAAAGGATATCGCAGATACCATCATAGAAGAAGATTTCGGAAGGATGATAGATCTTCTTTTGAACACAGAAGATGTGAGAGAAGCATATCAGCAGGAAGATGGGCATACATGGGTAGGCTGCATCGGGGATGAATTCCTGCAGGAAGGACTAAGGCATCTTGACGGACAGATGCTGTCGATCATCGAGTGCCTTGTTTTCGAGGACATGACTTCGTATGAAGTCAGTCAGCATCTGGGTATTGATTCGGATTCTGTATATGAAAAAATACAGGAATCAAGACGGATACTGCTCAGGTACGTATAGGAGGTGGAATTATGACAGACAGAAAAGTAAGAAGAGGAGAGATATATTACGCAGATCTTCCGGAGACGGAAAGTGGAAGTGTGCAGGCGGGGCGCAGACCTGTCCTCATAACACAGTGTGATCGTCTCAATCGTACATCGACTACAGTGCTGGTGGCGATCGTGACCAGCAAGCTGAAACGGCCGGACGATGAGACCCATGTGGTGCTTCCGATGATGAAAGGATTGCCGAAGCAGTCGATGGTGGAAGCTGAGCAGCGAAAGACGATATCAAAATCACAGCTGCTTGAGTACCGGTGCACACTGGATCATCAGACGATGAAAAGAGTTACGAGAGCTCTGCGCGCCAGTGAAGCTGCAATGGAAAAACGGCAGCAGCACAGGAAACGTAAATAAGATGTCGTAATTGACAGAACTATGAGAAGGAGGGCAGGAGATGGCTTCAAGTCTTGAAATGATAAGAAAACAGAGGCGGGCGCTTCAAACAGCACAGGGCGAAGCCTCTGCTGCTGATATAAAAGAAGCGAAAGAAACAGAGAAGAGAGAAAGACCATATTATCTTTCCAGTGAAGTGAGGTTTTACGGAGTCGCGGAACTCATGGATATGCTGGGATGGAGCAAACATACCGTACTAAGGCTGTTCGGTGATCCTGAGTTTCCGGCAGTGGACTTTGGTAAAAGAAAAGTCGTCGAATCCCATGCCCTTATCGAATATTTTTCCAGAAGGCGCATCAGGGACGAGGAGCCGTACTGGCGCAGGAAAGCATAGAGTTGTCAAGTGTACAGATGAAGAAAATCACACATTGGATTTAAAGGCCGGAATGAAATATCATTTTCACAGCGGCCGCAGAAACGTATATGAGCATGGAAGCGATGCAGGAGGTAATGATACATGAAAAAACAGAAGAACGGGAATGGAGAAGGTTCGTTCCGTATCGTAAATGGAAAATATAATTATCGTTTTACATATGTTAATGAGTTTGGAGAGAAAAAAAGAAAGTCATTTTCCGGAGTCACTAAGGAGGAGTGTTTACTGAGAGCGGAAGATTTTCTTGAGAAAATGGAAAAGAAAATCGAAGGGATCGATCCAGATGTTACGATACCGGAACTGCTCAGAAAAAAATATGAAGATGATTATGCTATGAATTTTGTAGGCGAACAGGGATATGCAAGAAATCTGGGTGGAGTAGCACTGTTTGAGCGGACAGGCATAGGCAAGCTGCCCGTTGCTGATATCACAGAAATGCAGATCAAAGCATTTCTTCGGAGTATCACAACGTATTCGGACAGTGTGATCAAGAAAACATATCAGCAGCTCAATGTAGCATTTAAAATGGCTGTGGATAAGAATATCATAGAAAAAAATCCTATGGAGGCAAATGATATCAGACGACCTAAGTC
>CAKTYE010000121.1 GCA_934631985.1 uncultured Clostridia bacterium | reverse complement strand
TCCTTCGTGGGTCCGAAAATGCGCTCGCAGTACAGACCGTCCCGTTCGGGCTTCAGGGTACGGTAGTTGATGGTTTCAGGCTTGGTGACTTCACCGTGCGACCAGGCAAGGATCTGCTCCGGGGAAGCCATACCGATCTGGATGGAATCCAGGTTGGTCAGTTCAAACAAAAGGGTCCACGCTCCCTTCGATACCTATCGCGGCGCAGCGCACAGCACATGCGCTGCCTTGTACGCGCCGATTGCCCGGCGCGGCTCTATCTGCGCCGCACGGTTCGATCCGTCTGCCGGGGAACCGTGCGGGCTTGCTCTTATTCGGGATCGTCCAGATCCATGTCGCTCAGGCCCATGTCATCCACCGAGAAGTCCTCCAGATCGTCGTCCTCCTCGTCCTCGCCGGGAATGCCCATCTGGTCGTCGCTCAGCACGTCGTCCGCCAGGGTCTCATCCTCATCGTCGCCCTCAAGCGGCAGCGATTCATCGGCGGGAGCGGCCTCCTCGTCGTGGTGATGCTGCGGCTCCGGGCTGTCCATATCGTCTTCGGGATCCAGCTCGGGAATCTCGATGACGGACTTGTCCGCCGCCAGCACCTTGATGTCCAGGCTCAGCGCCTGCAGCTCCTTGATCAGCACCTTGAAGCTCTCGGGAACGCCGGGGGTGGGGATGTTCTGGCCCTTGATGATGGCCTCGTAGGTCTTCACACGGCCGACAATATCGTCGGACTTCACGGTCAGAATTTCCTGCAGGGTGTGCGCTGCGCCGTAGGCCTCCAGCGCCCACACCTCCATCTCACCGAAGCGCTGACCGCCGAACTGCGCCTTGCCGCCCAGAGGCTGCTGCGTCACCAGCGAGTAGGGGCCGGTGGAGCGGGCATGCATCTTGTCGTCCACCAGATGGTGCAGCTTCAGGAAGTACATGATACCCACGGTTACGGGGTTCTCAAAATAGTTGCCGGTACGACCGTCGCGCAGGCGCAGCTTGCCGTTGTAGAACAGCTTGCGATCCTCGTCATTCAGCTCAAGACGCATGGGCTTGCCGTTGTGGAAGAAGTCCATGGTCATGTGCGGGTCGTTCAGGTCGATGGGAGCCGCCATGGTCGCGCCAGCCTTTTCCAGGCATTCGCGAATTTCCTCATAGGTCGCGCCGTCGAAAACGGGGGTGGCGATGTGCCAGCCCAGCGCACGGCAGGCCAGACCCAGGTGAACCTCCAGCACCTGTCCCAGGTTCATACGGGAAGGAACGCCCAGGGGGTTCAGCACGATCTGCAGGGGCGTACCGTCGGGCAGGAAGGGCATGTCCTCCTCACGCAGAATGCGGGACACAACACCCTTGTTGCCGTGACGGCCTGCCATCTTGTCGCCGACAGAGATCTTACGCTTCTGGGCGATGTAAACGCGAACCATCATGTTCACGCCGGGAGACAGCTCGTCTTTATTCTCGCGGGTGAAGATCTTTACATCCACCACGATGCCGCCCTCGCCATGGGGGACACGCAGGGAGGTGTCGCGCACCTCGCGGGCCTTTTCGCCGAAGATGGCGCGCAGCAGGCGCTCCTCAGCGGTCAGCTCGGTCTCACCCTTGGGGGTCACCTTGCCGACCAGGATGTCGCCGGTATGCACCTCCGCGCCGATGCGGATGATGCCGCCCTCGTCCAGGTCCTTGATGGCGTCGTCGCTGACGTTGGGAATATCGCGGGTGATCTCTTCCGGCCCCAGCTTCGTTTCGCGGGCTTCGGATTCAAACTCCTCGATATGGATGGAGGTGTACATATCCTCCTTGACCAGCTTTTCGCTGATCAGCACAGCGTCCTCGTAGTTGTAGCCTTCCCAGGTCATGAAGCCGATCAGCGCGTTGCGGCCCAGACCGATCTCACCCTTCTCTGTGGAGGGGCCGTCCGCCAGCAGGTCGCCCTTGTCGATCTTCTGACCCGCAGAGACCACGGGGCGCTGGTTGATGCAGGTACCCTGGTTGGAGCGGGCAAACTTGGTCAGGTGGTAACGATGGCGCTCACCGTGTTCATCCTTGATGATGATCTCATCGCCGCTGACCTTGTCCACCACGCCGCTCTCCTTGGCAAGGATGCACACGCCGGAGTCGTGGGCTGCACGGTATTCCATGCCGGTGGCGACCACGGGGGCTTCAGGCACCAGCAGCGGCACAGCCTGACGCTGCATGTTGGAGCCCATCAGAGCGCGGGTAGCGTCGTCGTTTTCCAGGAAGGGAACCATGGCGGTCGCCACGGACACGACCTGACGGGGGCTTACGTCGATGAAGTCCACTTGGCTGACGGGAACCTCGATGATCTCCGCCTTGTCACGCACCATGATGCGATCCTTGACGAAGGTGCCATCCTCGTTCAGAGGTTCATTTGCGGTAGCAACCTTGTAGAAGTCTTCCTCGTCGGCGGTCATGTAGCAGATCTCATCCGTCACACGTCCGTTTTCCTTATCCACGCGGCGATAAGGCGCTTCGATAAAGCCATATTCGTTAATGCGCGCATAGGTCGCCAGTGAGCCGATCAGACCGATGTTCGGGCCTTCAGGTGTCTCGATGGGGCAGATGCGGGCATAGTGGCTGTAATGCACGTCGCGGACCTCGAAGGAAGCGCGGTCACGGTTCAAGCCGCCGGGGCCCAGGGCGCTCAAACGGCGCTTATGGGTCAGCTCAGCCAGCGGGTTGGGCTGATCCATGAACTGGCTCAGCTGAGAAGAACCGAAGAATTCCTTGATGGCGGCACTTACGGGACGGATGTTGATCAGGTCGCCGGGACGCACGTCGCTGGAATCCTGAATGCTCATGCGCTCACGCACTACGCGCTCCAAACGGCTCAGACCAATGCGGATCTGGTTCTGCAGCAGCTCGCCCACAGAGCGCAGGCGGCGGTTGCCCAGATGGTCGATGTCATCCGTGAAGCCCAGACCGTAGGGCAGACCCAGCAGATAGCTGATGGAGGCCACGATGTCGTCGGCAATAATGTGCTTGGGAACCAGCGAGGAGACATTCTCCTTCACGGCCTCCAGCAGCTGATCCGGCTCCACGCTCTCCATAATCTTCTTCAGGGTGGGCAGGTGGACCATTTCAAGGATGCCCGCGTCCTTCGGGTTGAAGGGCAGGTAGCAGGAAGCGTCCACGAAGTTGTTGCCGATGACCTTGCGGATGTTGCCCTCGCAGTCCACCCACACCTCGTTCACGCCGGCGTTCTGAATGGCACGCGCGGTCTCCAGGTCGATCTTGTCGCCCTTCTTCACCATCACTTCGCCGGAGGAGGGATCAACAATATCCGCAGCGGCGATCTGCTGGTTGATACGGGTGGCGATGGACAACTTCTTATTGAACTTATAACGGCCCACGCGCATCAGGTCATAGCGCTTGGGGTCAAAGAACAGCGAATTGAACAGGTTGGTCGCGCTTTCCAGGCTGGCAGGCTCACCGGGCTTCTGACGCTTGTAGATCTCGATAAGACCTTCCTCGCGGGTCTTGGCGTTGTCACCCTTCTGGATGGTCGCCAGCAGCCGCTCGTCCTCGCCCATCAGCTCGATGATCTGGTCGTCGGTGCCCCAACCCAGCGCACGCAGGATGACGGTGATAGGCAGCTTGCGCGCCCGGTCGATACGCACCCACAGCACGTCGTTGCTGTCCGTCTCATACTCCAGCCACGCGCCGCGGTTGGGGATGATCTGGGAGGAATACAGGGGCTTGCCGGCCTTGTCCAGCACGCGGTCAAAGTACACGCCGGGGGAACGAACCAGCTGCGACACGATGACGCGCTCACCGCCGTTGATGATGAAGGTACCCGTGTCGGTCATCAGCGGGAAATCGCCCATGAACACGTCGGATTCCTTGATCTCGCCCGTTTCACGGTTTTTCAGACGTGCAAACACTTTCAGCGGCGCGGCATAGGTCATGTCGCGCTCCTTGCAGCGTTCCACCGTGTTCTTCGGCTCGTCCAGCGAGTAATCTACAAATTCAAGCACCAGATTCCCGTTGTAGTCGGTAATCGGTGAAACATCGGCCAAAACTTCACGAAGATCCGTTTCCAGGAAGCGTCGGTACGAGTTTTTCTGAACCTCGATCAAGTCGGGCATGTCCAGAACTTCGTTGATGCGCGAGAAGCTCATACGCTTACGGAGCTTCCCCATTTGAACCTCGTGCACCATAAAATGCCATCACCCCTTAC
>CAKTYE010000120.1 GCA_934631985.1 uncultured Clostridia bacterium | reverse complement strand
TTCAAAATCTGCCATTGCATCTGACGAAAAATTCATTCGCCTCCGCACCAACTCATTTGTGCGGTATTGCCCTAAGTCAATATTTCGGGCGCTCTGCCGCAGAGGGTGCGGGGGAGCGCCTGATTTTTTGAAAAAAAAGGGAGCGCGGTCGTCAGGCCGGGCCTGTGCATGCAGCTATAGAATAGACGGGATGTATCTCCTGCGGGTGAGTTTAGCCTCCACCATCCGTCCTGCGGACGGCTGGTTCCCCTCCGTCTGCGGAAGGAGGCGAGGTGGGAACGGAACCCCTCCGTCCCTTCGGGACACCTCCCCTTCCAGGGGAGGCTTTTGGTGCGGGGGCGGCTTCAATGTGTTCATGCTGCATAATAGGTGCTTTTAGTGCGGGTAACTTTCCGATGCTAAAGCCTGGTTTAAGCGACAAGGCGTTCCGGCGGCTGTATACGGTCAGCCGACGAAATGCCATGGAGCGGAACCGAAGGCGGCTCGGGTTGTGTCCCCCTGGGAAGGCTCCGATCCAGGCGATGGCTGGGGGCAACTTTGGGGTCCGGGGACTAGCCAAAATTTCCATGCAGCTAAGGCTGGCCCCCGGGCGGTTTTGCCCACTTTGCCCGAGTGCAAAGTGGGTCGTCCGTCCGCAGACGGACGAAACGCTCTCTAGCAACAAATTTCAACGCGGTGGTGTGCCGCCAAATCTATGATAGCTTTCACCTCTTTGCCTTACACTACCGCATTTTCCGCTAACGTTCCCTCTTGCGCTTTTTTCATTTCTGTTGCATAATACAAGTGCCGCGCTGCCTGCTTCATGGCGGCGCTGCGCCCAAAATTATGAAGGTCGAGGAAATGTATCATGCTGGAATTTAAATTTGACACGCAGCTGCTCATCGAGGGCCATAACCTGTCCGAGGATGCCATCAACGACTACATCACCCAGAACATCGAGGGCGACTGCCTGCTGGCGGTGGGCGATGAGGATCTTATCAAGATTCACTTCCATACCAACACCCCCTGGAAGGTGCTGGAATACTGCGCATCCCTGGGCGAGATCTACGACGTGGTCGTGGAGAACATGGAGCGCCAGGAGCAGGGCCTGCATGGCTGAGTAAGGGAAGTGAAGCATCATGTGGATTTGTGATACCCACTCGGATACCCTTTACGCCATGGGCGTGGCGAAGACGCCGGAAGCAGAGCTGATGATCACCCCCGAGCGCCTGCGCAGGGGCGGTGTAACGCTGCAAACCTTCGCACTGTGGTCGGGACGAAAGGGCAATCAGGGCGATGTGCAGGGCGTGATGGACGCGGAAATGTCCATGGTGCCGAAAATGCTGGCGGCAGGCCTGAAGCAGGTGGATGACCCTGCGCAGGTTAAGGAGGGCGAGAATGCCTTCATGCTGTCCATCGAGGGTGCGGAAATCTTCGAGCAGGGCCTTGAAAAGGTCGCAGAGTGGCGCGAAAAGGGTGTGCGCATGGTGGCACTGCTGTGGAACAACGAAAATAAGCTGGGCCACAGCGCCAAGTCCGGCGCTAAGGAGGGCCTGACTGCTTACGGCGTGCAGGTGGTGAAGGAGATGCAGCGCCTGCATATGGCGGTGGACACCTCTCACCTGAATGAAGCCGGGTTCTACGACATCTTTGCCAAGACGAATGTTGCGCCCATGGCCTCCCATAGCTGCTGCAAGGCGCTGTGCGACCACTGCCGCAACCTGTCGGACGAGCAGCTTCGCCTGCTCATCCGCGAGGGCGGCTATGTGGGCGTGAACTTCTATCCGTATTTCCTGAATGCGGACGGTAAGGCGACCATGCAGACGGTGGTGGAGCATATCGACTACATCTGTCAGATGGGCGGCGAAAAGATCGTGGGCTTCGGCTCGGACTTCGACGGCATCGACTGCTGGCCGGAGGATCTGGCCAATCCTGCGGATATTCCCGCGCTGCTGGATGCACTGCGCCGCCGGGGCTACGATGAAGCAACGGTGGCGGACATTGCGGGAAAGAATTTCCTGCGATATTACGCAAAGCTGTAAACACACTGCGGGGCATGCTCTTTCGGGCATGTCCCGCTTTTGCAGGGAGCTCTTATGAAAGAAAAATGGAAGCAGCGGCTCGGCAGCAGCCTGATGGTTGTGCTGACGCTGGCAATGGGCATAGCGTGCGGCGCTGCGGGCGGTCGCATCTTGCAGGGAACGATAGATTCACTTTGGAGCATCTTGGCAGTGGTGCTGTTTTTCTATGCGGCAGTCGTGCTGCAAATCCTGCTGCATGAGGCGGGGCATTGGGTGTTCGGGGCGCTCACGGGGTATCGGTGCTACTCTTTTCGCGTGTTTAGCCTGTGCTTTGTGATGTTGGATGGCAAGGTATCCGTGAAGCGCTTTTCGCTGGCAGGCACGGGCGGGCAATGTCTGATGGCGCCGCCGCCCCTGAAAGATGGGAAAATGCCCTATAAGCTCTATAACCTCGGCGGGGTGCTGATGAACCTGATCACGGCAGGGGTGAGCTATGGGCTGTATCGGCTGTGCGCGGGGAAGCCCTGGGCGGCGCTGTTCTTTCTGCTGATGGCAGGCGTGGGGGTGGGCTTTGCGCTGATGAACGGCATCCCGCTGCATACGGCTGCCATTGATAATGACGGTTACAATGCGCTGTCGCTGGGACGTTCCCCGGAGGCCCTGCAAGCGCTGTGGAAGCAGCTGACCATCAGCGAGCAGACCTATCGCGGGGTGCGGCTGAGGGACATGTCTGCAGCATGGTTCGACATGCCGGAGATGGCAGGGGAGCGTAATGCGCTGGTAGATACGATCGCTGTGTTCCGGGAGAATCGCCTGATGGATGCAGGGTATCTGCCAGAAGCGGCGGCGCTGACGGATAAGCTGCTGGGAGGCTCCTATGCGCTGGTGGGCGTTTATCGGCAGCTGCTGGTGTGCGACCGCATTTTCTGCGGGCTGATGGCGGGGGAGGACGCGGCAAAGCTGGAAGCGCTGTATACCCCGCAGCTTGTCAAGTTCATGGGGCAGATGAAGAACTTCCCCGCGGTGCTGCGCACGGCCTATGCCTGGGAACTGCTGCACAACCGGGACCAGGAGAAGGCAGCGCAGCTTCGGCGGCGCTTCGAACGTGTAACGAAAAGCTATCCGGCCCCTGCGGATGCGGCAAGCGAACGGGAGCTGATGGCCCTGGCACGAGAGAAAGCGGCGCAGGAAAATTGCCCAGAAAAAGATTTTGTCTAATTTTTGACATTTTTTCTGGGCAGGGGCATTGATTTTTTGCTTGCGTTGCGGTATGATGATTATGCTATCATGTGGGTAGTAGGGCTTGTCTTTTAACAGGCCCTGAACGCAGCCGCTTCCCTCGCGGCTGACTGCATAAATAAAGGAGTTGCATCCTGCAATGGCGAACGTCAATCTGGAGCAGTATGGTATCACCGGGACTACGGAAATTGTCTACAATCCTTCTTACGAGATGCTGTTCGAGGAAGAGACCAAGCCCGGCCTGGAAGGCTTTGAAAAGGGCCAGGTCAGCGAGCTGGGCGCCGTGAACGTCATGACCGGCATTTATACCGGCCGCTCTCCTAAGGACAAGTTCATCGTGATGGACGATACCTCCAAGGACACCGTGTGGTGGACCTCCGAGGAGTACAAGAATGATAATCATCCCGCCAGCCAGGAAGCCTGGAAGGCCGTGAAGGACATTGCCAAGAAGGAGCTGTCCAACAAGCGCCTGTTTGTGGTGGATGCGTTCTGCGGCGCGAACAAGGACACCCGCATGGCGATCCGCTTCATTATGGAAGTGGCCTGGCAGGCACACTTTGTGACCAATATGTTCATCAAGCCCACCGCTGAAGAGCTGAAGGACTTCAAGCCTGACTTCGTGGTGTACAACGCCTCCAAGGCGAAGGTGGAGAACTACAAGGAGCTGGGCCTGAACTCCGAGACTGCGGTCATGTTCAACCTGACCAGCCATGAGCAGGTCATCGTGAACACCTGGTACGGCGGCGAAATGAAGAAGGGCATGTTCTCCATGATGAACTACTTCCTGCCGCTGAAGGGCATGGCTTCCATGCACTGCTCTGCCAACACCGACCTGAACGGCGAGAACACCGCTATCTTCTTCGGTCTGTCCGGCACCGGCAAGACCACCCTGTCCACCGATCCCAAGCGTCTGCTGATCGGCGATGACGAGCACGGCTGGGACGACAACGGCGTGTTCAACTTCGAGGGCGGCTGCTATGCCAAGGTCATCAACCTGGACAA
>CAKTYE010000119.1 GCA_934631985.1 uncultured Clostridia bacterium | reverse complement strand
ACTCTGCGGCATACGCAAGCGAAAGCGGCGGTGTCAGCAGGGCTATGAAGCGGCTGCGCCAGCCGCTGCCTGTGAACGCATTGTTTTGAACATGCTTGCGCAAAAAAAAACGTTGTAGTAAAATAAAAATCAGAATCACAGTATCTTGATGCTGTGCATTCTACAGAGGAGGTGGGCGTCCATGTCCTTGCAGGACATGGTGACCAAGCAGTATATCTCCGAGCCGGAGGTTTTTGCAGACGCTTTCAATTACTTGATTTATGGCGGTCGGCAGGTTATCCGGCCTGAGCAACTGACCGATCTGGATGCAACGCAGTTTGCGATTCCGTATGGTGAAGATGAGAACGGAAAGCTGGAGTCAGCGCAGAAATACCGGGATGTCCTGAAAACACTGGCAGTCAAAGCAGACAGCCAACGCACCTATCTGGTGCTGGGCATTGAAAACCAGACCAACGTGCATTATGCGATGCCTGTGCGTAATATGCTGTATGATGCCATGCAGTATGAAAAGCAAGTGCGCCAGCTGGCAGCAGCGCACCGTAAGAAGCACGATACAGCAACCGCAGAAGAGTACCTTTCCGGTATGCGCCGAGAAGATAAAATCACGCCAGTAATAACACTGGTTATCAATTTCGGCAGTAAAAGGTGGGATGGCCCGCTCAGCCTGTATGAGATGATGAGTGAGCAACCGGAAGAGATGAAGCCCTTTGTGCAGGACTACAGGATATTCCTGATTGATCCCATGGCGATGTCGGATGCCGATTTGAAGCACCTGAACAGTACGCTGCGTGAAGTGCTTTCCTACATCAAATATCAGCACGACCAGGAACAGATGCAGCGGCTGCTGCAAGAAGATAGCCGCTTTTCAGAACTGGAGCGGAATGCGGCTTTGGTCATTCAAGCAACGACCAGAACGGAACTGAACATTAAACCCGACGCGGAGGTGGTAGATATGTGTGAAGCGATTCGTCAGATGATGGAAAGTAGTAAGCAGCAGGGTATGCAGCAAGGTATCCAGCAAGGTATGCAACGTGGCAGTCGCGAGATGCAGCTCCAGATTGCGCGAGAACTGCTTTCTATGAATATGTCTGCGCAGCAAGTGGCAAAGGCCACGAAGCTCACGCTGCCCGAGGTGCAGCAGCTGCGAGAAGTTCGGAACTGATTTCTAGGATCAATTATCACAAAATTTCCAGAAGAATTCTCGTTGGAACGGAATGCAGCTTGGGTCGCACGGGACTAAACATCAAACCCGATGCAGAGGTGGTAGACGTGTGTGAAGCGATTCGTCAGATGATGGAAAGTAGTAAGCAGCAGGGTATGCAGCAAGGTATCCAGCAGGGTATGCAACGAGGCAGCCGCGAGATGCAGCTTCAGATTGCACGAGAACTGCTTTCTATGAATATGTCTGTGCAGCAAGTGACAAAGGCCACGAAGCTCACGTTGCCGGAAGTGCAGCAGCTGCAAACAGCCTGTAACTGATTTAGCGCTTCAGCGTCCTTCTCTACGAAGGGCGTTTTTCTTTACCTTTTGTACTTTCTTATCGTGAAGCATGCTGTTTGCTGGCGTCTAGGTACGCATACTTTTTAGTATAGTTTCTCTACAGGCCGCTTTGCAAGGATGCAATTTCCGATTCCGCAAACTGGTTTTTCCTGGACGAACATGCTACGCTTAGAACGCCCTTACGGACTGCCTTTTACGAAGCTACAGGATCACAGCACCTTGAAAACTCCATACGGATACGCGCTTTTGTCATGTGGTTTGCTCAGAATAAATCTCAGCGATTGGAACACACTATGTTTACCTGCAACAAAGAAAGGAGAGATTTCCATGATCACAACCGAAATAAAGCGTGGTAACGCCACCATCCGCATTCACGATGAGTATTTTGTGCATGAACCGCGCCGCTATATGTTACAGCTTAGCCAGATTGTAACGAATTCTCATAAGCGTATGCAGCAAAGTGGCCTGCCTGGAAGTAAAGCGGAGTAAAGTGTACAGGCGCTTGCTGAAAGGACGGACCGCATGGAGCAATATGCCAAGTATCTTCGTAAATCACGCTTTGACCGGGATTATGCTGAGGCCAGCATTGAGGAGACGCTTCAGCGGCATGAAGCTATTCTGGACAAGCTGGCGTTGGAACGGGGATACTATGTCAGTAAGACATATTATGAGGTGGTGTCTGGCGAATCGATTTCTGCGCGCCCAGAGGTTCAAAAGCTGCTGGAGGAAGTTAATGCGGGGATCTATGCAGGCGTGTTGGTGGTTGATCTGGAACGTCTCGCCCGTGGTAATGGTGCCGATCAGGCATACATAAGCCAGATATTTCAGTTTTCGGGTACGAAGATCATTACACCTACCAAGGTGTATGACCCCAGTAACGAGTTTGATGAAGAGTATTTTGAGTTTGGCTTGTTCATGAGCCGACGAGAATATAAGACCATCAATCGTCGACTGATACGCGGACGCGAAAGCTCTGCAACAGAAGGAAAGTATCTTGGCAGCATTGCTCCCTACGGCTATCAACGGGCAAAGCTGAAAAATGAAAAGGGATATACGCTGGAACCCCTGCCGGAAGAAGCGGATGCAGTTCGCCGTATTTTTTCCATGGCACTACAAAACAAGGGGACGAAGTTGATTGCGAATACCTTGAACGACCTGCATGTTCCGACCCGCCATGGGGACTTATGGACTTACACGACCATCAGCAACATACTTCGCAACCCTGTGTACATGGGTAAGATAAGGCGCGGCTATTGCAAGCAGATCAAGAGCGTAGAGCAGGGCATTGTTAAAAAACGGATTGTGCATCAAAAAAATCTGGAGGATTATCGTCTCTTTGAGGGGCGGCATCCGGCTATCATTTCGGAGGAGGTGTTCTATCAAACCCAGCAGATGCTAAATCACCGTGAACCTGCTGCACGGGTGAAAAAGGATGTAGAATTGCAAAATGCTTTTGCAGGCCTGATCTTTTGCGCACGTTGCGGGAAACGCATCGGACGGACGATTACCAGCAAAAAGAAGGGGCAAATGCCCCGCTTGCGATGCGTAAATCAGCGCAATTGTCACAATAGAAGTGCAGATTACGAAACGGTAGAGCAGCAGATCATCTCATCGTTACAGGGGTGGCTGCAAGGCTATCAGGTAAAGGTGGAAGCAATTGGCTTCACGGAGGATATTGAGGACCAGAAAAGAAAAATTGCTCAGCTTGCACAGGAACAGTCAAAAGTACAGCAGCAGTTGGATAATGCCTTTGATTTGCTGGAGCAAGGGGTCTATACGCTGGAAATTTTTCGTCAGCGGCAAGGCAAGCTCAGTGCGGCCCTTGAAGAACTGGCAGCGCAGAAACAGGCGGCTGAAGCACAGCTGCAGCAGCTGGAAAATCATGAGCGGGAACAAACGACATTGATCCCACACACAGAAAGCCTGCTGGAAAGCTACGATGCCATGACCATAGAGGAACGGAATGCGCTGCTAAAAACCATTTTACACCGCATAACATACGAACGGGGGGCCGATGGTGAGATTATCATTGATCTCTATCCTCGACTCCCAAAACTTTGAAATTCTGTTGGCTTCATGTTTTAACGCATGTATGGGTTATTTCATGAAGCCATCACGGTGAATCCCTTGATTTTCAAGGGATTCAGGAATGTACAGAACGTGAAAAAAGCAGTGTTAAGAGAAATTGAAACTGCTTTCAAGGAGGTTTCGTGAATGAATGCTCAAGTTCTCGCCATCGCCAACCAGAAAGGCGGCGTTGGCAAAACGACCACAACGGCAAACCTTGGCATCGGCCTTGCTCGCACAGGCAAGCGCGTCCTGCTCATCGATGCAGACCCGCAGGCCAGCCTGACCATCAGTCTGGGGTACACAAATCCAGATGATTTGCCTGTGACGCTGACATTGCTGCTGCAAGTAACCGCACAGATTGGCGCTCCTCGTCCCGGCGAAGGCATCCTGCACCACGCTGAAGGCGTGGACCTGCTGCCGTCCAACATTGAGTTGTGTTCCATGGAAATGACACTCATAAATGTGCTGAGCCGAGAGACTACTATGAAGCGGCTGTTGGAGCCGCTGAAAAAACAGTATGACTACATTCTCATTGACTGTATGCCTTCGCTTGGACAGTTGACGATCAATGCCCTTGCGGCAGCAGATAGCGTCATTATTCCCGTACAGGCGCAGTACCTGTCCCTAAAGGGGTTGGAACAGCTGTACGACACCTGCCGAAAGATTCGTACCCAGATTAATCCTGACTTGAAAATAGAGGGCATCCTGCCTACCATGGTGGATAATCGCACCAACTACGCCCGAGAGGTTACAGCGAAGCTGCGTGAAAATTACGGTTCCGGGATGAAGGTATTCCAGACGGAAATTCCCCACTCCGTGCGGGCGGCAGAAACCCAGTTCAACAGCAAATGCTCATTGCAGAAAGTTCCGTAAAAAATTGCTCATAAAGTCAATACTTCCACAAATAATCTGA
>CAKTYE010000118.1 GCA_934631985.1 uncultured Clostridia bacterium | reverse complement strand
AGCGGGAAGTGACCATGTCGCTTTTTTGCAATCAGACAAATTTTGTCAGGAATAGACAAATCAAAATAAAATCCTTGAACCTCGTGTAAAACTATGGTAAAATATCATTTACGAATAGCGGGGCTGATCTGGATCGGCTTTCGCAAATGAGAGGTGTCGGTTTTATGGTATGGTGGGAAGCAGGGCTGCGGCTGCTGCTGGCGACGGTTGTTGGCTGCATTATTGGTATTGAGCGCGAGCGAAAGAACCGCCCCGCGGGTATGCGTACACATGTGCTGGTCTGCGTTGGCGCGGCAACGATCGCCATGCTGGAAAGCTACATGATCGCGGACACCATTACCCTGAACCTGAACAATCCCAGCAGCGGCATTGCGGTCAGCATGGGCCGTATCACTGCGCAGGTGGTCAGCGGTATCGGCTTCCTGGGCGCAGGCACGATTTTTATCAGTCAGAAAAAAATCGCCGGTCTGACCACGGCGGCTTCCCTGTGGAATGCGGCCTGCCTGGGTCTGGCGGCGGGCATGGGCTATTATGGCCTATGTGTTGCGGGCTGCGCGATCGTCATGATTACCCTGACGGCCCTGCAAAAGGTCGTGCGGGTGAACAGCGTCAAAAATGTGGAGGTCAAGTTTATCCACCGCGTAGATACGCTGGCGTTCATCAACAGCTACTTTGAGGAAGCGGGCATCCGGGTGCTGGACATCGACTTCCATGTGGAAAACAAGGGGAAGTACAACCTGTACACCAACGTATACACGCTGGATATGCAGGGAAAAACGACCTACAAGGACATCGTGAACCATCTGTCGGAATACGCAAATATTCAGGGCATCCGCACACGGAACACCTGATCAGCAGTTATCCAGCATGGCGATCTGCTGCCGCCACATCAGTCCTGCGGGCTGTTGTGCGCCCAGACACCAAAGATCATAGGCCCGCGCGTCTGCCTGAAGCACGGCGGAATTGCGCGGCCCATCGGCGGCCTTCTCCAGAATGGGAAGGCTACCTTTTTTTATGGCCTTCAACAGGGGCAGCGCACGGCGGCGGAAGCCCAGCAGGCGGGCGTAAGGGGGAAGCAGGTCAGGACGAACGACCTCATCGGTCAGTCCCAGCAGAAGCGATGTGCATACACGGGAAAGACGCGCGTAGGGATAGCGCTTTGTCTTGGCAGCTTCCAAAAGCTCTTCACGGGTGGAGGCGGAACGGGCAGCGGCAACCAGACGGTTTTCCAGCCCCTCCACGCAGCCGGGAACGGCGCGGAGCGCTTCAGGGGACATGGTGCGCAGCAGATACAGCAGCACGGGATCAAGACACTGTGGATGAAAGATGGTTTCGTTCTGTGCGGCCTGACGGAGCAGCTTATAAGAAGCGTCGGGTACGGCATGGCGAACCTGCGCCCATGTACCCCGGCGGAGTGCGCCGCGCACGGCTGTAGCAGAGGGGAGCGGCGCATCCGTCAGGTCGGTGGCATGATAAGCCCCCTGACGCTGGATCAGCACAGGGGAAATAGGGGCACGCAGGCGAAGCAGTGCGCGGAGGTAGCATAGCGCGAGAACGTTATTCGGCTGATCAAGAGCCATGCCGGGAAAGGCAGCGGCCAGCGCACGGCCTACGGCGGCGGGATGGGAAAGTCCTGCATCCAGCCCGGCACGAAGCGCCTGCGTAAAGGCGGGAGTGGGGCATTCCAACAGCTGGGCGCAGGCAAGCAGCGGTGAAAGCTCCGCACTCTCTGCACCGAAAGCCAGGTGAGTCACGCAGCCAAGACGATGCAGCATGTTTACCGCGCCCAGCGCAAAATGCTCCGCCTCCCGCACAGCCCAGGGGACGGGCAGCTCCAGCACCACGTCCGCACCGCCTGCAAGCGCCATCTGCGCACGCATGGCGGGTGCAACAACAGCACCCTGCCCACGCTGGGTGAAGCAGCCGGACATGACCACCACCGCGTAATCCGCCTGTGTCAGCGCCCGGGCCTGTGCCAGATGATAGGCATGCCCGCAGTGAAAGGGATCGTACTCCGCAACGACGCCCACAACGTTCATGCAACCGCTCCTCTCGAATAAGGCTATTCGCATTATAGCATGGGGGCGGGAGACGCACAAGCCGCCGCGAAAATTGGAAAAGGACGGTATTTCGAACTTTACAAACGCTGGAAAAATGGTATAATGTCATGTGACACAACCGAAAGGATGGATGATTACGATGAAACAGTTTATCGTTGAAACTTCCGCTCGCCATGTACATGTGACCCAGAAGGATCTGGAGACCCTGTTTGGCGCGGGCTATGAGCTGCATGTGAAGAAGATGCTGTCCCAGCCTGGTCAGTACGCCAGCGAGGAGCGCGTGGATGTGATCGGCCCCAAGAAGACCCTGACCGGCGTGAGCATCCTCGGCCCCGTGCGTAAGGCGACCCAGGTGGAACTGTCCCTGACCGACGCTCGTTCCATCGGCGTGAGCGCGCCCATTCGCGAATCCGGCGACATTGCTGGCAGCGGCGCGTGCAAGCTGGTTGGCCCCAAGGGCGAGGTCGAGCTGACCGAGGGCGTGATTGCGGCGAAGCGTCATATTCACATGACGCCTGCGGATGCTGAGGAGTTCGGCGTGAAGGATAAGGACGTTGTGAGCGTTAAGCTGAACAACCCCGAGCGCGCGCTGATCTTCGGCGACGTGGTGGTTCGCGTGAGCGACAGCTACGCACTGGCGATGCACATTGACACCGACGAATCCAACGCCGCCGCCTGCGGACGCAATGTGATGGGCGAGATCGTCAAGTAAAGGCCGCTTTTCCGCCGCAGGGCGGAGCAGGCCTCTGAAAATCAAGCATAAGGAGTTTGACCCATGAAGATTCTGGTTGTGAATGCCGGTTCCTCCTCGCTGAAGTATCAGCTGATCGATATGGAAGGCGAGAAAGTCATCGCCAAGGGCCAGGTGGAGCGCATCGCCATTGAGGGCGGTCACCTGAAGCAGACCTCTGCGGCTGGACAGGTCATTGAGACCACGGAGTTCGTCAAGGATCATGTGGAAGCGACGGAGATGATGCTCGCCGCGCTCCAGGACCCGGAAAAAGGCGTTATCAAGAGCGTGGACGAGATCGGCGCGGTGGGCCATCGCGTGCTGCACGGCGGCAAGGAATTCTCCGAGTCCGTGGTCATCAACGATGCTGTAAAGGCTGCGATCCGCCGCTGCATCCCGCTGGGACCGCTTCACAATCCTGCCAACCTGATGGGCATCGAGGCCTGCGAAAAGGTCATGCCGACCACGCCCCAGGTGGCGGTGTTTGACACGGCCTTCCATCAGACTATGCCGCCTAAGGCGTATATGTATGGCGTACCCAAGAAGTATGAGGAGACCATCGGCGTTCGCCGCTATGGCTTCCACGGCACCAGCCACCGCTATGTAAGCAAGCGGGTGTGCGAGTTTCTGGGCGTGAAGCCCGAGGGCTTCAAGGTCATCGTTTGCCACCTGGGCAACGGCTCCAGCCTGTCCGCGGTGAAGGACGGCAAGTGCCAGGATACCTCCATGGGTCTGACACCTCTGGAGGGCCTGCTGATGGGTACCCGCTGCGGTAGCTGCGACCCCGCTGTGGTGCAGTTCATCGCAAACAGCGACCACAAGAGCGTGGACGAAGTGCTGACCATGATGAACAAGCAGTCCGGTCTGCTGGGCATCGGCGGCAAGAGCGATATGCGCGACATCGACGCGGCTGCGGACGGCGGCGACAAGGACGCGATCCTGGCCCGCGATATGCTGATTTACGGCATCCAGAAGTACATTGGCTCCTACATGGTGGCGCTGCAGGGCGTGGACGCGATCGTGTTCACCGCCGGCATCGGCGAGAACAACTACCATCTGCGTGAGCGCGTGGTGGAGGGGCTGGGCTTCCTGGGCATCAAGCTGGACAAGGAAAAGAATCTGGCTTGCAGCTATCCCAATGTCACAGAGTCTGTAATCTCCACTCCCGACAGCAGCGTGAAGGTGGTCGTCATCCCCACCAACGAGGAGATCATGATCGCCCGCGATACGCTGGAGTTGGTGGAAAAGGCGTAAATTCTTTCAGAATTTGCTGTTGACAATTTGACTCAATCCTTCTATAATAGCTAAGGTCACGTTTGAGGTGAGCGTATGTTTTTGGACGTATCCATCGCCCTGAAGAATCCCGGTGAGCAGTTCCCGTTCCAGGCGGAGCAGGAGATTGCACCCCAGGAGATCGGCGGCGAAACGGTAACCTTTGATCCCGCCGTGCTGGAGGGAACCTTCTGTGCGGAAGAAGACCAGGTGACATTGGAAGGGACGCTGAAGACAGTCGCTCATGCGACGTGTGCAAATTGTCTCGCCTCCGCGCAGGCGGTGGTGGAGGCACCGTTCCGGGAGACCTTCGTGCGAAACGCCGACCCGGAGGACGACGAGACCTATGGCTATACAGGCCACGCCGTCGATTTTGAAAAGCTGGCCATGTCTACTGCCCTGCTGAATCTGCCCATGCGCTTCCTGTGCAAGGAAGACTGCCCGGGGCTGTGGAAGCAATACGGCGTGGACAATGATTCAACCGCTTGCCAGAAGGAATTGCAGAAAG
>CAKTYE010000117.1 GCA_934631985.1 uncultured Clostridia bacterium | reverse complement strand
GCCGCGGACAAGGCGCTGCTCACCGAGGTGTGGCAGTGGGCGGAGGACTATCTCCGCGATGAGTGCGGCTGGCTGGAGGAGAACATGAACTATCATGCGATCCCCGTACAAAAGCTTGTGACCGTTCAGGCCTCCTGCGGCCTGCTGACGGCGCAATATATTTCCAAAACCTGATGATATAGAGAGGAAGGATGGAGCTTATGAAACGGTTTCTCTGCATTCTCCTGACCATGGTGCTGGCGTTCAGCTGCTTTGCTGTTGCTGCCAGCGCTGAGGACGAGAAGACCCTCATCGTCAGCCTGGGTGGCGACCCTGTGACCTTCAACCCCGTGCTGAAGGGCGATGACAACGGTCATTATATCTATCAGAACGTGTTTGACGGCCTGCTGGAGCTGAACTACAACTCCGAGGTCATTCCCGGCCTGGCCCGCACCTGGGACATTTCCGAGGATGGCCTGACCTACACCTTCCATCTGGCGACCGGCGTGAAGTGGCACGACGGCGTGGACTTCTCCTCCGAGGACGTGAAGTTCACCTATGAGAAGATCATGGCGGAGAACGGCTTCATTGCCAGCACCCTGAATGCGGACGTTGCCAGCATCGAATGCCCGGACAAGGACACCGTGGTGCTGAACCTGAAGCAGGCTGACGCAACCCTGCTGGGCACCCTGGCCTGGTATGAGCATTTCATCATCCCCAAGCACATTTATGAGAACGTAGAGGACTGGTCCACCTGCGAGGCGGCGACCTCCATGCCCATCGGCACCGGCCCCTACAAGTTCGTCTCCTACCAGAGCGGCGTGAGCGTCGTGCTGGAGAAGAACGAGGACTATTTCCAGGGCGCGCCCAAGATCGACAAGCTGGTGTTCCAGATCATCACGGACGACACCACTGCGGTGCAGGCCTTCTACAACGGCGAGATCGACGTGCTGGACGGCGTTCCCACCTCGGAAGTGCTGAACATGCAGAACAACCCCGAAATCAAGCTGGGCTGCGTCAGCGCCGCCCGCCGCTTCCAGATGATCTGCAACATGAAGGACGAGACCATGAGCAAGTGGGAGGTCCGCAAGGCCGTGGCGCTGTCCATCGACCGTGAGGAGATCTCCAAGAAGGCCACCAATGGCCTGCAGGCGCCTGCCTACGGCTTCTATCCGCCCTTCCTGGATTGGGCCTACAACGCGGATGCGGACATTGGCGAGCGTGATGTGAACAAGGCCATGGAGCTGCTGGAGCAGGCCGGCTACACCAAGGGCGCGGACGGCTACTACCTGACCCTGACGCTGGACGTGTTCAGCGGCGGCACCTACGCCGACTGCGGCAAGGTCATCCAGGCCAACCTGAAGGAAGCGGGCATCAATTTGCAGCTGAACGTCATGGAAATGGCGGCATGGGCTGAGAAGATCTCCGCGGGCAACTATCAGCTGGGCATGATGGCCGGCTATCAGGGTCCCGACCCCGACGCCATGGCGAAGCGCATTGGCACCGGCGCGGTGATGAACTACTCCCAGTATTCCAACGAGAAGGTGGACGAGCTGCTGGCGCAGGCCCGCACCCTGACCACCCACGAGGACCGCGGCGCTTGCTACAAGGAAGTGCAGGCGATCCTGGCGGAGGATCTGCCGATCATCCCCATTGTGGAGTATGCCGGCTACAAGGCCTGCTGGAGCAATATCTACGGCAACCCCTATATCGACGGCATTACGGATATTCACGACAGCAGCTATATGAAGGCTGACATCCTCGAGTGACCGCCGGATCGGCAGGGGAGTCGGGTGGCAGTACCCGGCTCCCCTTTCTCCATATATCGCCCAAGCAGGGCCGCCTGCGGGCAGAAATGGTGAGGAAAGCATGAGAAAGTATATCTTCAAGCGGCTACTGACGGCGCTGGGCATCGTGCTGTTCGTGATCCTGCTGAATTATGTCATCATCCACCTTGCGCCCGGCGATCCTGTGCGGATCATGGCGGGCTTTGATAATCCCTCGCAGGAGCAGATGGACGCGCTGACCCAGAAATATGGCCTGGATCAGCCGTTGTATGTCCAGTTCTGGAAATACATCTCCGCGCTGTTCCAGGGCGACATGGGCATTTCGTACCAATATAACGAGCCTGTGGCGCAATTGATTTTGGAGCGCGTGGGCGCGTCGCTGCTTTTGTCCGGCACGGCGGCGGTGCTGGCGGTTGTCATCGGCTGTCTGCTGGGCCTTTATGCGGGCCGCCACCACGGGAAGACGCTGGACCGCACCTTTTCCGGCGTGGCCTATACCTTCAACGCCATGCCCTCCTTCTGGCTGGGCCTGATGCTGATTTTGATCTTTGCCTCTACGCTGAAGCTGCTGCCCACCTCCGGCATGGTAAACATGCGCAAGGGCTATACGGGCTGGGCGCATGTGCGGGATGTGGCGCAGCACATGGTGCTGCCCTGTGCAACGTTGGTTGCGGTGCAGATCCCCTCTTACTTTCGAATTACCCGTTCCTCGGTCATGCAGGTGATGGCGGAGGACTTTGTGACCACCTTCCGTGTGACGGGCATGAGCGAGCGGAAGATCTTCAACAAGTATATTTTGAAGAACGCCTTGCTGCCCATCGTCACGGTGTTTGGCATCAACCTGGCTTATGTGATTTCCGGTTCCACGCTGATCGAGATCGTCTTCTCCTGGCCCGGCATCGGCGTATTGATGTACCGCGCCATTTCCCAGCGCGACTATAACCTGCTGATGGGCGTTTACCTGCTGCTGTCCATCTCGGTGGCTGTGATGATGATCCTGGTCGATCTGGTATACGCCTGGCTGGACCCCCGTATCCGCTATGATTGAGGTGTGACGCATGGAGAAAGTAAAGAAGGTATGGAAGCGCATCCGCAGCCTTGTGGCTGCCAGCGGACAGCTGCGCGCGGGGCTTATCCTTTTTGTGCTGGTGCTGCTGGTGGTGCTGTTTGCGCCGCAGATTGCGCCCTTTGACCCCTATGACCTGGGTGACGATCTGCTGGTGCCTCCGGGAACGGACGGACATCTGCTGGGTACCACCAACATGGGTCAGGATATTCTGAGCATGCTGATCTACGGCAGCCGCGCGTCGCTGGCCATCGGCATTGTCGCTGCGGCGATCTCCGGCGTGATCGGCACGCTGGTGGGCGCGGTGGCAGGCTTTTACGGCGGCAAGCTGGATAAGGTGATCAGCGAGGTCATCAACGTGTTCCTGATGATCCCCTCGTTCTTTCTGGTGCTGATCATCGTGGCGATGTTCGGCTCCAGCATGGTGAACGTCATGTTCGTCATCGGCCTGACCTCATGGCCCAGCAATGCGCGCATGATGCGGGTGCAGGCCATGTCCATCAAGGAGCGCACCTTTGTCAAGAGCGCCGTCGCCATGGGCGAAAGCAAGCGGCAGATCTTGTTCAAGTACATTATTCCCAACGGTCTGTTCCCTGTCATTGCCAACACGACCATGGGCGTGGCAAAGGCCATTTTGACCGAGGCCAGCCTGAGCTTTCTGGGCCTGGGCGATCCCAACGTCATCAGCTGGGGCCAGATGATCTTTGACGGCAAGCAGTACCTGACCAGCGGTTGGTGGATGTCCACCTTCGCGGGGCTGTGCATCATGCTGATCGTGATGATCTTCTACCTCATCGGCGATGGGCTGAACTACGCGCTGAACCCCAAAATGAAGAAGATCTGAAAGGCGGCGAAGGACATTGAAGCCGATTCTGGATATTCGTGACCTCTGTGTGACGTATCACAGCGGCAACCGAAATGTGAAGGCGGTCGATGGCGTTTCGCTGACCATCGACGAGGGGGATTCGCTGGGTATTGTGGGCGAAAGCGGCTCCGGCAAAAGCACTATGGCGATGGCGCTTTTGCGCATGCTCGACCCCCGCTATACGGACGTGACAGGCCAGGCCCTGTATGGGGACGAGGACTTATTGACGGTGAACGCCGCGCGGCTCAGTGCTCTGCGCTGGAAGGAGATCGCCGTGGTGTTCCAGAAGTCCATGAACAGCCTGAGTCCCGTACACCGCATCGGCGAACAGTTTGAAGACATTTATCGCGTACACGAACCCAAGGCGGACAAGAAATTCATCCGCGCCCATGTGGAAAAGCTGTTTGCCATGGTGAACCTGGCGCCCCGGGTCTATGACCTGTATCCCCATGAGCTGTCCGGCGGCATGCTTCAGCGCACGTCCATTGCCATGGCGCTGATGTTCCATCCCCGCATTCTGGTGATGGACGAGGCTACCACCGCCCTGGACGTGGTGACGCAGGGGCAGATCTTGCAGGAGATCCGCAAGCTGGAGGCCAGCATTTCCGTCACCCGGCTGATGATTACCCATGACCTGTCCGTGGTGGCGACCTCCTGCAAAAAGGTGATCGTGCTGTATGCGGGCCGTCTGATGGAATATGGCAGTGTGCGGGAAATTCTTTCCCACCCGGCGCACCCCTATACCGAGGGCCTGATCGCTTCCTTCCCTTCGCTGCACGGCAAGAAAGAGGAGCTGAAATCCATCCCGGGCTTCCTGCCCGATCTGGCAGACCCGCCCAAGGGCTGCATCTTTGCGCCCCGCTGTCCCTATGCGCAGGAGCGCTGCCGTCAGGAGCGTCCGCAGGCGTATCAGGTGGGCGAGGGGCATGTGTCAGCCTGTTTCCGCTGCGAAGGAGGTGTCCAGCATG
>CAKTYE010000116.1 GCA_934631985.1 uncultured Clostridia bacterium | reverse complement strand
ACTAAGGCTGGCCCCCGGACCCCATGAGCGCCCCCAGCCATCGCCTGGATCGGAGCCTTCCCGGGGGGACACAACCGAGTTCTCCTTCGGTTCCGCTCCATGGCATTCCGTCAGCTGACCATATACAGCCGCCGGAACGCCTTGTCGCTTAGACCTAGCATGTGCAGCAAAAGTTACCTGTCCTAAAAACTGCATGGTGCTCCTGTACGAAAAGCCTCCCCTGCAAGGGGAGGTGTCTCGAAGGGACGGAGAGGTTCCGTCTCCCCGATCCGGAATACATTCCCACCTCCATCTTCACCTACTTTTCACCTAATCTCCCGCCAACGTTCATATTTCCGTTGCGCTACGCACAAATGCCGCCGCTACACTGTTCTTTGCAATCAGATGAAAAGCGGCGGCAGGCCGCGAAGGGAGCGGAGCATGAGGGCGCAGGACAAGAAAGCGGGACGGGGCCGCATCGGGCGATGGGTGCGGCGGATCGTGGCCCTGGCGTGCGTGGGGGCAGTGGGCTTTGCGGGCTATCAATATGTGTATCCCATGATGGCGGGCGCTGAGCAGAACGTCTATACCGCCTATACTGCGGTGCAGGGTGATGTGACCACCACCATGAGCTTTAGCGCGACCATCAGCGCGGAAAACAGTGAAACGCTGCAAAACAGCGGCGAAGCCACCGTCAACAAAATTTATGTCACCGAGGATCAGCCTGTAACAGCGGGCGATAAGATTATCGAGCTGAGCAATGGGCAGACCCTGACGGCGGGCATCGACGGCACGGTGAATGAAATTTCCGTCAGCGAGGGCGACTGGCTTTGGCGCAGCCGCAGCCTGGTGCAGATCGTAGATTTCACCCGCTTGCAGGTGGCGCTGAACGTGGATGAGTACGACGTGCAGAAGGTGCGCAAGGGTCAGTCGTGTACCGTGCGGATCATCTCGCTGGGACTTGACCTGGAAACGGAGATCGACCATGTGAACCTCGTTTCCAGCGGCATGGGCAACGTGGCAAGCTATTCCGCAACGGCGGCGCTGGATGCGCCGGAAAGCGTGCTGCCCGGTATGGCGGCAACGGTGACGATCCCGGATGAGCAGGTCACGGATGTGGTGACCCTGCCCGTGGCGGCGCTGACCTTCCACAGCGATGGCGCCGCCTATGTGCTGATGAAGGGTACAGATGGAACGTACACAGAGCAGGCCGTCACAACGGGCCTGAGCGATGGCACCACCGTGGAAATTACGGATGGCGTACAGGCTGGGGATACGGTGTGGGCCGTGACAGGCAAGGAGACCACCGAGGGCTTCTCGCTGGCGAAGGTCTACGCAGCCCTGGTGGGACAGACCACGGTCATTCAGGAGGGCGAGCGCAGCCGCAATAACCGCGCTAACCGTTCGGAGGATGCAGCGCTTCCTGACGGCGTGTCCCTTCCCGAGGGCATGAATCTCCCTGACGGCATGACCACGCCTGGAGATGTGGATCTCACCGGGGCCACGCCAACGGATCTGGGCGAAGCGCCTGAGAATGGGACCTTTCCCGGGGGCATGACCCCGCCGGACGGCACGTTCCCCAGCGATAGCAGCATGTTTGAAAACGGCGGCAGGCCCGCAGGCATGGATCGAAGCGAAAACGCCGCAGCGGAACAGGCAGGAGGGGATACGCCGTGAACAAGCGTCTGATGGCTTCCCTGACCGCAGCGCTCCTGCTGCCCTGCATGGCCTGTGCGTCAGAGAGCTTTGACGGCAGCGTGGTCGTGGGTGCTGTGACCGAGGTGACCGCGCCCTTCGGCGGCACGGTGGAGACGGTCGAAGTGCGGCAGGGACAGGAAGTAATGACAGGCGATACAGCCGTTACCCTGTCCACGACCCGCGTTTATGCCCCGGAGGACGGCACCGTTCGTCTGCTGGACGTCCAGGCTGGGGACAGCGTGGACGGCACAGTGCTGTATCTGGCGCCGGTGAGCCGCTACACCATTGTCTGCGATTTGACCAAGGCTTATGACAGCACGGAAACGAAATACGTCCGTCTAGGTGAAAAGGTTTACATACAGTGCGTGAAGGA
This sequence comes from uncultured Clostridia bacterium, assembly GCA_934631985.1. Classification (GTDB taxonomy): domain Bacteria; phylum Bacillota; class Clostridia; order Christensenellales; family Aristaeellaceae; genus Egerieenecus. The sequence continues at coordinate 2,761 of CAKTYE010000116.1, read as the reverse complement.
CGGCAGCCATTTGGCAGAGGGACGCATTACCGCCGTGGAAGGCTCCTCCTATACCGTGGAAGCCACTGCCGGGGAGCTTTACTTGCAGGAAGCGGTGTACATTTACCGCAGCGCGGATCATGCGGTGACCTCCCGGCTGGGCAAGGGCGTAGTCACCCGCGCGTCCGAGGTGGAGGTCAGCGCCTCCGGGAGTATTCTGGCCCTGCATGTGCAGGACGGCGAGCGGGTGGAGCGGGGCCAGCTGCTGCTGGAAACCGTCACGGGGGAGTTGCCTGCCTATGCCAGCAGCGGCTCCAATGTCGTGATTGTGGATGCCGCAGGCGTGGTGACCGAGGTCAAGGTCAGCGCGGGGACGCAGGTGCGGCAGGGCGAGACCCTGTGCGTGGTGGCAGACCCGTCCAGCTATCAGGTGGCCTTTTCCGTGCCGGAGGAGCAGCTCAGCCTGGTACAGGTGGGCGATACGGTTCAAATATCCCTCACCTGGCAGGCAAACAAGGGCGAGGCGCTGACGGGTACGATCACCGCCGTTTCCTATGCAAAGGAAGAAGCGGAGACCGCCGCGTCCGAACAAGCGCCGAACGCTCAGCAGGAGGCCGGCAACACGGCCTCCAACGAAGAAACAGAGGTCACCTATTTGGCCTATGCGTCCTTGCCTGCTGAGGCAGAGGTTCGCTTGGGCATGACCGTCACCGTTACCGTTACCGTGGAACATCCCTGAAGGAGGTGCGCACAATGAAACGACAGGTCACGGCGCTGCTGCTGACGGCATCGCTGCTGGTGCAGAGCATGACCTGGGCCGAGCAGCTGGGTACGCCCAGCGATCTGCCCACGGAATCCCCTGCCCCGACCGCTGCGGCAACCACGGAAGCACCGCCTCCGGAGACAGCTACTCCAGCCCCAAGTGAAACAGCCACGGCTGCGCCCACAGAAACACCTACCGAAGCGCCTACCGAGGAACCCACTGTGACCCCGACCGCCGCGCCGACTCAAGCGCCCGCCTCGGGCGAGGGCTATTATGTGCTGGACGGCGTGCGGCAGTACGGCGACTTGCAAACGCTGCTGTCACTGGCACAGCAGGCAGGAAAGACGATCTATATCACAGAGACGCGGGTGATTGCGCTGGCGGGGTGGAGTGCCGCAGGCGTGCAGCGGGTGAAGCTGCTGCCGGACAGCACCGTCTTCCCGGAGCAGGAATGGAATGTGTACGTCTCTGAAACCAACCTCAACGGCGCTTCTGCGGCGAACACCGTGTATGTATGGGTCGCCAAGAGCAGCAGTGTCCCGACCGCTGCTCCCACAGAGGTGCCGACCGAAGCGCCCACGGAAGCGCCCACGGTGGAGCCGACCATGACCCCGCAGCCGGAGGACACGCCCCAGCCGGACGGCCCCGGCGGAGAGAACAACGATCGCCCCGGCGGCGGCGGACGGCCCAGCGGGGGCGGAAAGCCCAGCGGCGGCATGCCCTCAGGAAACGGGCAGGGCGCTGCACCGACCGCTGCGACCGATCTGACCGTTGCCACTACGCACGTCAAGTCTGACACCACGGCAGTGGTCGCTTATGACGGCGTGGAGCTGACGGTGACGGCAGAATCCATGCTGACCCTTGAGATCGGGGGCGAAACGCTGCCCCTGACGCTAGCGAATACCGACGGCGAAGCCGCAGCCTTTACGGCAGCGCTGACCGCGCTGAAAGAAAACGACGGCACGGCGGACACGCTGCTGTTGACGGCGGCGGACGCGGAAGCCGTCACCTGGCGCTTTACCGGGGAGGTCAGCAAGACCCTCGCCGCCAGCGGCGCAGCCTATTTGACGCTGCAGGTGGGGCAGCAGGCGCTTGTGCTGCCTACGGAGGAGCTGCTGGGCGGTCTGCGTTATGCCATGTATCGGGAAAAGGGACTGGGCAGCAGCGCATTCCTGTATGAGGTGCAGATGGATGCAGCAGGCAGCGTGGTCTTCCGCGTGACGGTGGGCAGCGATGTATGGGAAATTTCTCGGGACGACACGGCGCTGCTTTATTATCGAGAGATCTATAACGGTCCGGCGGATGTGCTGGCCCGGGAACAGTAAGGGGGAAACATCATGGTAAAGCCGAAAAAGAAGCGCCGTTGGCTGCGGCGGCTCATGATCTGGGTGCTGGTGCTGGCGCTGGCGGCGGGGGCCTTTACCCTGTTCGTCCTGCCCACCTGGCAGGCGGAGGCGACCACCACTTATGTGCAGTATACCGCCACGTGCGGTTCCATCTCCAATTCCCTGAGCTTCTCTGGCTCCGTCAGCGTCATCAACAATGAAACGCTGACTGCCGGGGCCAGCGGCACCGTTCGCAAGCTCTATGTCAGCGAGGGCGACACCGTTTCCGCCGGTGATCGGCTGATGCGCCTGTCCAGCGGCGAGACCGTCAAGGCAAACTTTGACGGCACGGTGAACGAGTTGAGTGTGGCGGAGGGCGACGAGGTGACCGCCGGGGCCAGCCTGATCCAGATCGTGGACTTCGCCCACATGAAGGTCTCCATGCGGGTGGATGAATACCAGATCGCCAGCGTTTCGGTGGGGCAGACCTGCCGCCTGACGGTCAAGGCGCTGTCCCAGACCTTTGACAGCACCATCACCCACATCAACCGCATCAGCTCCTCCCAGGGCTCCACGGCCTACTATACCGTGACTGCCGAGCTGGAGGTCAGCGCGGATGTGCTGCCGGGCATGGCGGTGACGGTGACCATCCCCCAGGAGGAAGCCACCGATGTGGTCATCCTTTCCAAGAGCG
>CAKTYE010000115.1 GCA_934631985.1 uncultured Clostridia bacterium | reverse complement strand
TTTGTTGGAACTGCTATCTTACCACATGAGTTCTCTTTTTCTTTGTTTTCGTGTTACCTATGTATTATAGCTCAACATTGTTTCAGATTTTCTTTCGTGACAAAGTACGAATTGGAGGTATGGTACATGCGTAAAATCAGTAAAATGCTCGTTGCATTTATTCTGCTGCTTTCCATCCTGTGTTTTACACAGATTTCTTTCGCAGAATGTCTTCATCCTAATGTAAATCATTCCTATTCAATTTACTATAATCTGGGTAGTTCTGGCCATTGCATCCCCAAAGTATGTAAGTGCTTATCCTGTGGTGAGATTTTAGGCTGCTGTCCGCAGCCAGGCACAACTCCCACTTTGCAGCATACATGGGAGCAGAAAAAAACGACGTATGTAAGCAATGGAGAGTTGAACCATACGGCAACGGTATATAATCAGTGCGTTCGCGGTGCCACAGAGCAAATTACCTCTACAACTGCTCATAAGTTTGTGGTAACTGGTAACAAACATGGCCACAAACAGCTGCACTTTGTTTATTTAAATGTGCATGCGGACAGACAAAAACCGAGAGCTACTCTTGCCCCGGAGATCCTTGTATATTATATAGCGCAGGAGTACATGATGACTGATGTCTTAATTGCGGCTTAAATCAATATAAGGCTCTCATTTCTCTTGGATTGTTTCCATAAAGAGCCAGAAAAAGGGTGGTTGCATGAAAAAAGTCAAAAAACTGTTCCTTATTCCCATCGGTATTGTGCTTTTGTTTCTGCTCTTTTTCTGGCTCCGTTCCAGGCAGACCCGGCCCTATGGGCAGGAGCTGCTGGAAAACGGCAGCTTTGCCGATGTGCAGGAGGATGGCGTGCCCTCTGCGTGGTACACCCAGGCTTATATTCAATCGGAGGGCTATACGGACTTCTCCGTGGTGCAGGCCGGGCAGGGGCAAGCGCTCCATATTGCCAACTACATGGCCAATGACGCGCGCATTGCGCAGGATGTGGCCGTGGAACCCAATAGCTTCTATTGCCTTTCGGGGCAGATCTGTGCTCAGGCGCAGGGCGGCCGAGGCGCAAACCTTTCCATTGCCGACGTATATACGTTCTCTGCTGGCGTATACGACAGCCAGGGGGAATGGCGGCAGGTGGAGTTGTATGGCCAGACCGGGCCCAAGCAGCGCAGTATGACCGTTTATGCCCGGCTGGGCGGGTACTCCGGGGAATCGACGGGCGAAGCATGGTTTGCCAACCTGTCCCTGAAAAAGGTAGAATCGATTCCTGCCGGGACGGAGGTCACACTGTTTTATCAGCCGAGCTACAGCGCGGAATCCAAGACGTTCTCCCTGGATCTGCGTCACCTGCTGCTGGCGGTGCTTGTGCTGCTGTATGGCTTGATGGCATGCCAGTGCTATTGCTTCAAAAGCGTGCTGGGGCTGCTGATGCTGTCTTTGGGCGCGGCGGCGCTGAGCCTGCTCTGCCGGGGCGCGTCGGATACTCAGCAGACGCAGAACGCTATGCCTTATGTGCCCTATATCGTGTACGGCCTGCTGCTGGCGACGCTTGCCATTGCGCTATTCCTGGCGCATCGCCTGGCCCGGCGCGGCGAAGCTGTTCCATTCTTCTGCGGCCGGCAGGCGCAAACGCCGCCCGCAGGCGTTTTCATGCAGGATGAGCAGGCCAACCACCAGCGCTCTCGCCGCGCAGATGCAAAGGATGCTGCGCTGATGCTGGGCATTACGGTGCTTTATGCCCTGCTTGCGTACTATCACCTGGGCTCCGCCGTATCCCCGCAAACGTCGTTTACATTCAGACAGACAAGCGAGACGGTTGTTTTTGATCTGTGCGAAGCTCAGGATGACTTCCGCATGCTGTACATGGAGGGTATCAACGACGGGAATAACAGCTTCACGGTGCAGACCTCCGAGGATGGGGAAAGCTGGGGAACACCCATTTCCTGCGCGACCAATGGCGGCACGATGTTTCAATGGTTTTATGTCAACGGATACAACGCCGTGGACGCGCGCTCGCTCAGGGGACGCTATGTGCTGCTGACGGCTTCGGCTCCCGGATTGTCATTGCTTGAAACCGTTTTCCGGACGGCGGACGGAACGCCGCTGCCGGTTACGGCGGTGGATTCCGCCGGACGCGATGCTTCCGCATTGGTGGATGAGCCGGACACGCTGTCCGGCGAGCCCAGCTGGTACAACGGCATGTACTTTGACGAGATCTACCATGCCCGCACCGGCTATGAGCATTCGCATGGCCTGCAGCCCTACGAGATCTCGCATCCGCCGCTGGGCAAGGTGATGATGAGCTGGGCTATCAGCATATTTGGCATGACGCCCTTTGGCTGGCGCTTTGCGGGGGCAGCCTGCGGCGTGCTGATGCTGCCCGGCATGTATCTGCTGGGGCGGCTGCTTTTCAAAAAGCGGCGCTACGCCATCCTGACCTGCCTGTGCCTGGCGTTTGATACCCTGCACTTTACCCAGACGCGCATCGCCACCATCGACAGCTTTGTGGTGCTGTTCATTATCTGGTCGCTATACTTTATGCTGCGGTGGTTCTATACGGATTTCTTTGGAAAAAAGCTTGCGTATACCATGATTCCCTTGGCCTTGTCGGGCGCATGCATGGGTCTGGCGGTGGCAAGCAAGTGGACGGGCTGCTTTGCGGGCCTGGGCCTGGCGGCAATCTTCTTCTTTGGCATCTGGCGCAGGTGGAAGGCCGTGCGCGAGGCAAGGGCGACTGACCCCGCCAAGCGGAATCCACTGGCTGCTGAAGCGGCAAAAAGCGGCGATAAGCACCTGCTGATTACGATTGCCAGCTGCCTGATTTTCTTTGTGCTGGTGCCGGCGGCCATCTATTATTGCTCTTATATTCCTTACTTTGCGCCCAGCGGCGGCGTTACCCTCAAGCGCATTGTGGACGCGGCTGAGTATATGCTTTGGTATCACAGCGAGCCTGGGCGGGGCATGGATCATCCTTATTACGCGCCCTGGTATCGGTGGCCGCTTTCCGAGATTCCCATGTATTATGCCGACGACCGCTATACCCCGGCAGGCTATGCCTATGCCATCTGGGCCTTTGGCAACTACGCGGTGTGGTGGGCAGGCTTTGCGGCGCTGCTGACGGTGCTGTACGCCTGGGTTAAGCATCAGGCGCTTCCCGTGTTGTGCCGCGGATACCGGGAGCGCATTTCTCCCTTGGCTCCGCAGGGGGAGCGGGATGCGCGCCCGGCGCTGCTGCTGATCTGCTTTTGCGCGCAGTACCTGCCCTGGATCGGTGTGCCGCGCGGAACGTATATTTACCACTATTTCCCCAGCGTACCGTTTATCATTCTGTGCACGGCCTATGTGCTGGAGCAGCTGAGCGGCTGGTTTATGGCTTGCGCCAGGCAGCGGTCGGGAGCGGAGCGGGAAGGGATTGCTCAGAAGCGCGTCGACCGCTGGGGCCTGGCGCTGGTGAGCGCCTACTTGCTGATTGCCGCCGCGATGTTCGTCGCGTTCTATCCCTTTGCCAGCGGCATGATGGTGCGCACATCCTGGCTGGAGGCCGTTAACTGGTTTAAGAATCTGTATTATTAAGCTTGGGCGGGCAGTGGGAATGCTGCCCGGCAAAATAGTGCCGCACGGCATATTCGAAGCGCTTTTCGAATGCCGCTGCGGCTTTTTTGCTTACCTTTAAAAACGGAAGCAGCATGTCGAAGGCATGGAAAAGGCCGGGGTACACGTCCACGGCGGCTTCTACGCCTGCCCGTTTCAGGCGATCGATATAGGTCAGTGTTTCGGCGTAAAAGGGTTCGGCTGTGCTGACAAAGGTATAGGCGGGCGGCAGCCCGGCGTAATCTGCTCTTCGCGCGGCAGCCGCATAGGCGGGAAAGGGCTGACCCTGTAGGCCGCGCAGATAGCGCTTCCAACCATAATGATTGCGTCGGGTGTTCCATACAGGCGCGTGGTTGTTCCGCGAGGTTTCAGTATCCTGATTATCCAGCATGGGGTACAGCGGCATCTGGAACGCGATGCTTACGCCGCCCTGATCCTTTTCATACAGGCACAGCGCGGCGGCCAGCCCGCCGCCCGCGCTTTCGCCGCCTACCATGATCTGATCGCTGCGAACGCCCAATTCCCGCGCATGCTCTTTCAGATAAACCAGCGCGTTATGGCAATCCAGCAGCGCCGCAGGGTAGGGAGCTTGAATGGCCAGCCGATAGTCGGGCGATACCACCACCGCGCCGTACTTTTTGACCAGGTTTTTGGCTCGCGATATATAGACCATGCCCGGCATGCCGGTGATATAGCCGCCGCCGTGAATCCACAATACGCCGGGACGGCTGGCTTCATCACTGGCCATATTTGGGCGAAGAATGAGCAGCTTCATCGGATGACCATCCGATAGAATAACAACTTTCTGTGTTGTAAACCTCATTGCACTGTACCATCTCGCAAAAATCTATCATTGTAATCATAGCATGCATCGTCATTTTTCATCAATCTTTTTTGAACCTTGCAAGTTTTTTCCCAAATCGGGACTCATTATAGCAGAGGGTTTCCCTCGAAAAAACGAAAAGGAGACAAACCTATATGACATTTACCCCTTAGCGATTCGTTCACGTCGGATTCGGTAACGTAATCACAGCCAATCGGATTGAAGCCATCCTGGTACCTACCTCTGCCAATGCGCGGCGGCTTACCAGAGCGGCGAAGGAAAAGAAGACATACTTCGATCTGACATCCGGTCGCACCACCAAGGCGCTGATCATGATGGACGATGGAAAGGTTATCGGCTGTGCGCTGACGCCCCGCACCATCGCCGAACGCATTCAGGCGAGAACCAACGACATTCCCGAAGGAGAGGAAGAAAATGAAGATCATCCGGCAATCCGCGAAACTGTAGA
>CAKTYE010000114.1 GCA_934631985.1 uncultured Clostridia bacterium | reverse complement strand
TAGAGGAGGGTAAACGAAATGATCGTCGAAATCGAAAAGGCACGCATCGAATGCGTAGAGGTAGGCCAGAACAACTGCTACGGCAAGTTTGTTGTGGAACCCCTGGAGCGTGGCTTCGGTCACACGCTGGGCAATTCTCTGCGCCGGGTGCTGCTGTCCTCCCTCCCTGGCGTGGCGGTCTCTTCTGTGCATATCGAGGGTGTGCAGCATGAGTTCTCTACTGTTCCCGGTGTGAAAGAGGACGTTACCGAATTGATCCTGAACCTTAAGGGGCTGGCTGTGAAGATGGACTATGACGGTCCGAAGCAGGTCACGATCGATGCTCAGGGTCCCTGCGAGGTGACCGCCGCGGACATCCACGCGGATGCCGAGGTGGAGATCATCAATCCCGACATGCATATCGCTACCCTGAACGAGGATGCGCATCTTCAGATGCAGCTGGTTCTCGAAAAGGGCCGTGGATATGTGAGCGCGGACAAGAACAAGAATCCGAATATGCCCATCGGCGTGATTCCCATGGACAGTATCTTCACCCCCATTCGGAAGGTGAACTACACCGTGGAGGATACCCGTGTCGGGCAGATCACGGACTACGATAGGCTGACGCTGGAAATTTGGACCAACGGCACCCTGATGCCCGATGAGGCCATCAGCGGCGCGGCGAAGATTCTCAGCGAGCATCTGTCCCTGTTTGTGGGCCTGACCGATCAGGTGATGCCCGTCAGCATGGTGCAGCCCGAGGATGACAAGAAGGAAAAGGTTCTCGAGATGACCATTGAGGAGCTGGATCTGTCGGTGCGTGCGTATAACTGCCTGAAGCGTGCTGGCATCAACAGCGTTGCTGAGCTGGTGCAGCGCAATCAGGAAGACATGATGAAGGTTCGCAATCTGGGCCGCAAGAGCTTGGAAGAGGTCGAGCAGAAGCTGGAAGCGCTGGGTCTCGGCCTGCGTCCCAACGAAGAATAAGACGTAGCGGAACCGGGGCGGCAATCCCCCACCCCGACCGTAAAGGAGGAACATCCCCATGGCACATCAACGCAAGCTGGGCCGCACGGCCGATCAGCGCAAGGCGCTGCTGCGTAACCAGGTGACTAACCTCATCTGGTACGGTCGTATCGAGACCACCGAGGCGAAGGCCAAGGAAGTGCGCCGCATTGCCGATCGCATGATCACCCTTGCGATCAAGGAATGCGACAACACCGTTACCACCACCAAGGAAACCCACAACGACAAGGGCCAGCTGATGACCCTGGAAGTTGTGAACGACGCTCCCTCCAAGCTGCATGCGCGCCGTCTGCTGATGGCGTACCTGTACGACCTGAAGGAAGAGAAGAAGGACAACGAGAGCAAGAAGGAATACAAGGAGCGCACCAAGGATAACAAGCATCCTGTGGTGGAGAAGCTCTTCCGCGAGATCGGCCCGAAGTACAAGGCTCGCAACGCGGAGAAGAATTGCTCCGGCGGCTACACCCGTATCTACAAGCTGGGACCCCGTCGCGGCGACGCTGCCGAGATGGTGATTCTGGAGCTGGTGTAAGCTCTGGCTTTGTCTCTCAAGGAAAGGCGAGTTATTTCGCCTTTCCTTTTTTGTTGCCTTGTATCACGCCTTCACTGCCCTACCCTATTCTGTGGTTGCGCAATGAAAGCCCTCCCTGAACAGCATAGTCATGGAGGGCTTTTATGCTGCTGGGACGGCTGGTCACGGCAGCGCTCTTGTGTATTTACGGATGATCATTGCTGCATAGATGGCTGTCACTGCTTCCGTAATCGGCATCGCAAACCATAGGGAATCCGAGCCGGTTATGATGGGCAGCAGAAGGATCAGTAAGCCGCTGATCACCAGGCCCCGCGTAACGGACACGACGAACGCAGCGTTTGGCTTCATGATCGCCTGAAAATAGTACGTCGAGAAAATATTGAAGGGCAGCAGCAGGAACGACAGGGCATAGGTTCGGATAATGGCAGGTGCAATATCCAGAATCTCCTGTGTGGGCGTCATGAAAATGCGGATGTACAGGTTCGGGCAGGCCATGCTCAGCGCTGTCCAAAAGATGCCGAAAAACGCTGTGGTGCCAAGTGCCAGCCGTAATGTTTCTTTGATGCGCTCCCCCTTCCCCGCACTGTAATTTGTGGAGATAATCGGCTGCGCGGCCTGACCGACACTGTAGGCACAGCATTGGGTAAAGGTGCTGACCTGAATAATGGGGCCGTAGACAGCCAATGCATTTGCGCCGAGATATTTCATGATCTGCCGGTTGAACAGCACAGTCAAGATTCCCATGGCTACGTCAATGAAGAAAGTGGAGAAGCCTGTCACGGATATTTCGCGGAGCTTGCTGCACAGTTTGGTCGGCTTCACCAGGCGAAGGGTGTTCTTGCGGCTGAAGAAGTGCGTCAGCATCACCACGAAGGAGATCGCAGCTCCAATGGCAGTTGCAAGTCCGGCACCGTAGATACCCATATCGCAGGTGAACACAAAGAAGTAGTCCCCGAACATGTTGAAGATGCCGCCGGACAGCACCCCCAGGGTCGCAAGGCCCGGGTTTTTATCGTTTCTCAGAAATGCCGCCAGCATTTGGTTGAACAGGAACAGCGGGAACACGCACTTGACCGGGCGCATGTATTCCTGTGCCAGCAGCAACAGGGATTCATCCGCACCAAAGAATGTCAAAATCGGACGCTCAAAGCCGAGGATGCACCCCCATGCCAACACGGACAAAAGGATGGAGCCGATAATGGAGGCTGTGAAATACGCATTCTCTGCATCGCCTGCTTTTTCGCGACCGCCGCGCTTGGTGCTGAAGATCACGCTGCCGCCAATGCCCATCAGCAGGCCCAGGCTATAGATGATGTTCCACACTGGTGCGACCACCGCAAGCGCCGCCGTGCCGTCCGGGCCCTGGTACTGTCCGACCATCGCCATATCCACAATGGAATAGATGGAGGTGATCAGCGCACTGCCGAACGCCGCTGACAGGTACTTGAAATAGATGGATTTGATTTTGCCGTTCAGAAAGTCCAATGTTTTCTCCTCCTTTTCGCGAAAAAAAGCCGGATAAGAAGCAGACATTTCAGTCTGTCCCTTATCCGGCTATTGTTTCTCTGAACAACTCGCCCTCCGAGCAATCAGGGGGTATTGTAGCTTATTTGAGGCTGCTTGGTCAAGGCTTTGTGCAGGGGGTTTTTGTGCGTGGGGGATCATGCCACGCGGGCGTTGGCGTTAATGGCAGCAATTGCCTGCTTAATCCCCTTCCATACTGTCTGATCTTGAAACACCTCCACAACACTGCCTTGATCGGTGAACGGCGCTTCCTGCAAAACGGAAAAGTCTTTCATCATACCATTGCGGACGATGAACTCCACGATTTGATTCACAAAATAAATTTGTTTGCTGTCCAAATTCACATCATTTAGGTATACAGCAAAGGCTTCCTTCGCGGCATTCATGTCCAGACCCACAATTTCGCGGATAAACTCCCCTAATGGTTTCTGACCATACTCTGCTTCATAATCCTGCTTTGTGCCGACCTCGCTCCAAAGAATGCTCTCCAGATGTTTAAGGTCGCTCGCCGTTAGCGGAATATTCTTTTTCAGCTTAGCGATTGCTATCTCATCCTGATGCTGACGCACATAAAATTCCGCCCTGGCCTTATAATTCTTTAGATCGTCGTTTTCCAACTCAGCTGCATTCCATTCCGTAGCAAGGACCTCATCGGTGATCGTCATCGTATCGATAAGCGGCACGCTACGGCTGGGGATATATTGAATCAACGCGCGAAGGCTCTGCCGAATATGCTCAAATTCGCTGATGTCCGCCTTGTCCACATAATCTGTTCGCTGAATCTTATCCAGCAGTGCACGCTGAGCCGTGATCGCCGGAATGTTTGCGAGCTGGCTGAGGGCCGCAACAACGCGCATCAGATAGCGCTGTCCCCTGCCGTACTTCTTTCCAGATAAATAAGCCAATTCCAGCCCATACATCAGTGCATCGAAGCGAAGCGCTTTTGCGTCATCCTGGTCGGGAATAATGAGGGGCGCAAGCTCCTGCTGCATGAGCAGCGTATCTTCATAGGTCAAGGATCGATAATGCTCCGGGATGGCATACTGCTCCACAAATCTCAGGTGCTGTTTAACGGCAAAGCTCTCCCGGTTCAGCTCCTTCACCTTGCGTACCATATCCTCCACCAGCGCCTGCCGAAATGGGATCAGCTTATCGGTCTGGTAGGCCAGGTCTTGCAGCTTAAATGCCATTTGCACCTTCAGCTGGAAAATCGCGCCTTGCAGCGCCAGCGTGCTTGCAGTTGCCTTGCCGGGATTCATGCGAAAAAATTCAAAATTCCCGCAGAAATCGAAGATATAAAACCTCTCCTTATCCTTGCCGTCCAGCAGCCCCGGACACAGACGAGTACCGCGGCCGATCATCTGCCAGAATTTAGCCTTGCTCAACACCTTCTTGAAAAAGACCAGGTTCAGCACCTCTGGCACATCAATGCCCGTATCCAGCATATCGACCGAGATAGCAATTTGCGGCAGCTTTTTCGGGTCGGAAAACTCATCAATGGCGCTCTGCGCATAGGTCGTATAATTGTCAATAACCTTGGCGTAGCCGTTCAAATATGGATATTCTTGGTTGAAAATTTCCAGAATTTTTTCTGCATGGGTATGATTCTTTGCAAAGATGATGCTCTTGCCGAGCTTATTGCCATAATCTATCTTCAAGCCATGCTGCATCAGTGTGTTCAGCACCTTGCGGATGGTATCCCTGTTAAACACCCATTCATTGAGGGCCGAGGAGTCAATGCTTTCCGGTAAGTTGCCGTTTTCGTCCACAAACTTGGCTTCGTATTCTTCCTTTTCATCCTCGGGCAGCTCGTCATATATAATGCCCTGCTGGATGAACTTCAGCGTAGTCTCCACCGACACAAAATCCACCAGATAGCCGTCCTTCACTGCCTGAGCCAGCTCATAGCCATAGGTAGGCACGCCATTTTCCAGCTCAAACAGGGCATAGGTGTTTTT
>CAKTYE010000113.1 GCA_934631985.1 uncultured Clostridia bacterium | reverse complement strand
TGAAGCGTATAATGAATGCCGTTCTCGCTGATTTCCTTTTTCAGATTTGTCATGATGATGACCTCCTTCGTTTCGCTTTTTGTTGGGTGTGTTTGCTTCTGCACCAATCAACCAGCGCATCTCAGCAGATCATCTCCAGGTGTTGGTTTCCACCCCAACCTCCACCCCAATCAGGGTTTTATTAGAGTGCGTGATATTTACTGCTTTTGTGTAAATTGGTTTCAAAACATGCCCGAATTATACAGAATTGCACACTATTTACAGCCGTCTCCGACTTCAAGTCCTGTTTCACGCACAGTGGTATCCGAGCTTGAGAAATCAGGCTCGGATATTTTTTTACATCGAAAAAGTGAGTTGGGGAGGATTTGCCGGCGTGGACAAACAGGAAATTTATGCTTATCTTCGGGAGCAGCAGGTGCCGTTTGAGATTACGGAACATCCGGCAGTGTTCAACATGGCGGAGCTGGCGGCGATCCCCTGTCCACACCCGGCTGCGGATGCAAAGAATCTTTTCGTGCGGGATGACAAAAGGAGAAACTATTATCTTATCACGGTCAAGGGTGAAAAGCGGGTGGATTTGAAGTCCTTTCGGAAGCGCAACCAAACGCGGCAGCTGACCTTTGCCTCGGCGGAAGAGCTGCACGACCTGCTGCATTTATATCCCGGCGCAGTCACGCCCTTCGGCTTGCTGAATGATCCGGCTTGCCGCGTGCAGGCGTTTATCGATCAGGACCTTTTGCAGGGAGAGGGTCTGGTGGGGGTGCATCCCAACGACAACACGGCGACGGTTTGGCTGAAGACAGAGACGCTGATCGCACTGCTTCGCGCACATGGGAACCGAGTTGAGGTTGTTGAAATTTGAATAGGGAATGTGCCGCATGCAGAAAAGCATGCGGCTTTCCTTGTGGAAAGGGAAAACGATAATTTGGCCTGTGCGCTGGCACAGCCGCTGCTACTGAATATCCTCCCCAATCTCCACCCCGGTCATTTCCTTCCATAGCTTGCGGATGCACTTTTGATTTTTCACGCCGTCCTTGGGATCGTTTCGTTGGGCTTCGCTCATGGTGCGCAGGAAATGCACGCAGTTTTGTCCCGGAAAGTTGTTGCTGCGAATCGTCTGTCCGCCGTGGGGGACGTTGTGCGTTCCGGCAATGGTCCAGCGTCCATCAGGCAGACGGATATATACGCCCTTCGGCCCCCAGTCGTTCTGGTTGCCAAAGGCACGGTACATGATCGCCGTGTCCGTTGCTGTCAGCGGCTCCACATCACAGTGCGCACCGCGGCTCATCACGCGCAGCGTCCAGGCTAAGCCTGTGGCGGGATCGTATGCCAGCAGATATTGACCATTGCGCAGGGAGGGCCGCACATCACGGTGCCAGTGCAGCAACTGGATTTGACTGCGATCTGGCGCGTCCATGCGGCCCGTGTCCAGTGAAATGTCCGCGCTCTGGTCACCCTTTACGGCATTGCCGCTGTACAGGCACTGCAAGGTTGCTGCGCCTGCGATGCCGTCCACAGGCAGGCCGTTCTTCTGCTGAAATGCGCGAACGCCCGCCACAGTCGTATTATCATAGACTCCCAGCGTTGAGGTCTTGTAGTCCAGAAAGGCAAGCGCACGCTGCAAGGAGACCACGGCCTCCCCAGTGGCGTTTTTCTTCAGCACCTGATTGGTAGATGGCGTGACCACGGGCAGCTGCGCCGGTGTAGGCACAGGCGTGGGCGTGGGCTGCGGCGTTTCCGTGGGTGCAGTGCCCTGGAGCGCCGCGTAAGTTCGGCTGCCAACGGCGCCGTCCACATGCAGCCCTTTGGCCCGCTGAAAGGCCTTCACCGCGCTCCGCGTCCCGGCACCAAACCTTCCGTCTACCTGCCCGGTGTAATAGCCCGCCTGTTGCAACATGCGCTGCATCTGCTGCACATCGCTGCCTGTATCGCCCTTGCGTAGGATGCGGAAGCCATCCACGGTAGGGGTGTTGCTGGTACTGCCGCCCAATAGCTGCTCCATGCACAGCAGCGTTTGCCGCCCTGCAACGCCGTCCTGCGTCAGATGGTTGCGCTTTTGAAAATTGCGGACGGCCTGCCGCGTTTGCCGTCCATATTTGCCATCGCTGCTCAGACCATAGCCGAAGCGATTGAGCGTCTGCTGAAGCTGCGTGATCCGCGCCGATGAGGCATTTGCGTCAATGCGGTCGTAATTTCCGCCGAACACGCCAGAGGATGGCTGCGCGGTATTCGGTGCAGTCGTTGCTGCGGTTTGGCCTGCCAACTGGTAGAGCAGTGTCAGCGTTGCATTGCCTGCTGCACCATCCTCCGTCAAGCCGTTTAGGCGTTGAAAGGTGCGGACAGCCGCTTCTGTATTTGCGCCGAAGGCTCCATCCACACTGTCGGACAGGTATCCCAACTGATTGAGCGCCTGCTGCATGCGGCGCACCGCACTGCCGCGATCGCCGAGTCGCAGGGTGCGGTAGGCGGCCTGGGCGCAGCAGGTCAGGCAGAGAAGGAGAAGGGCAAGCAGCAAAATCCATTTACGTTGTTTTTGCAGGAACTTATGTTTAGCTGGCAATATCATATGCTCTCCCCCGTTCAATATGCTTCCATTTCTAGCATATAGGCAGTTTGATCCAACTTGTTCACAAGCTGATCTGCTGAAATCAAACCGCTGACATATTGCCTGCGTAGGGAAGCAACATGTTGTTCCTCTCCATTTCGACTAAGAAAAATATGCGGCGGCTGAATCAACAATTTTTCTTGATAGGCATGGTAGCAGGCTAACTGTGCTGCGCTGATTTGGTATCGATTATCCTCTGAGGATACTTCTGCCAGCACCTTCTCGCAGCGTGCCAATTCATCTGTAAGCTCCAGATATTCCGCAGGCTGCATTTTTTCAACAGATAATCTGGCGCGTAACCCCGCCACGGTTTCTTCCCAGAAAGCAACATCGGCTGCATAGCCTGGGTTTTCAACAGGATCCGCTTCGGCATAAAGGTAGGCTATATTTGTATTGGTCTCATAATGTTTTAGCGTGTCCATAGCGAAGGCTGCGGCGAGCTGCGGGACAGCCGTTGAGGTATAAACCATGCATACATTGACGGTGCAGGGAATTAAAGGCGGCTGTTCTGCGGTCAGCCGCAAGGGGACGAACTGCTCCAGGCGCTCCATGCCTTGCGTCCAGGTAAAAAGCGGCTGTCCTCGATTTGGTTCAGGCTCAAGCTGATACAATGCCAGACCAATCTGCAAGCAACGCTCCAGATTTTCGCGGAAATCCGGCGTATCAAAGCGCAGCGGCTGATTGGCATAAGCGCATTGACGTGTTTGTTCTTCCATGAGCAAGCGTACAAGGCAGTCCGCATAGGTTGTTGCGTCATAGAGTTCTTCGTCAAAGCTGGCAAAGACTGCATAGTCCTGTACGTCATTGATCTGCGCATAGGCAATCCATTTTTCCAGAAAGCGCAAGAAGGATGGAAAGCTATCAGGCACATCCTCGTCAGAGAGTGCTAGGGCTTCCCACGCAGCTGGATTGTAAGCCATATACTGAATAGCGCAGTGATACGGTATGCCATAAATGGCATTTCCCCGCGTAACCAATGCAGCAATGGCAGGTGACATATGCGTTACGGCTTCCGTAACGCCAGGATAGGCGGATAAATCCAGAACGTAGCCCTTTTCAATCAGCGTATCTATATCAAAACGATCGCTGGATACGAGAAAATCATCGTAGACAAAGGACCGGGTCAGCAGCGCATTGATCAGCTCCGTAGTTGACTGAAAAGGCGTAAGCACTGCCTGTACATGAACGTTTGGATTTTCTTCCATAAAGGCTCGGCATGCCTTGCTGGACGTTGTTACGCCCGCTATTTGGATACTCGGTTCTGCCTTTGCAAAAGGGTGGATAGCTAAGATGCAGCATAATACGAACACGATCGTCCGAAAAGAAAACTTCATTGCGACCTCCTTAACGTTACGATTCATTTGCAGGCAATTGGACTTTTCTGCTTTTCACTAGATTAGACCGTCCAGCTGCCTGTATCCTCACGCCAACCGTAATTTTTTCAAATGCGACAAAATTACTTTCTGTTATATCAAAACAGTGTTATAGTTGAAAAGACAGGTGCGCCCAACGAAAGCGAAAGGAATGAAAGGTCATGTCGGAAGCAAAAGCTGCTTATCGTGTGAAAACGGATGGTTTTTATGGAGAGCTGTATTGCCCGACGGAGGATAAATATCCTGGAAAGACGCTGATCTGTTTCAGCGGAAGCGACGGCGGCATTGACCTGACCTGCCTGCTGGCACAGGTTTTTCAGGCGCAGGGGCTGACGACGCTGGCCCTGGCCTATGTGCAGGAGGAGGGGCTGCCCCAGCAGTTTACAGAGGTTCCGATCGATTTTCTGGAAGCGGCGGCAACGCGGCTGCATACCATGGGCTATGAAAAGGTGGGCGTATAGGGAATTTCCAAGGGTGCGGAGCTGGCGCTGACGGCGGGAAGCCTGCTGCCGGGGATCATCAATGCGGTGATTGCAGTTGCACCCATGAACACCGTGTGCCAGGGCTTTGCCAAGGACAAGGAAATCGCCTTCCAGCCGAAAAGCAGCTGGAGCCTGCATGGAAAAGCGCTTCCCTACACGCCATTCCTGACGGAGAAGTTCCCGACGGGACAGGTGCTGCGCAAGAGCCTTCGGGCGCGGGAAATCACCATGTATGACCTGTACGCGCCGCTGGTGCTGCATCCAAACCCGGAGGCGGTCATTCGCGTGGAGAAAACGACTGGCCCGATTTTGCTGATCTCCTCGAAGATGGATACCATGTGGCCGTCCGAGCTGGCAGCCGGGCAGATCATGCAGCGGCTGAAGGAAAACAATTTTGCGTACCCCTATCAGCATTTGAGCTATGACCACGGCAGTCATCTGTTTGCCCCGATAAAGCTGCGCTCCTCCAAGTTTTTCAAGGGGGACCGCGGGGCCAACAAGGAAAAGAGCTGGGATGCCCGCATGGATTCGCTGAAGAAGACGCTGGGGTTTGTGGCGCAGTGGTAAGACGGCTTATTGCATCGCGGAGCAGTCATGACCTGAAGGAAAAAGCTTCATGATATGCTCCCTTTGTGAGAGACAGTGAAAAAACAAACTGTCATCATGAAGGGAGCATTGTTATGCCGCAAAAAAG
>CAKTYE010000112.1 GCA_934631985.1 uncultured Clostridia bacterium | reverse complement strand
TATCGACTATTACAATAATAGCCGAATCCAAGCTAAAACAAAATGGATGCCTCCCACTAAGTTCAGAGAAGCATCCATGGCGATAACCTAATTCTTAATTTTAAGCTGGTGTCCAGAAAACTGGGTACATATCAGATTTTCATCCGACAGCTTTTTTGCTGTGCGCTTGTGGAAGCACTTTGCTTACTCCTTGTCTTCGTCCTCGTCGCTTTCTTCCAGCTCGGGGAAGACGGGCTTGCCGCAGGCGGGGCAAAGATAATCTTCATCGAAATCAACGCTGGAAGCCTTGAAAACGATCTCATGACCGCAGTGAGGGCATTCGTAGGAGATCAGATCCTCCTCGTCGTCCTCATCCTCGTCATCTTCGTCTTCATCTTCCTCGTCGTGATGATGACCGCAGCCGCAGTCATCGTCATCGCAGTCACAGTCGTCCTCATCGTCTTCGTCGCCGAAGAGCGCGTCTTCCAGGTCGGCCAGATCATCGTCGATGCTTTCCACGTATTCGTTCAGCTCGTCATGGGCAGCGTTCAGGCGCTCAAGCTCCGCTGCCATTTCCTGCATCACGTCCAGAGCTTCCACCAGCAGCTTGTTGCTGTCCTTTTCCATGTTCAGCTTCATGCCTGCCGCCAGGCCCTTGAGGTAAGAAGCACGATCCGTCAGCTTGCTCATAGGTTTCCTCCTTGCGCAGTTGCGCTCGTCGGTCAATTCTTAGCCGCGCTCCATGTACTCGCCGGTGCGGGTGTCAATGCGGATCAGGTCGCCGGTGTTGATGAACAGCGGCACCTGCAGGGTGTAGCCGGTCTCCACGGTGGCGGGCTTGTAGGTGTTGGAAGCGGTGTCGCCCTTGAAGCCGGGCTCGGTGTCGGTCACCTCGAGGGTCACGAAGTTGGGCGCTTCCACAGAGAAGGCCTTGCCCTTGAAGAAGCGCACGGTCACATTGGTGTTCTCCTTCACATAGGGGATGGCGTCCTCCACCTGGTCGTGGTTCAGGGGCAGCTGCTCATAGGTCTCCAGATCCATGAAGTAGTACAGGTCGCCATCGTTGTACAGGTACTGCATTTCCTTGGTTTCCAGAATGGCCTTGGGCATCTTGTCGGTGGGGTTGAAGGAGCGCTCCACCACCGCGCCGGTCATCACGTTCTTGATCTTGGTGCGGACGAAAGCCGCGCCCTTGCCGGGCTTCACGTGCTGGAAGTCCACGATGGTCCACACGCCGCCGTCCCATTCAACCGTAATGCCCTTTTTGAAATCGCCAGCCGTAATCATGATTCATTCCTCCTGTGTTGTTTATCGCGGAAAATTACAGAATGATAAGCTCCTTGGGCGCGCCGCCGGTCAGCGGCTCGTTGCCGTTTTCGGTGACCAGGCAGGTGTCCTCAATGCGAACGCCGCCCACGCCGGGCAGATAAATACCCGGCTCCACCGTCAGCACGTGACCCACCTGCACCGTGTCATGGCAACCCATGGACAGGCGGGGGGTCTCGTGGATGTCGATACCCACCGCGTGGCCCAGGCCGTGGCCGAAGCGGCCCGCATAGCCCTGGCTGTCGATGTAGTCGCGTACCAGCTTATCAATGTCGAAGCAGTTCTTGCCGGGGGCAAGGGCTTCGCGGCCCATGCGCTGGGCCTCCAAGACCGTATCGTAGACCCGGCGCATTTCCGCCGAGGGCTCACCCAATGCCACGGTACGGGTCATGTCAGAACAGTAGCCCCCGACCTTGCAGCCAAAGTCGAAGGTGATCATGTCGCCCTTGCGCACCTTGCGCTCGCCGGGAATGGCGTGGGGCAGCGAGCCGTTCTCGCCGCTGGCGCAGATGGTGTCAAAGGAATTGCATTGCGCGCCCAGCTCCAGCTGGATGAAATCCAGACGGATGGCAAGCTGCTTTTCAGTCATGCCCTCATGGATTTCGGGCAGCAACTTCAAAAACGCCTCGGCAGTGATGCGGCAGGCCTCGCGGATGCAGTGTGCCTCCGCCTCGGTCTTGATTTCGCGAAGCTTTTCGGGCTTCTGAGCCAGGGGCAGCCAGGCTGCGTCCGCGCCCACCGCAAACCGCAGCGCATCAAACGCCTTGACGGTCAGGTAATCATCCTCATAATAGAAGGTGTGAACGCCCTCGCTGCCTGCCAGCCGGGCGATCCAGCCATCGTGGCTCAGGCCCTTTTCCGTCATCACGCAGCGGAAATCCGGAGCCTGCCGTCCGGCCTGCTCGGTATAGCGGAAGTCGGTGATGATCGCCAGGGTTCCCCGGCTGATGTACACCACACCCTCGCCAGTATAGCCGCCGGTGAGGTAAAACATGTTGGAAGGATTATGCACGATGACCGCAGCGTCCGCGGGCAGCTGCATGGTCTCCAACAGCATCTGTGCGGGTTTCAAAGCAAATCCCTGCCTTTCCGGAACGCCTGCGCCGTGGGGTCGCAAAAAAAGCAGGCATATCCGTTGCATATTTTACCACAACACCGGGCCTGTTGCCAACTGTTTTTTTCACGGAACGTCGAAAAAAGCAGCAAAGCAGCGCACCCTTGCGCAAACGCTTTCGCAGCCTTGCGCGAACTGGATAAATATGGTATGCTACAGGAACAGAAAAAACGACGAAAATCGCAGGAAAATGCTGCAAAGGAGGTGTCGCCCATGGAGCTGTCATCCGTGCTGCGCGATGCGCGGAGCGTCTTGCAGGAGGTCACGCCCCTGAAGACCGATTGCGGGCGCTTGTGCGGTGGCGCATGCTGCCAGCCGTCCACCGAGGAAACCCAGGGTATGCTGCTGTTTCCCGGGGAGGAGGCCTTTTACGAAGGGCTGACGGGCTATCGCATGGTGGACTGCGCGGCAGGCAGACTGCTGGTCTGCACGGGCCGCTGCCGCCGGGAGGAGCGCCCGCTGAGCTGCCGGATGTTCCCGCTGCTGCCGCTGGTGCGAGAGGACGGCATTCGCGTGGCGATGGATCGCCGGGGACGCTCCGTGTGTCCGCTGACCCATCAGGGCAAGGCCGCACTAAATCCCGCCTTTGTGGAGGCCGTGGGTGCATGCGGACGCATCCTGATGACGGATGACACGCAGGCTGCATTCTTGCGGAAGCTGACCTGCGAGCAGGACGAATGGAAGCGGCTGGCGCAAGCATTGGGGGCGGAAAAATGAAGCTGAAGGAGATCCAACTTTCCCGGGAAATTCACGGACGCGGAGACCGGGGCATCGTGATGCAGGGGGCAGGGGATGATACCGTGCTGCTGGCCCCCTGGGCAGGACAGGCGCAGTGCGTCTATGCTGACCCGCCCTTTCAGACGGGCAACGACTTTTTGCGCCGTCAGCCCATTGGCGAAGCAGGCTGGCGAAGCGGCAAGCCCTCTCTGACCCTCAAGGGCTATGCGGACAAATGGGATCGGGAGGCCTACATTGCCTTTCTGTCCCGGCTGGCCCAGAGCGCCAAGGCGCTTTTGACGGACACAGGCGTGTTTTACCTGCACCTGGACTGGCACAGCAGCTATCTGGGCCGACTGGCCTGCGACGCGGTGTTCGGGGAAAAGGCGTTCATGAACGAGCTGATCTGGTCGTATGAGACCGGCGGACGCTCGCAGCGGCATTTCAGCCGCAAGCACGACACCATTCTGATGTATGCCGCGGGGAAAAAGCCCCGCTTCGACCTGCAGCGGGTCCCCATTGGGCGGCAGGGAGAGCGCAGAAGCCATCTGAAGCGCACCATGGACGAGCAGGGGCGGCCCTGCCGCACTATTTACAGCGGCGGAAAAATCTACCGCTATTATGACGATGATCCCGTCTATCCCACGGATGTGTGGATGGATATTCCCCACATTCAGCAGCTGGACCCGCAGCGCACCGGTTGGCCCACGCAGAAGCCGGTGAAGCTGCTGACGCGCATGCTGCGCCCGGTGTGCCTGCCCGGTGATCTGGCGGTGGATCTGTGCGGCGGCAGCGGTACCACGCTGGCGGCGGCGCTAGAGGAGGACTGCCGCTTCCTTGGCGTGGACGTCAGTGCGGCGGCCTGCGCCACCATCCGCAAGCGGCTGCTGGGCAAGGATTTTACGCTGGAAATGCCCTGCGCGGCTGCGCCTGCGACCCTGACGGGCAGCATCACCGCCGAGGGCATTCTCCTGTCGGACTACATGCCCACGACGCACCCGGAAGCGGAAGCCATGCACGGGCTGACGGCGGTGGAGCAGTGGTCGGCGGGCTGCATCCGGGAAGGTGCGTTCTATCCGGCCTTCTCCTTCGCACGTTCCACTGCGTCCCCGGCGCTGCCGGAAAACTGCTTCCTGCCCGACGGTGCGGGAACGCCTGCCGTGGAGCTGATCGACCTGTGGGGGGACAAGCACCTGTACATTGCAGCGGAATGTGAATGAAACATGAAATTCCCCTTGGAAGCGCTTGCCGCCTTGACGGGCCTTGACGCAGTGGCTTATAATGAAGGGGATCCCAAAGGAAAGGGGGAGCTTCTTTATGTTTACCATTGACGGCGAAAAGATCGCGCTGGTCACGGATACCTCCTGCGACCTGAGCGACGAGCAGCTGAAGCGATATGATATTTCCATGGTCTCCCTGCGTGTGGTGTCCTCCACGGGCGAATTTCGCGACCGGGTGGAGATCAGCCAGGAAGAGATGTACGACCTGCTGAAGACCGAGGTCCCCAAAACGTCCCTGCCCCTGCCGGAGGATATTTCGGCGCTGTATGCCCGCCTGCGTGACGAGGGCTGCAACCGCATTCTGCACATTGCCATGTCCTCGGGTCTGAGCGGCACCTATAACATGTGCCGCATGCTGGCGGAGGACATGGAGGGCATTCGCGTGGACGTGGTGGACAGCATGACGCTGAGCTGCGGCCTGGGCCTGCTGGTGCTGACTGCGACGGAGATGCTGGAGGCCGGTCACACGGTGGAGGAGACCATCGCCGCGGTGGAGGAGAAGCGCAAGCATCAGCTGGGCTGCTTCGTCATTCGCACGCTGGAATTTCTGCGCAAGGGCGGACGGATCGGCCTGGTGGCAGGCGTAGTCGGCTCCATGCTGCAATTGAAGCCCGTGATCTACGTCAACGATGACGGCGTGTACCAGACGCTGACGAAGGCGCGCGGCATGAACAATGCCATCGAGGCGATGTTCAGCGAGTTCATCCGCCGCTATGAGGGTCGGCCCGTGCGCCTTGCTGTGGTGCACGGCAACGCCCCGGAGGATGCGGCGAAGCTGCTGGAAAAGTTCAAGGCAAAGTTGGACGTCCGTGATGCGTTCATTTCTCCGGTAAGCCCGGTGCTGGCGATTCATACCGGCCCCGGCCTGGTGGGCGCGATCGTACAGGATGTATGAGGAATGAATAGGGAAGCTGCATGGTTGAGAGAACTGTGCGGCTTCTTTTTTTGTGCTGCTCGGGGGAATGGCGCTTTTTCACAAGAGAGCGATGAAGCAAAAACATGCGGTAGGAAGCGAACCAAGCACTGCTCCGCGCCAGCGCTTGCCTCCTTTCGCAGAAGGAGGGGGACCAGCCGTCCATCGGACGGCTCAGACCGTTGACAAAGTCGTCAACGGTCTGGGATCGTCAAGGCGATCTTTTCTTGTTTTATTTCCTTGCTGTATGCTAAAACGCCATATCCTCTC
>CAKTYE010000111.1 GCA_934631985.1 uncultured Clostridia bacterium | reverse complement strand
ATATCGCGATATTTATTGTAGATAGAGCGATGTGCTTCGTCACAAATGACCAGATCAAAATGTCCAACAGTAAACAGCTTGCCCTCGGCATCCTCCACCGTGTCAATGCAGTTCATCATGGTTTGATAGGTGGAGAACACGCAGTGTGCTGTGGTGTTGTTCTTCTCCTCGCAGAGATTCGTGACGGACAATTCCGGCAGCAGATTCACAAAGCTGCGCTTCGCCTGCGTAACCAGCGAGGTACGATCCGCCAGGAACAAAATGTTCTTCACCCAGCCATGTTCCAGCAACACCTTGCACAGCGCAATGACGGTTCGGGTCTTGCCGGAGCCAGTCGCCATCACCAGCAGTGCTTTGCGGCGGTTGCGCGCATCAAGGCTATTGCAGACGGCCTTGACAGCACCCTCCTGATAATAGCGTCCAGCGATGCCCTTATCCACTACAACATTTTGCAGATGGGTGCGCATGCGCAGCAGGTTGAACCACTTTTCCAGATCGCGCTTTGACCAAATGGCGGCGCACTTGCGTTCCGGGTACTGACCATCGTTAATACGAGTCTCAAAGCCATTGGTCAGGAAGATGACCGGACGGCGGCCCTGCTGCTTCTCAATGATGTCTGCATACAGTTTGGCCTGCTGCCGTCCACAGACGGGATCCACGCAGGTGCGCTTAGCTTCGATGATTGCCAGCACCTTGCCGTCATCGCCGTAGAGTACATAGTCCGCAAGGCCTTTTTCGCTCTTGTTTGGCATGCCGAACAGTTCAACTTCGTTTAGCCAGTTTTTGCCCTCGATCCAGCCGGCATCTTGCAGCATGGTGTCAATATACACCTTGCGCGTTTTATATTCGGAGATGTCCAAAGGCTTGGGAACATAGGTCTGCTGCTGCTCCTCGCGGCGCTTCGTCAGCTCCTGCTTTAGCGCGGCATTCTCCTGCTGAAGCTGCGCCAGTTGAAGCTCTCTCGTCTCGTCTGCCTGTGGCGCTTCCATGGACTGAGTAGGCCTTTCGTCCAGCAGCGACGGGTCGAAAGTATGCTCCGTGTAGCTGCTGCCGTAGCAGTAGGCCACAAAATCAAAGAACACAAACAGATTTTGCAGGCACAGCACTGCCTGCTCGCGGGTAATGGGCTTATTGCCATGGGCCGCGTTATTGCCCATGCGCCGAATAAAGTCGAGCCGAAACAGCAGCTTTTCGTCCACAATGCCGCGGAACTCCTCGCTGCTGATGAGGCTGACCAGCTTATCGTCCCCCCGCATGACCAAAGAGCCGTCTACCGAATACATCCATTTGACGGCAGCCTCCATGGCCCGGCGGCAGTTGAGAACGCAGGCCGCAGGGTCGATGGCAAGGATCTTCTCCGCGGATGCCGCGATGGGAGCAAAGGCGGAGAACTCGGGAATGGTGAGGAAGGGGGAGAAGTTGGTCATGGTGTCACACTTCTTTCCTGTACGATTCTGTCAATTTCATGGCATACTGCTTCAAACTCACGATCAATCTGCGCGTTGGTGAAGCGGAGTACCATCAGACCATACTTTGACAGCACCTGCGTACGCTCTGCATCGTAGGCAAGCCCCTCTGGGGTAAAATGCTGAGAGCCGTCAATCTCAATGACAAATTTTGCCGCTGCGCAGTAGAAATCGACAATAAATCTATCAAATTGCTTTTGCCGCCGAAACTGGGCAGGGTAGGTCCGTAAATAATCATACCACAAATGTCGCTCTTGTGGCGTCATATTTTTCCGCAGTTCCTGCGCGGCTTGCTTGGTGTTGCGGCTGTAATGGATGACCACGGGCAATGGCTCCTCTCTGACTAAGTGATTGTCCAACGTAAAACCTCATCCGTCACGGCTTACGCCGTGACACCTTCCCCAAAGGGGAAGGCTTTGGGATGCTGCAACCGTATCTTCGCCTTCCCCTCTGGGGAAGGCTTTGGGATGCTGCGGCTGTATCTTCGCCTTCCCCTTTGGGGAAGGTGCCGCCCTCTGGCGGCGGATGAGGTCGTTCCCTCCCTTGCAGGCTACAATCTTCATGATTTTCCTGCTATGCTTTCTTGCTTGCGGCTGTAATGGATGACCACGGGTAATGGCTCCTTTCTGACTAAGTGATTGTCCAGTGTAAAACCTCATCCGTCACGGCTTACGCCGTGACACCTTCCCCAGAGGGGAAGGCTTTGGGACACTGCGGCTGTATCTTCGCCTTCCCCTCTGGGGAAGGTGCCGCCCTCTGGCGGCGGATGAGGTCATTCCCCTCCCTTGCAGGCTACAAGCAAGTTACTTTATCATTCAGCATCTTTCTGCCCGCTTTCTTGTCCGAAATACTGTTGCATTAAGCTCTTTTTAAGCGTTTCCAACTCGGTTAGCTGCTGTTGAAGGCTAAATTTTGATTTGTCGGTCTGTTCAACGAAGGCTGCAAATTGCTCTTGCACTGCATTATCAGGGATAATAATTTCTAATTTGCGTATATCCCCAAGAGCAATAAACTTCTGCGTTCCACCACGCACTTTGCTAACTACAGCTCTATCAAAATAATCGGATTCTAACAAAGCTCGTATGTAAATATTGCGGACAGGGGATTTTGTGGGGAATTTTATCAGTGCCACATTTTTTATTGCAAATGCAGGTTCTATATCTACGATTACAGGTTTACCAACCGTTCCAATCATAGGCATTATTATATCGCCCATATCGACCTTGGATCTTTCATTGATTTGACGATATGCCCGCTCCGAAATAAAGCTACATGTAGTAAGGTCTATACGCCCTCCAGTCACATTTTTAGAAGTGACTAAGGGATACCCAGATTCATAATATTCTGGGGAGTCATGTGTTCCATCTCTTACATCGCACACTACGCCAAGTGGCTGTTTTTCCCATCTAAATGGGTTTACCACAGGATCACCGAACAGTTCGATAAATCGGGCTTTGACGAGGTCGTCCAGTTTTTGGAGTTGTTGACGCCTGTTTTCAATAATGGCATTGACAGTATCAAGAACCTCAACCACTTTGCCTTGGTCTTCAGTGTTTTCGGTAACTTTAATTTCAAAATCGCCAAATTGACTTTTATTGATTATTGGAACAACAGGTGCGTTTGCAATAGCAACTAATCTGGGCTTAGCGTATAAAAGCGCATATGCTAAATATTTAGAGTTGACTTTGCGGTTAGGAATAATTGCATTTATCTGCTGATTAAACGCAAATGTCCCTTTTGCTGTTATTCCTATCTTTCCAATACTTCCAATGCAGGTTATCAGTATCGAGTTTTCTCCAACAATTCGGGCTTTTGCGCGGGCCTTTTCCGAGATATATTCTGCGGCATCATCGATAATGGAAATACCTGTATCGCTTATAATATCGGGCTTCACAAAACAAATATCTGGTGAATCCCAATTCTCTACGGACTGTTTGCTTGGAGTATTCCCGGTAACAATTGTCCCCAATTCTTTTAACTTCATTTATTCATCCCCACAAATCCGAATTGATTTGTTTCTCCTTTCCACGCAGCGTCACAGCATCTCTTTCAGCGCTGCCATTTCCGCGTCAATCTGCTCCTGCAGGTCTTCCAGCTTTGCCATGATCTCGCTGGTCGGGGGGTATTCCACCGCCACATACTCGGTTTTCTTGTACTTGTTGATGCTCAAATCGTAACTATTTGCGGCAATTTCGTCCTTCGGCACAAGAAAGCTCTTATCCGTGCGCTGGCGGTCGGCTTCCTGCTCCAAATGATGGAACCGTGTCACAATGTCCGGGATGTCGTTCTCTGCTACAGGCGTGCGCTTGTCATCCAGCGAGAAGCCGTCCGCCCGCATGTCATAAAACCAAACCTTGTCCGTGCCGCCATGGCCCGTCTTGGTGAAAATCAGGATAGCAGTGGATACGCCCGCATAGGGCTTGAACACGCCGCTGGGCATGGAAACGACTGCTTCCAGCCGATTGCTCTCGATCAGCTCCTGCCGAATGGCCTTGTGCGCAGTGGATGAGCCAAACAGCACGCCGTCCGGGACAATGCAGGCACAGCGCCCGCCGACCTTCAGCATTTTCAAAAACAGCGCGAGGAAAAGCAATTCAGTTTTCTTGGTCTTGCAGACCTTCAGCAAATCAGCGCTGACAATGTCGTAATCCAGCGACCCCTTGAACGGCGGATTCGCGAGAATCAGCGAATACTTATCCCGATCCGTGTTCTGGTCGGATAGGCTGTCACGGTATTCGATCGAGGGATTGTCCACGCCATGGGTCATCATGTTCATTGCGCCGATGCGCAGCATGGTACGATCCATATCGTAGCCGTGAAACATGCTGTTCATGTAATGCTGCTTGTTTACACGGTCAAACAACACCTCCTGCTTGCGGTTTTCCTTCAGATACTCGCTGGCAGCCACCAGAAAGCCCGACGTACCGCAGGCAGGATCACAGATCACCTCATCTGCGCGTGGCGCCATCATATCCACCATCATACGAATGATGTGCCGCGGTGTGCGGAACTGACCGTTCACCCCGGCAGTTGACAGCTTGCTCAGCAGATATTCATATACATCGCCGCGGGTGTCGGCGCTTTGCAAATGCGCCATCTGCTCATAGATCGCGTCCATGGCGTTGACGATTTTGTCCAGCATCAACGGCGTAGGAATCTTGAAGATCGCATCACCCATGTATTTGGCATAAGCGCTGTTTTTATCCCCATGCAGGTTTTTAATAAACGGGAACACCCACTCCTGCATGGTGGCATACATTTTTCCGGCGGGGAAATCATGAAATACGCTCCACTTGAGCTGCGTTCCATCAATGGTACGTTCGCCTATCTGCACTTCCTCGGTGAAGATGCTCTGAAAAGGCAGATCAAGCATGGCGCATTCCTTTGCCCGGATGTTGTCAGCATCGTCCAGATCGTGAATGAACATCAGGTAGGTCATTTGCTCGATCACGTCCAGCGGATTAGTCAGGCCGCCTGTCCAAAAGATTTCCCATAAACTGTCAATCTTGTTTTTCAGCTCGCCGGTAATCATGACTTTCGTTCCTTTCGTGCCTTCAAATAAGGACTCTATGCTATCTGCTGCCTGTGCGCTCACAATCTCCCGGATTGCTTTTCCAGCCTATCAGGTGCGCAGAAACTTCCATAAGTGCAGTATAGCACATTCGACACAGAGAATCAATTTGAGTCCCTTCCAGCTTCAAAACGGTGTTTGATCTGCTGAAAATTCTATCAAAAAGCAGAAGTCCCCCTATCGTGAGACTTCTGCATAGTGTTTTTCCATATATATTCTGTAGCTTTCCGTAATGCATGCAATCATATGCCAAAAACAAAAAACATTCCAGTACCAACCAGGTACTGGAATGTTTTGAAAAATCAGCGCTTGCTGAACTGAGGCGCACGACGGGCAGCCTTCAGACCGTACTTCTTGCGCTCCTTCATACGAGGATCGCGGGTCAGGAAGCCAGCCTTCTTCAGGGCGCCGCGCAGCTCGGGATCGGCCTTGCACAGGGCGCGGGCAATGCCGTGACGGATCGCGCCAGCCTGACCAGTCAGGCCGCCGCCGTTCACATTCACCAGCACATCGAAGTTGCCGACATTGGTCAGCGTCAGGGGCTGACGAACAGTCATCTTCAGGGTCTCCAGACC
>CAKTYE010000110.1 GCA_934631985.1 uncultured Clostridia bacterium | reverse complement strand
CGAGGGCTTGATTTCAACGCAAAAGTCCTGAAGAAAGACTGATTGGGAATAGGCAAAGAAGTTCAGATCGAGTAAGTACTGTGCAGTTGTCAGGGTGTGAGGAAAAGAACAAGTTCACAGTTTCCGGTGACGATGGCGAAGGGGTACCACCTGTTCCCATACCGAACACAGAAGTTAAGACCTTCAGCGCCGATGGTACTTGGCTGGACACGGCCCGGGAGAGTAGGACGTTGCCGGAATCCATATAAGAGAAGCTCTTGCAGAAATGCAGGAGCTTTTCTTTTACTTCTTTTTTGCGGTTTTGGCGGGGAGTTTTCTGAGAATGGATGCTTTGATGTGGCGCTGCGCTGGATGGGCGGGGAGGGGTATCATCCACCATCCGCCTTTGGCGGGCGGTCCCCCTTCCTCTGCGGAGGAAGGCGAGGAGGGCGCTTGGGGTGTTGGAGCGGCTGGGAGGGCAGGCGGCGAGGGAAAATAAATGCTATTAGTGTTATGGGGCTTTTGCGGCGGAAAATATCCGTGATTGCTTATAAGAAATTTCATGTTTTCAGGTCGTGAATCTTGCAACTTCGCAGGGCGCATGGTACAATAATTCTTGACGAAAAACCTGTCCCTTTCGGCTCTATAAAATAAAAAAGGAAGCGTGCATGTCTATGAAGCGTTGGAACATCCTCCTTTCCCTGTTGCTGATGCTGTGCATGATCCCCATGGCAGTGCTGGCGGAAGCAGAACTGTCGGGCTATGACCCGGAGCATGGCTATACCTATGTGACACTGGGGCGCTATCCGCAGACCATCGATGGCGGCGAGATCCCCGGCTCCTGCTGGAAGTGGGGGCGGCATGTCATCAAGGATGCCTCTGATTTGAGCATTACGCCTGAACCTATTCTGTGGCGGGTGCTGACGGTGGATGAGGAGAAGGCCTACCTGCTTAGCGAGTACATTCTGTTTGCTCATCCGATGCATGTGAATTACACAGAGTATAAGACCCTGGGCAAGGATTACAGCAAGACTGATTTGTGTGCCTACCTGAACGGGGAATTTGCGCAGACGGCCTTCACATCGGAGGAGCTGTCCATGCTGCTGCCCAAGGGGGATTGGGGGAAGGTGTTCATCCCCACGGCGGACGATGTGAAAAACAAGGCCATCGGCATGGGCAACGGCGAGGGGATGAAGGCCTGGGCGACGGAGTACGCCATTCGCGTGACGGGGTCTTATGTGTTCAGTGTGGGGACGGGGGCGCAGAGTCCCTATTGGGTGGCGGAGCAGTCCACCACCGATGCGCGGCACGGGCGCTTCACCAACTACAAGGGCCGATTGGGCCATATCATTTCGGATCGTGAAAACATCAGCCCACGTCCGGCCCTGTATCTGGACATGCACAGCTTTGCCATTGCAGGCGGAACGGGAACAAAGGTTGATCCCTATGTGCTGGTTCGGGGAGCGGCGCAATGAAGAAACATGTACTGCTGATGGCTGCCTTGCTGATGGCGCTGTTCCTTGCGGGGAACGCCCTGGCAGATCAGACGGCGGTGGACATCACTGCTGACTGTACACTGACAGCCTGCTATTCCCGCCATGGCGTGAAATCCCTGGCGGATCGCCGCTTTACCTCCTGCTGGGAAAGTCAGGATGTGGAGCATCCCTGGGTGACCATCACCGCGCCGGCGGGCGTACCCATGTACGGCGCATATGTTTGCTTTACCGACCAGCCCGGGGCGTATATGTGGCAGGCGGAGAAGGACGGTACGTGGGTCGATCTGGACTGTGACATCCACCCGGAGTTGCTGCATGCCTACTATGCTTTTCCGGAGGGCGTGAGCCGCCTGCGGCTGTACCTGACCGGGGAGGGCAAGCGGTCCGTGCGCGTAAACGAGCTGTATGTTTTTTCCAGCGGAAGGGTGCCGGATTGGGTGCAGCGCTGGGAGCCTGCGCCCGAAAAGGCGGACATCCTGTTTGTCACCGCGCACCCGGACGATCAGCTGGTATTTCTGGGCGGCGCACTGCCGACCTACATCACGGAACGTCAGTGCAGCGTGGCAGTAGCCTGTCTGACCCGTGCGGAAAAGGGCCGTGTCAGCGAGCTGCTGAATGCGCTGTGGGCTATGGGCCTGCGGCAGTATCCCTTTTTCGGCGGCTGGAAGGACATGAACCCCAACAACGTGGAGCAGGCCTATGCCAAGCTGGGCGGCGAAGAAAACGTTGTCGGCTGGCTGACGCAGGTCTATCAGGCCTGCAAGCCTGAGGTGGTGGTCACGCTGGATGCAGCGGGCGAGAATGGGCATGTGATGCACAAGCTGACGGCGGACGCAGCGCAGAAAGCCTATACCGCCGCTGCACAGGCGGGCTGGCAGGTGAAAAAGCTCTATCAGCATTTGGGCGCAGAGCAGCAGATCACGATGGATTGGTCGATCCCGCTGACCCGTGCGGCGGGCAAAACGGCGATGGAGGCCGCAGCGGAGGCCTATGCCTCCTTCACGACGCAGGAGCGCAACGGTATGAGCGTTGTCAAAACAGGCGCGAAATATGACAACCGTCTCTTTGGCCTGTGCGAAACAACGGTCGGGCCGGACACGGTTGGCGGAGATTTTCTGGAAAACGTGATTGAGCTGGTCAAGATGCCTGTGCAGTCCCTGCAGGCCGTGCAGGTGCCGTCCGTGCCGCTGGGGGAGGAATACCTGTCCCTGATGCCGACGCTGAATGCCAAGGGCTTTCTGGACGCGGGAGAGTTTGTGTATGCCAGCGATACGGAGGGGCTGTATCTTTATGTGAATCAGACCTGCAAGATCGTCATTCGCCGCCGGGTGGACGCGACGCAGCCCCTGCGCTGGTTTGATGCGGAGATCTGGTGTGATGTGGAGGCAGGCGAGCTGCTTCGCTCCGTGGCCTACGATGCTGAAAAAATGGAAAAGGCCCATGTAGATGCTTCCGAAACGGCGATCAAGCATCAGGTGGTGTTTGCCACCAATACGGATTATTACACCTATCGCCTGAGCAGCAATAACGGTCGGCCCATCGGGCTGGTCATTCGCGATGGCAAAATTCTGTATGACACCCCCTATACCAAGCCCACCAAGAACTTTCCCAATCTGGATACGCTGTCTTTTTACCCGGACGGTCATCTGGAGGTTCACGAAAGCGGCGCGATGACCGGGCAGGAGTTCCTGGACCGGGGGGCGTACATGGTGTTCTCCTTCGGGCCGTATCTGCTGAAGGATGGGGAGATCAATCCCCGCCTGAAGGAGATCAGCAGCAGCAACCAGCCCCGCTATGCGCTGGGCATGGTGGAGCCGGGGCATTATGTGGCGCTGATCGCCGAGGGACGCTTTCAGGACAGCGTGGGTGTGTCCATCACCCAGCTTGCACTGATGCTGCGGGAGCGCGGCTGTACGCTGGGCTATAACCTGGACGGCGGACAGACGGCAGTGTTTGAGTTTATGGGCAAGCAGCTGAACAGCATCGCGGTCTATTACGGCAAAACATGCCCGCGCAAGACCAGCGAGGTGATGGGCGTGGGAACGTCCGAGCTGGTGGGGCATGTGACGTTTGAGTGAGACGGCGCAGCCATGCTTTGCGTGGGGGAAGAGTGGAACGCATGCCTTTCCCCCGCGCGAAATTCCGATCATTCCCTTGTGCTTCCCTGCAAAACATGGTACAATAGATTGCAAAAGCATGTGCCGCACTGTATGCGGCAAGGAGGGGCCCCATGGAAAACCGCATTTACGACGCAATCATTATCGGCGCCGGCCCTGCCGGCATTTTTACTGCCCTGGAGCTGACGGAGCTGAAGCCCGAAGCCAAGGTGCTGATCGTTGACACCGGGCGTGCCATCGCCCATCGTACCTGCCCAGCCCGCACCACCGGCAAGTGCGTTCACTGCGACCCCTGCGGCATCGTCCATGGCTGGGCGGGCGCAGGCGCCTTCTCGGATGGCAAGCTGTCCCTGTCTGATGAAGTGGGCGGTCATATCAGCGAATATCTGGGCCATCAGAAGGCCATGGAGCTGATCCACCACGCCGATAACATTTACCTCAAGTTCGGTGCGCCGAAGGAGGTTCACGGCCTGGATGACAAAAAAGTCGAGGAAATCGCCTACGAAGCCAGCCGTTATAACATTCGCCTGGTTCCCTGCCCTGTGCGCCATCTGGGTACCGAGTATGCGGGCAGCGTGCTGTCTGCCATGCACGATTACCTCATCGCACAGACCCATACCACCTTTGCCGAGCTGACCACCGCCACGGACATCCTGGTAGAGGATGGCAAGGTTGCAGGCGTGCGCCTGTCCCCCCGCAAGGGCGAGATCTGGGAAGCCCGTTCCGCACATGTGGTGGCGGCTCCCGGACGCGGCGGCGCGGAATGGCTGGCGAACGAGGCCGACAAGCTGGGCCTGCGCACCCAGAACAACGAAGTGGACATCGGTGTGCGCGTAGAAGTCCCCAACGCCATTATGGATCACCTGACCAAGTACCTTTACGAGGCCAAGCTGGTCTATTACTCCGACACCTATGAGAACAAGGTGCGCACCTTCTGCATGAATCCCGGCGGCGTGGTCAGCGAGGAGCATTACGAGTCCGGGCTGGCTGTGGTGAACGGTCATAGCTATGGCGATCCTGCCCGCCGCACGGGCAACACCAACTTCGCTATGCTGGTGTCCACCCGCTTTACGGAGCCCTTCAATCAGCCCATTGAGTATGGTCAGTACATCGCTCGCCTGGGCAACATGCTGACGGGCGGCCCCATCATGGTGCAGCGCCTGGGCGACCTGCTGCAGGGCCGCCGCACCTCTTGGGAGCGTCTGGCGAAGTCCACCACCATTCCCACGCTGCAAAATGCGGTGCCCGGCGACCTGTCCTTCGTGCTGCCGCCCCGTCATCTGACCAGCATTGTGGAAGCACTGAAGGCCTTCGACCACCTGGCCCCCGGCCTGTACAGCAAGAATACCCTCCTTTACGGTGTTGAGGTGAAGTTCTATTCCAGCAAGATGCTGGTGGACAAGCGCTTCATGACCCCCATCCCGGGCCTGTACGCCATCGGCGACGGTGCAGGCATCACCCGCGGCCTGATGCAGGCCAGCGCCACCGGCGTGGCTGTTGCGCGGGATATTGCGGAACAAATGAAGTGACCCTTGGAAAAGCAGCAGCCTGTCAGTGCGTTGAACGTTGACAGGCTGCTTTTATGATGCAGAAAAAGCAAAACCCCGTATCCTCCGGGCCTGAAAAAGCCCTCTCCCGGCTCCACCGACACCCCATCAGGTCGGTGGAAGGGAGAGGGCTTTCTTTCAGGAATCAGGGGAAGAGGAAGCCTTAGGCGCGGCCTACGCTGCCGAACAGCTCCATCTTCTCGATGCACTTCGCCTTGGTGGCCTCCAGGCCGGGAGCCAGCAGCGCACGGGGGGTGAAGCCGCGGCCTTCGCGATCCTTGCCCTCTTCGATGAACTTGCGGGTCGCCTCGGTGAAGGCGATCTGGCACTCGGTGTTCACGTTCACCTTAGACACGCCCAGGGTGATGGCTTCGCGAACCATTTCGTCCGGGATGCCGGAGCCGCCGTGCAGCACCAGGGGCAGGTCGCCGGTCTTGGCCTGAATGGCAGCCAGCACGTCGAAGCGCAGGCCGGGCCAGTTTTCGGGATACTTGCCGTGAATGTTGCCGATGCCGGCAGCCAGGAAGTCAATGCCCA
>CAKTYE010000109.1 GCA_934631985.1 uncultured Clostridia bacterium | reverse complement strand
CGCCTGACTTTTAGTTAGCAAGTATTACTTTCTTTTTATTCAGCTTTTTGATGCGTTATTGTTATATATACAAAAAGTTTGGTATTTCATGGTTCATCCATGGCCGACTCTAGTGACATATGTAGGAGGTCAAGAACCGCGTAGTCTGTAATAGGGTTACCCGCCAAATACAAGAACTCTAATTCATGCATTTCAGAAAGCGGAGCGATGTCGCTTATTGAATTATAGCGCATGTCCAAATAAGTCAATTTAGTCAATCCGGAGATGGGTGTAATATCTTCAACATTGCATCCATCAAAGCACAAAAAATCCATATTGGTCAGATTTGATATTGGTGAAAGGTCATTGATATTTGTTTCTGATATAGACAGGCTTTCCATCTTACTTAACAGGCTAATAGCGCTTAAATCTGAAATATTTCCATTATAGTCAAGATTTAGCAACTCTAAATTGGCTGAGTTCTTTAATGCGCTTATATCCGAAATGTTATTATAACTCAAATTAATAATTCGCAAATGCTCCAATTCACCAATTGGATCAATATTCTGTATCAAATTATGTCTGAAATCAATTTTCTCAAGTTTAGTTAAATAGGTGACAAATGAAATATCTGATATGTTCTGATTATGTATGCTCAAAACTCTAAGATTTTGAAATGCTTTAAGCTTACTGTAATCATCCAAGCAGACATCATCCGCTACATATAATTCTTCAATATTAGGCATACACATCAAGTTTTCAACAGCGAAGGTATTATTTTCGTATCCAGCATTAATCAGCCTTAGCTTTGTGCATGCCTCTAATTCTTTGCGTTGATAATTTCTGGTAATGCGGGATAGGCTATCAGCACATATAATAATTTCGCCTATTTCTGTATCGATGGCATAAGCCATGCAGCATTGGAAAAATAAGCAAACCAGAATGAAAAAGCTTACAATTTTGCGTTTCATAATATGTTCGCCTTTCTACACATGTTCATTGTGTGACTTTCCTCCCCGCCTCCCTTGCCGCCTGCCTTTAGCAAAACACCGTTCTATCCCCGTCCGCGTAGAAAACCTCGCTGATCTCCGCAGACGTAAAAACAGGCAGCATTTCTTCGAACCCATCGATCAGTTCTTTAGACTGCTTCAGTTCGGCAAGCGGATACCAGAAGACTTCTCCTTCTACCGAGGATTTCAGCTCCCCTGAAAAACGGTTTGCCACATACAGAAAAACAATATACCGCTTTCCGTCCTTCGCTTTGTGAAATTCCTTGATTCCGCACAGCTTCGGATGCTCTATCGTTAATCCCGTTTCCTCCTGCATTTCACGAATGACAGACGGCGTAACGTATTCGCCCTTTTCAACGTGACCTCCGGGGAAATTCCATCCATGCCATGTGGGATGATTTTGCTTGTTCTGCACAAGCACGTTTCCCTTTCCGTCGCAAATCATGCACATGTTGGTCAACTCAACCTCTTCCGTTCTCGGCATCTGTGCTGCTCCTCTCTGCTTTCCGGGCTGCCGCTCCGCTGCGTTTAGGAAAAGCATAGCACACTTCCCGTGTCCCTGCAAGGACGGATGTACGGCTTTTCACAGCATGCAAACAGCGGCTCCCGCGCTTATTCACCGCAGGAGCCGCCTTTCTTATGTCTTTACAAGCATTTCCTTACCAGAAGCACTTCGCCATCAATCCCAGACCCAGCAGGCCCAGCGGGATGCCAGCCAGCGCTCCAATGATCGTGCAGCACAGCGCGCCGCCCACAACAGCCAGCACCAGGCCGACGATAAAGCCCACTGCGCGTCCCGTCAGGTGAAGCAGCAGCCCCGCTGCGTCCATCAAAAGCGTCACGGGCCAGAAAAGCAATCTCAGCATGCCCGGCACCTCCTTTCCATGGCCTTAGTATACCGCATCCCGGCAGACGGTACCAGAAAAGGAAGATTAGAATGCGCTTAAGCCTTTCTCATTTTTCCGCTCTGCGGGCCACGTCATTGGTATCGATCCGCTTGCGGTATACCACCAGCCGCTGATAGAGAAACTCCGTGACGAAGTTCAGCACCATCGTCAGCACCAGCACCAGATATTCATTCCAGCCCGCCGCCGTCAGCGCGTTGCCGCCCCAGGTGCTCAGGGGCGTGAACACCACATAGAACAGCGCCACCAGCGCCATGGCCCGGGGGATGCTCGCATCGCTGCGGAAGGTGTAGCGGCGGTTGAAGGTGAAGTTCCACAGCACGCTCAGCACCAGCGACGGCAGATACGCCGCCCAATAGCTCCAGTGGAACACCTCGTTGAACAGCGTGAAGCTGCCGATCTGAATGATGCCCGCCGATGCGGAAAACAGCGTAAATTTCAGGGCCTGCCAAAGGGTCTTTTTCTTCATGAGGATCGCTCCTTGTGTACAGATCGGAAGTATGAAGGGAGCCGCGCTTACGCTTCCGGCTCCAGCGTCAGCAGCACCAGCTCGCAGGGATTGCCGATGCGAGGCAGCTCTGCCGAATTGGTCATGCCCCGGCTTACCAGCAGGCGTCTGTCCGCATAAAAGCCATGCGTCAGGTGGGGAAAAAGCCCCTGCCCCGGCGCATACAGGCCATGCCCGAAAAGCTGCACCTGCCCGCCGTGGGCATGTCCCGCCACCGTCAGGTCAATGTCGAAGCCGGCAACATAGGGCTTAAAATATTCAGGGTGATGGCACATCAGCAGCCGAAAGCCCGGCATGGCGGACAGCTCTGCCAGTACACGCCCGTTCGGCTCGGTGTGCTTGTCCACCGAGGACAGCCCGCCGAGGGCAAGCTCGCCAAACACCGCCGTGGTATTGTCCAGCAGCGTCACGTTGGAGGCCCGCACCTTGCGCAGCCACTGCCTGCGTTCCTTGTCAGGATAGCGCCGCTCGTGGTTGCCCAGGGAATAGAACACCGGGCAGACGGCGGGCATGGTCTGAATGAAGCGCAGGGCGTTCTCCCAGCCCAGACAGTGCCGATTGAGCAGATCGCCGGGAACAAGGATCGCATCGGCTTCCTCCAGCACAGGCAACATATCCTCATACTCGCCGTTGTGCAGGTCCGCCACGATTGCCAGCGTCACCGGGCGGGTCACCCGCGGGGTGCGCAGGGTGTACCGGGTCACAATGCGTTTGTTCATGCCGCCTGCTCCGCCGCACGGTACAGGGGCTGCATGCCCCGCTGATGCACACCGATGAGCAGCAGCCCGACGATCAGCAGCACTCCGCACTGGATGACATAGCCCCATGCCAGCGCCCGCAGCAGTGTTTCCACCTGCATGCCCGCCATCGCGGAATAAGCGCCCACCAGCTGCGGCACGTTCGCCAACGCAAGGAGCGCCCCCACCGCCGCCAGCAGCAGTCCGCTGGCAGTGCAGGCGCTTCCAATATACAGTGCCGCCTTGACCAGCCGCTTATGGGCCGTCAGCGCAATCAGCCCCGCCAGCAGCAGGCTCACACCCAGCAGCATGTACGGCGCATAGGGCAGATACGGGGTAAAGCGGCTCAGATTCAGCGCAGGCAGCGCCTTGCCCAGGGCCAGGGCGATCAGCGACAGGCGCAGGGGCGCAACCGTCTCCTCCACCGTGCGCTGCACCTTCACGGTGATCGTATCCCGGGCCACGCTGGTGCGGCGGTTCTTGTCCGTTGCCGCCTGGAAGGTCTCATCCGCCTTGATGGCGTCGGTCAGACCCTCCACCTGATAGGCAGGCACCGTATAGTCCGCATCTGCCGTCAGCAAGGCAAGCCGCCAGTCCACCAGCTTCTCGGCATAGGCTTCGATGCTCTCCCGCGTCACCAGGTCCATCACGGTGTTCGGCTCAAAGCTATATTTCTCCGCCAGCGCGTCCACCGCCTCACCAATGGCGGCATATTGCGCATCCACCACGGCGCTGTCCTTCGCCAACTTCACATTCCAGTCCCGATCCGTCATCAGGCGCACCGCCGGGAACGCAAGCGCCGTCACCAGCAGCACTGCGGTCAGCAGCAGCGTCCACAGGATGCAGAAAACATGGGCCACCGGGCCGGGCATGCCGCGCAGCTTATTCGTCATGGGATCACCACCAGCTTCATTGCGACCTCCATCAGCGAGGTCAGCTTCGGCGCATATTGCTGAAAAACGTACAGGCCGCCCAGCGCAAAGGGCAGCGCAAACAACAGGGGCATCAGCCAGTAAAGCGGGCGGCGCACCTTTTGTTTTTTCATGCGGGGACACGCTCCTTCCGTAGGGATGTTCCTGCTTATTATACATGGATTTTCTCCCCCGCGCAACCGGGAGGATGATGGGAGGAAAAGCCCAATTTCTTCCCCTCCTCCCTGCGCAAAAAAGAAGCGGCATGCCCCATTCCTTCAGGGCACACCGCTTTCCTGTGCAGCCGCAGCCTTTCCGCTTACAGCTCCGTCTTATGCGCCAGGATCGCCGCACAGGCAGCGCAGGCGGGGCAATCGCAGTATGCGCTGCCGTTGGCCTTCAGCTCCTTGGCGTGGGCCAGCATGCCCGCAGCGTTCTCCGCGCCGAACAGCTGAGCGGCCGTCTCGGAACCCATAAAGGCAACCAGACCGTCCACGGGCATGATGTCCGCTTCCAGCTCCGCAACATAGGCCTGGGTGGCCTCCACTTCGGCGGGGGTCCCCAGAGAATCCAACCAGTGCTGCGCCGCAGCTTTGGCCTCTGCGCAGCAGGAGGGCGCCGCCATCAGCTCATGGGTCTTGGTAATAAGCTCTTGCTTCAATGCTTCCGTCATGTAGAATCACTCCTTGGTAGGTTTTGGGGCGGGCTTACGCTGTCCTCATGGTTTTATGATAAACCTTTTTGCGCGGCCTTGCAAGCAGGCACTTTGGGGTGGCCTGGTCACGCCGAGGTAACTATTGCACAGGCGGGCGAGGTGACGCATCGGGCGGGGACAAAAGCTGCAAGCCCAGGGCGCGAATCTTGGGGTGCGCGCCGGGGCGGGCGCGAAGCATCTGCCAGAGGGCTTCATCCGAGGGCGCAGGCGCGTCCGGCGGCGGAAAGCCTGCCTGCGCCAGCAGCTCCGCACACTGGGCCGCAATGGCGGCATTGCCATGGGCGCGGGCGCTGCGGTAGACGGCCGTCAGCAAACGTCGATTTTCAGTCATGGTGATGCACCTCCCTCCAAGAGCATACGCCGCCCGCAAGGGCGCTATACGCCGCGCTGAAAAGGCGGCTGTGCTTTCCTTGTGTTTTGGGCTTTTGCGAAAAATTTCGCTTGCTATTTGGACACAAGCGCCGTATAATATCCTCGGTTGGTTCCTTCGGGTCTGTGGTTGCAAGCCGATGCCAGTCGCAGGCAAAGCGGTCCACGTAATCCGCCCAAAGCGGCGGGGAGCATGGTGCGGTCTAGATGTAAGTCCGTCCGGGGTTCGCCCCGAGAGGAGTGCGTGAGGGCGCGTGAAGCGCAGAGCAACCTCCCAGACGGCGTGTGTGGGGTCAAATACCAGGTCAGCCGAAGCAGCCGCCAAAATCCATTCCAAATAGTTCAGGGGGTCAATTTTCCATGTACGAAGACAAGACGCTGGTTTGCAAGGATTGTGGTGCCGAATTCGTTTTCACTGCCGGTGAGCAGGAGTTCTATGCCGAGAAGGGCTTCCAGAATGAGCCCACCCGTTGCAAGGCCTGCCGTCAAGCTCGCAAGGCCAGCCGTCCCGCTGCGGGCGCTCCCCGTGAGATGCATGACGCGATCTGCGCCAACTGCGGCAAGCCCACTCAGGTTCCCTTCGAGCC
>CAKTYE010000108.1 GCA_934631985.1 uncultured Clostridia bacterium | reverse complement strand
GGTCAGCGCCAGGGGCTGACGAACGGTCATCTTCAGGGTCTCCAGACCAAAGTAGTTGTCGATGTCACGCTTGTTGATGACGATCTTGCCATCACCGGCGACCAGACGGACGCGGGCCACAGCCTTCTTCCGACGGCCTACAGCACTGTAATCAACTTTTGCCATTTTGAAATTCTCCTTCCGCGTCAAATCAGATCGTACTTCTCAGGATTCTGAGCGGCATGCTCATGCTCGGGGCCGGCATACACCTTGAGCTTCTTGGCCATCTGGCGACCGAGGGGACCCTTGGGCAGCATGCCCACCACAGCGTGGCGGATGGCGAATTCAGGCTTCTCAGCGATCAGCTTGCGGTACTTGGTCTCCTTGAGGCCGCCCACGAAGCCGCTGTGATGATAGTAGATCTTCTGATCCAGCTTCTTGCCGGTCATGACGATCTTATCAGCGTTGATGACGATCACATAGTCGCCGGTGTCCACATTGGGGGTATAGATGGGCTTGTTCTTACCACGCAGGATGTTGGCGACCTGGCTGGCCAGACGGCCCATGACCTGGCCCTCAGCATCGATGACGTACCACTTACGCTCGATATCTGAAGCTTTCGGCATAAAAGTCTTCAAAGGTATTCCTCCTTGGAATGATGTCAAAAAGTGAAGCTCGGACATGATGGTCGCATGCCTTCGCACAGTTTCAATAGTTTCCGGGGCTAGCGGAGCTATTGATGCCATCGCCTATCTTATAATATTTCCCCGGAAAAGTCAAGGGAAAAGCAGGAATTTTCCGGGGAAAAAGCGCCGATTTGCACAAAAAACTTTTTTACCCGTGCAGAACATCCTCTGCGCGGACGCTATGGAACGCCGCAGCGCGCCCCAGACGGTTCATCACTGCCAGGCCCACGCCCTCAGGCGGAAGCACCTCGCTGAAAATAGCCTCCATGCCCTTCTCGTCCATCTCACGCAGCAGCGCAAACAGCCGATGGGCGACCTCCTCGGGGTGCGCCTTGCTGCCCAGCGCCTCCACCTGACAGTCCGCCAGGGCCGCAGCATGCTCGGTAAAGCACAGGATACAGGCTCGCTTCCCCGCCGTCTCCGCCTGATGATACAGCGTGCGGCAGGCTGCGACCACCTGCTCCTCCGCGCCCTCCACCAGCATCACCGCGCCGTCAGGAGCGTAATGCTTATAGCGCATGCCGGGGGACAGCGCCTTCTCGCCGGGCTGCAAGGGACGCAGAACGCTGCCCGCCACATCAACGCGCGGCAACACCGTTTCCAGCATGCCCTTCGTAACGCCGCCGGGACGCAGGATGCAGGGGATCTCGCCGCTGATGTCCAGCACGGTGGACTCCACGCCCACGTCGCAATCGCCGCCATCCAAAATCAGCGGAATGCGCCCGTCCATGTCCTCCAGCACATGCTTCGCCGTGGTGGGGCTGGGCTTGCCGCTGCGGTTGGCGCTGGGCGCCGCAACAGGCACATTGCAGGCCTTCAGCAGCGCCGCCGCCACAGGGTGTGAGGGCATCCGCACCGCCACCGTGGGCAGGGAAGCCGTGACTACCAGCGGAATTTTCTCCCGTCGGGGCATCAGCAGCGTCAGCGGACCGGGCCAGAATGCATCCATCAGCTTTTCCGCCAGCGGCGGCACATCGCAAATATCCGGCAGTTGCTCCCGGCTCCAAACATGGACGATCAGCGGATTGTCCGCCGGACGACCCTTCGCCGCAAAAATATTCCGCACTGCCGTGCTGTCAAAGGCATTCGCGCCCAGGCCATATACCGTCTCTGTCGGAAAGGCCACCAGCTCTCCCGCACGAAGCAGCTCCGCACCCCAGGCAAGGCTCTCCGGCGTGGCGGTCCATAATTTCGTTTCCACAGGCAATTCCTTCCTTAATAATTCATTGCTTCCGCATTATACACGCTTTTGCTGCAAAAATCCAGCGCATCACATGATTTCCTGCTCCAGCTTTTCGAAGATTTCATCGTTAAAGAACGCTCCCAGGCTGATCTCCAGCCCATCGCACAGCTTTTTGATCAGCGTGATGGAAATTTCCCGGCGCTGCGGGTTCACCATACTGTACACAGACGAAGGCGTTACACCGGAACGGGTCGCCAGCTCGTTGAGCCGAATGCCCTTCTCCGCGCACAGCCCCTGAAACCTGATTACGACCGCATCCTTGACTTACACGGGCTACCACCTCCGTGCATCAGCATAGAAATTCCTACGCTTCTGCGTATACGCACTTACGTATATTCACAAATTGTGCTACGATGATGTCAGGAAATTCACATAGCACACGGAAGGAGGCGCTTGCGCATGGTCGTGGTCGTTG
The DNA here is from genome assembly GCA_934631985.1 of uncultured Clostridia bacterium. GTDB lineage: Bacteria > Bacillota > Clostridia > Christensenellales > Aristaeellaceae > Egerieenecus. The sequence continues at coordinate 3,519 of CAKTYE010000108.1, read as the reverse complement.
ATCGGGATACGCCCCTGCCCATCAAGAAGAAGCCGCCGAAGTCTGTCCCGCCCACCGCGGAAAAGCCCGCGTCTCCCGCCTGTTCCCCTGTCAAATGACGCACGCAACGCCGCCTCGCATTTCCCTTCTGTTTTTATCTCCATTTCAATCATGAAAAAAACATCTTTAGGGTTGCGTAAAGCCTAGTTTCATGCTATGATACGGAATCGTAAACATAAAGGGAGGTTGATGGTTGATGGAAAGCAAGCGTCATCCCGCGTTCCGCCTGGCCTTTGTGGGCGTTATGGCGGCAGTGGTGTATGTGGTCACGCTTTTCCGGTTCCCTCTGCTTGGTTCCAAGGTGCATTTTGCCAATGCGATGTGTCTGCTCGCCGGTTTGCTGCTGGGCGGCAGCTACGGCGGTGCGGCGGCGGGTCTCGGCTCCGCGCTGTATGATCTGCTGGCGGGCGGTTATGACCCCGGGCAGGCGCTCATTACCTTTGTCAGCAAGTTTGCCATGGCCTGGGTCTGCGCCAAGGTGGCTGGGCGCGAAAAGGGCAAGGGTACGCTGGGCCGGGATTATGTGGCCTGCCTGCTGGGCGCGCTGACCTATATCGCACTCTATATGCTGAAGACCTTCATCTATAAGTCTTTCGTGACGCCTGTACCTGCCGATACGCTGGGTGCAGTGATGGTCAGCCGTCTGATCCCCTCGCTGATCAACGGCGGCGTTGCCGTAGCGGTCACGCCTCTGCTGTATCAGACCATGGTCCCTGCGCTGAAGAAATCAGGCGTATTGAACCGGGAGTAACAGGAGCATTCCCTTTCCTATTGTGCTATGCGAAAAGACTGCCGTCGGCATGAACCGCGGCATTCTTTTTTTTGTATAAGCATCCCTTCCCCTGCGCACCCTACGTCCAAAGGGACGGTGTTGGCATGAAGGACTTTTTACTGGGAGCCGTTGCGTATCCGCTGCTGGAAATTTGCTGGCGTGGTCGGACGCACCCCACCATGGCGCTTGCGGGCGGGCTTTCCACTGCGCTGCTGCTGCGGCTGCATCGTGCGCATATGCCCTGCGGACAAGCCGCGCTGCTGGGCGGGTGCGCTATTACGCTGATGGAAGGAGTGATCGGCCTGCGCTGGAACCGCCGCCATCAAATTTGGGACTATCGGCGCATGCCCTGCAACTGGCGCGGGCAGGTCTGCCTGCCCTATACGGCGCTCTGGTGTCTGCTCAGTTGGGCTGTGCTGCGCTTTTTTCAGGCGGCTCAGAAAAATTGTTAGCACTCTTTTGAATCGAGTGCTAAAAAGTGCTTGCATTTCCCTTTTCATGGTGCTACAATAGGCAAAGAAAGACAGGAACCCGCCGCACCCGATCCGCGGGCCGCGGGATCTTCCGTCTTTCCGCCGCTGCTTCTCATCGCAAGCGCGGCAGACCCTATTTCTGAAGGAGGACACCTACCATGGCAATTGAAAAGGGCAGCGTATCTATTGAAGCGCAAAACATTATGCCAGTCATCAAGCGCTGGCTGTATTCCGACAAGGATATTTTCCTGCGTGAGGTCGTTTCCAACGGCTGCGACGCGATCACCAAATACCGCATGCTCCATGTGGGGACGGAAGAAGACATGTGCGTCACCGTCACCGTGGATAAGGAAAAGAAGGAGCTGCGCATCTCCGATACCGGCATCGGCATGACCGATGAGGAGGTTCGCCGCTACATCAATCAGGTGGCTTTTTCCAGTGCTGAGGAGTTCATGAAGAACTATCAGGGCGAAAAGGGAGAGGAAAAGGCGGACATCATCGGTCACTTCGGCCTGGGCTTCTACTCCGTGTTTATGGTATCTGAACGTGTGGAGATCGACACCCTGAGCTATCAGGAGGGTGCGAAGCCCGTGCATTGGGAAAGCACCAACGGCATGGACTTTGAAATGTCCGAAGGTACCCGTACCGCCCATGGCACCACCATCACCCTGCACATCAGCGACGAGGAGCAGGAGTTCCTGGAAACCTACCGCGTGCGCGAAGTGCTGAACCGCTACTGCGGCTACATGAACGCCCCCATTTATCTGGAGGACGCAAACGCTAAGCCCATCGAGCGCGAGGTTCCCGTGGAGGGCGAAAAGAACGAGGACGGCTCCCAGAAGATGGAGAAGGTCTCCGAAGCGCCCAAGCCCACCCTGATCAACGAAGTCGCGCCCCTGTGGCTCAAAAAGCCCAGCGACTGCACCGAGGAGGAGTACAAGTCCTTCTATCATAAGATGTTCACGGACTTTGACGATCCGCTGTTCTGGATCCATCTGAACGTGGACTATCCCTTCAACCTGAAGGGCATCCTGTATTTCCCCAAGCTGAAGCAGGATTTCGGCACCCATGAGGGCCAGATCAAGCTGTTCAGCGGTCAGGTTTTCGTGGCGGACAATATCAAGGAAGTCATTCCCGAGTTCCTGCTGCTGCTGAAGGGCGTGATCGACTGCCCCGATCTGCCCCTGAACGTGAGCCGCTCTTTCCTGCAAAACGACGGCTATGTCCGCAAGATCTCTGCCTACATCACCAAGAAGGTGGCGGATAAGCTGACGGAGCTGTTTGGCAGCCAGCGCGCCACCTACGAAAGCTACTGGAACGACATTGCGCCCTTCATCAAGTACGGCTGTATCAAGGATCAGAAGTTCTTTGACAGCGTAAAGAAGGTGCTGCTGCTGAAGACCACGGCAGGTGATTACCTCACCTTTGAGGAATACAAGACCCGCAACGAAGCCAAGGCGGCGAAGAAGGTCTTCTACACCAACGACGAAAAGCGTCAGGCGGCTTCCGTGGCGCTGTACACCGAGCGCGGCATTGACGTTGCCGTGATGGACAGCCTGATCGACGTGAACTTCATGTCCTTCATGGAATATTCCGGCGGGGACGACAGTGTGACCTTCGCCCGTGTGGATGCGGACGTAAGCGGCCTGACCGAAGAAAGCGACGAGGGCAAGGACCTGAATGCCGAGGAGTTGGAAAAGCTGTTCCGCAAGGCGTTGGGCAAGGAAGATCTCACCGTGAAGCTGGAAGCCCTGGCAAATGCCGACATGATCGCCATGGTCACGGAGGATGAGCAGAGCCGCCGCTTCAAGGAAATGAGCCGTCTGTACGGCGAGCGTTTCCCCATGCCCGATCAGTTCACGCTGGTGCTGAACCGTCGCAACACCACGGTGCGCACGCTGGCAGCCCGCGAGGAGGGTGAAGTGACCGATCTGCTGTGCAAGCAGATATACGACCTGGCGCGGATGTCCGCACAGCCGCTGGAGTCTGGGGAGATCACGGACTTCATTGCCCGTTCTCAGAAGCTCGTCTCCATGGTAGCGGAAGAAAACAAGTAATAGATACATAATGAATCGCCGTATCTTCCTTAGACATGGAAGGTACGGCGTTTTTTTGATGCTTTTTATCGTGTCTGGTACTTTGCGGCTTTAAGGCAACACCGCACAATTCGTCGGCAGCGTTGGCAATGCCTTTTTCGCCATCTGCTGCTTGCAGATTTCTTGATTTACCGCCAGT
>CAKTYE010000107.1 GCA_934631985.1 uncultured Clostridia bacterium | reverse complement strand
AATCGGACGAAATCAGGAGGAATCTTGCTATCCGGTCGCTCAATTCAGGCGGCAGTCCGACTTCTTATTAGGAGGCGGACCCTCTATCCTGCTGAGGTACGGGACCATGTCCTCGAAATCCTTATTTCACAAGGCTTTCGAGCTTTTCGGTCTTCCTGACCGAGGGAAGTAATCCAGGCTTTCCGCGTTAGCTGTCTAACTGCGGGCGGCGTGTTCGACTTTCACGAGCCCTTCATCTTCCGCCTGATGTTAGCAGTTTGGCGGTAGCTCTGGGAGGGAAAATCGGACGAAATCAGGAGGAATCTTGCTATCCGGTCGCTCAATTCAGGCGGCAGTCCGACTTCTTATTAGGAGGCGTGTGCTCTATCCAGCTGAGCTACTGGGACTTATGGCAATACATGGATTATAGCACATTCGCGGGAAAAGAACAACCTGATTTTTCAGGGGCGGTGGGGGCGATTTGGATCGGTGAGAAAAAATTGAAAAAATTTTGCTGTCACCCCTTGACAAAGAAAAGAAGACGTGTATAATAGCTGACGAAAGGTCAAAGAAAGTCAAACAGACAGACGGAGACCCAGTACCTGCCAAAAGGAGGCACGCTTATGAACATGAACCAATTTACCCAGAAGACCGTGGAGGCACTGCAAAAGGCCCAGTCGCTGGCAATTGAATATCAACATATGCAGGTGGAGCAGGAGCATTTGATGGCTGCTCTGCTGGAGGATCGGAACGGCCTGATCTCCCAGCTGCTGCAAAAGATGGGCCTGAACGTGGACGGCCTGCGCAAGGCGGTCACGGACAGTCTGGGCCGCATTCCCCGGGTCAGCGGCCCCGGACGTGAAGCCGACAAGGTGTATATTTCTCAGGACGTCGAAAAGGCTCTGGTGGAGGCGGAAAGCCGCGCCAAGCAGATGAAGGACGAATACCTGTCCGTGGAGCATGTATGGCTGGGCATTTGCGCCAAGCCCAGTAGTCGGGTGCAGGAGATTCTGCGTACCTTCAATTATAGGGATGCGGAGTTCCTGAAGGCGCTGTCCACCGTCCGCGGTGCGGCCCGTGTCACCAGCGACAATCCCGAGGAGACTTATGACGCGCTGAAGAAATATGGCTCCGATCTGGTGGAACTGGCCCGGAATCACAAGCTGGATCCCGTTATCGGACGCGATAACGAGATCCGCAACGTGATTCGTATCCTGAGCCGTAAGACGAAGAACAACCCCGTGCTGATTGGCGAACCTGGCGTTGGTAAGACCGCCATTGCCGAAGGCCTGGCGCTGCGTATCGTGCGCGGCGATGTGCCGGACAGCCTGAAGGATCGTACCATTTTCTCGCTGGATATGGGCAGCCTGATCGCCGGCGCAAAGTTCCGCGGCGAATTCGAGGAGCGTCTGAAAGCCGTGTTGGCGGAAATCAAAAAGAGCGAGGGCAAGATCATCCTCTTTATTGATGAGCTGCACACCATTGTGGGCGCAGGTAAGGCCGACGGTGCCATGGACGCAGGCAATTTGCTCAAGCCCATGCTGGCCCGCGGTGAGCTGCACTGCATCGGCGCAACGACGCTGAACGAGTATCGGCAGTATATCGAGAAGGACGCAGCCCTGGAGCGCCGTTTCCAGCCTGTGATGGTGGGGGAACCCACCGTGGAGGATACCATCGCCATCCTGCGTGGTCTGAAGGAGCGCTATGAGGTGTTCCACGGCGTGAAGATTCAGGACAATGCCCTGATCGCCGCCGCGACCCTGTCCAACCGCTACATTACCGACCGTTTCCTGCCTGACAAGGCCATCGACCTGGTGGACGAGGCCTGCGCCATGATCCGCACGGAGATCGACAGCCTGCCCCAGGAGCTGGATGACATCCGCCGTCACATTATGCAGCTGGAAATTGAGGAAGCGGCCCTGAAGAAGGAAGAGGATCAGCTTTCCAAGGCCCATCTGGCAGAGGTGCAGAAGGAGCTTGCCAGCCAGCGCGAGACCTTCAACACCATGAAGGCCAAGTGGGAAAACGAAAAGAATGCCATTGCCAAGGTACAGAAGCTGCGTGAGGACATTGAGCGCACCAACGCCGACATTGAGAAGGCGGAGCGTACTTATGACTTGAACAAGGCCGCTGAACTGAAGTATGGCGAGCTGCCGAAGCTGCAAAAGGAGCTGGCTGCCGAGGAAGCCATTGCCGAGAAGAACAAGGACGGTCAGTCCCTGCTGCGCGACAAGGTAACCGAGGAGGAGATCGCCCGTATCGTGGCGCGCTGGACGGGTATCCCGGTCAGCAAGCTGATGGAGGGCGAGCGCGAGAAGCTGCTGCACTTGGAAGACGTGCTGCATCAGCGGGTCATTGGTCAGGACGAGGCCGTGACGAAGGTGTGCGAGGCCATCCTGCGCAGCCGTGCAGGCATTCAGGACCCCAACCGCCCGCTGGGTTCGTTCCTGTTCCTTGGCCCCACGGGCGTCGGCAAGACCGAGCTTGCCAAGGCGCTGGCACAGGCGCTGTTCGACGACGAGAAGAACATGGTGCGTATCGACATGTCCGAGTACATGGAGAAGTTCAGCGTGTCCCGTCTGATCGGCGCACCGCCAGGATATGTGGGCTATGACGAGGGTGGTCAGCTGACCGAGGCTGTGCGCCGTCATCCCTACTGCGTGGTGCTGTTCGACGAGGTGGAAAAGGCGCACCCGGATGTGTTCAATGTGCTGCTGCAGGTGCTGGATGACGGCCGTATCACCGACAGCCAGGGCCGTACGGTGGACTTCAAGAATACCATCCTCATCATGACCAGCAACCTGGGCAGCGAGTACATTCTGGACGGCATCAAGGATGGCGACCTGACCGAGGAGGCCCGGACGCAGGTGCAGCATCTGCTGAAGACGCACTTCCGTCCCGAGTTCCTGAACCGTATCGACGAGATCGTGTTCTACAAGCCTCTGACCCGCGACCAGATCGGTCACATTGTGGATTTGATGATGAAGAACCTGAACCATCGCCTGGAGGACAAGCAGCTTAGCATTACGCTGACCCCTGCGGCGAAGGAACTTATCATCGATCAGGGCTTCGACCCTGTGTATGGTGCGCGTCCGCTCAAGCGGTATCTGCAATCCCATGTGGAGACGCTGGTGGCCCGCCGCATCATCGCCGCAGACGTTGCGCCTGGCACCGCGCTTCAGGTGGACGCGGAGAACGGTCAGCTTGTGGTGAAGTAAGCAAATAAAAAAGCATCCGTTGTGCAGGAAAATTCCTGCATGGCGGATGCTTTTTTGCTGTGCGGTTTTATTCGAAGGGATATTTAACGCCCCAGTCCTTGCGCAGTGCGTCCATCCAGCGCATCATGCGCAGTGTTTCCGCATGGGGCATTTCGGGACATTCGATGTCGCCGCGTTCCAGCGCACGCATGCAGGAGGCGACCTCATACTCAAAGCCGGTCAGCTGTGCGGGAGCTTCGATGATGCGGGAAGGCTCCAGACGCTCGCGGGCGTTGGGGTAGATCTCTACACGCAGGGGATCGTTCACATTGTCGATGACCATGCAGCCGTTTGTGCCGTAGATCCAGCATTGACGGGAGGTATTGCAGGCCGCGCTGGCTATCAGGTTAGCCATGCGCCCGTCCGCGTAGTGCAGGGTGATGGACTCGGAAAGGTCTACACCGCTGTCCATTTTAACAACGCTGCTTTCCATGCGCTGTACGTCCGTGCCGAAGTGCATGGCGGCAAAGTTCAGCACATACACGCCCACATCCAACAACGCGCCGCCCGCCAGCTCCGGCAGATGCAGGCGCTCCTTATTGCGGATGGCGTAGCCCAGGTTGGCGGTCAGCAGGCACGGCTCGCCGATGGCTCCATTGGCAAGAGCCTCGTCGATCATGGTGCGAATGGGCATGTAGCGGGTCCAGATGGCTTCTGCCACCAGCAGCTTCTTTTCCTGGCTGAGTGCAAGGATATGCTCTGCCTGGGCGGCATTGGCGGTGAAGGCCTTTTCACACAGCACAGGCTTGCCATGCTGAAGGCACAGCTCCATGTGCTGGGCATGGTGGGAATGGGGCGTAGCGACATAAACCAGATCAACGGCGGGGTCGTTCACCAGCTCCTCGTAGGAGCCGTAGGCCCGCACCGCGCCCTCCGCATGGGCAAAGGCCTCAGCCTTTTCCAGGCTGCGGGAGGCCACGGCGTAAAGGGTGACGCGCTCGCCCTGCTGCTTCATTTTGCGGAGAGTATCCGCCATTTTGCAGGCGATGTGGCCTGCACCGAGAATGCCGACGTTCATCATAAGCGTTTCTTCCTTTCGTGTTTGCTGCACTGCCTGCCGCGCATTGACGCGGGGGCTTGAACGATGGTATACTTTCCGTGTGATCTATGATACCATGACGCGGCGGCTTTGTCGAGAAGCTGCCTGAAGGAGATACGGTAAAATGGCCCAACGCGCGAAGGATCAACGTTTTCTCTGCCCCGTGGCAGCCCGGTGCGGCGGCTGTCAACTCAACCGCATGAGCTATGCCCAGCAGCTTCAGCATAAGCAGACGATGGTGGAGGAGCTGCTGGCGCCCTATTGCCGGGTGGAGCCTATCAAGGGCATGAAGAATCCCTTCCATTATCGCAACAAGGTGCATGCGGTGCTTGCAGTGGACAAGCGGGGAACGCCCGTCTCCGGCGTATATGCGGCGGGGACGCATCGGGTGGTGCCGGTGAAGCACTGCCTGATCGAGGACGAACGCGCAGATCGGGTGATTCAGACCATTGTGGAGCTGCTTCCGGCATTCAAGCTGCGGGTTTACAATGAATATACGCACCGGGGCTTTCTTAGGCATGTGCTGATTCGCACAGGACAGTTCACGGGGGAGATGCTGGTGGTGCTGGTCGCCACCAGCCTGGAAATGCCGGGGAAGCGGGCGTTTGTGGAGGCCCTTCGCGCACGCTGCCCGGAGATCACCAGCCTGGTGCTGAACGAAAACAACCGTCAGACCAGCATGGTGCTGGGCAAGCGGGAGACAGTACTTTTCGGCCCGGGCTATTTGGAAGACGAGCTGTGTGGCAAGCGGTTCCGCATTTCGCCCCAGTCGTTTTACCAGGTGAACGCGCAGCAGGCGGAGGTGCTGTATGAAACGGCAATCCGTCTGGCGGGCTTCACGGGCAAGGAAACGGTGCTGGACGCTTACTGTGGCACAGGCACCATCGGCCTGTGCGCATCGGATCACATTGCGCGGCTGGTCGGCGTAGAGCTGAACGCGGACGCAGTGCGCGATGCAAAGGAGAATGCGCGGCGCAACGGCGTGGAGAATGCAGCGTTTATCTGCGAGGATGCAGGACGCTACATGGTGAAGCAGGCACGGGAGGGGAACGCACCTGATGTGGTCATCATGGACCCGCCGCGGGCTGGTAGCGATATGTCCTTCCTGCGCTCGCTGCTGACGCTGGGGCCGAAGAAGATCGTTTATGTATCCTGCAACCCCGAGACGCTTGCGCGGGACGTGGCGGTGCTGTGCAGTGGGGGGTATCGGGCAGAGACGGCGGTGCCAGTGGATATGTTCCCCTGCACGGAGCATGTGGAGACGGTGGTGCTTTTGTCCAAGCTCAATGCAGGGCGATAAAAGTGGCCCTGTATTGAGGTATATACACTTGCCGGAGTAGATGGTATGAATGGGAATAATAAAGACAAGAATCAGTCTGGGATGATGATCTATACAACAGCAGATGGAATGACAAAAATCGAGACAACCTTTGATGGCGATACGGTTTGGTTGTCCATTGACCAGATGACTGAGTTGTTTCAGCGTGATCGAAGTGTGATTGGCAAGCATGTGCGAAATATTTTCAAAGAAGGTGAGCTTCGAAAAGAGGCAGTGTGGGCAAAATTTGCCTATCTGGATTTTGCAGAACGGCAGGCGGAGCGGGAGCAGGCAATGACCATGCAGGACTGGTCGGAGCATCTTGATCGGATTCTGACCATGAGCGGAGA
>CAKTYE010000106.1 GCA_934631985.1 uncultured Clostridia bacterium | reverse complement strand
GCGCTGGCGCGGGCTATGTCTGGGGTGCGAAGAAGCTGAAGGCCATCGCCATCTGCGGCGAAAAGTCCGTTTCCGTGGCGGATCCCAAAAAGCTGCTGGATCTGTATCGCTATCAGCTGGCTGAGCTGATCGGCGCGAACAACAACCACGTTGTGCCTGCCACGCAGCAGAGCTGGAATGAATATGTGTCCTGGACCCGTTGGCAGGGCGGTGATGGCAAGAGCTGGGAGAAGGGCATCGGCGGTCCTGTGCCTACTGGTGAGCAGAAGCCCGGCGACATCAATGCCGTGGGTATGCGTACCAACGTTGGCAACTTCTTCTATGGTGCTGCATCCGGCGCCTTCTTCGCCGGAGCACCCGATCAAGTTTTCAAGCATGGCGTGAAGAATGGCGGCTGCGCACAATGCCCCATCCGTTGCGTCAACCAGGTCAATCTGCCCGAGTTGGAAGGCTATGAGGTGGATGGCAAGCCCATGGAAACCAACGTTAGTGCCGTTTGCTTTGCTACCTCTCACACCGATGGCTTCTATCCGGCAGGTACCCATTCCTTTGCGAATGAGGGCGATGCGCAGCTGGTGCTGGGCTACCACATTGGTCAAGTGATGGATGATTACGGCCTGTGGTGCGCCTATGGCGAAATGGATAACTATTTCTCTTACTGCTGGAAAAACGGCATCTTCGAGAAGGTGCTGCCCGCAGACGAGTACAAGGAGATTCCGTGGGATCTGATGAAGGACGGCGATCCTCGCTGGGCCGATGAGATGATCAAGCGTATCTCCACCAAGCAGGGCGAGTTTGCTACCCTGGGCGAGGGCGCTGTGCGTCTGACCAAGAAGTGGGGCTTAGACGAAAGCTTCTACAATCAGAGCTATAAGTTCATCCTGAAGAAGATGGGCATTGGCCTGCACCACTCCTCTGAGTCCATGGGCCAGGTGGGTGCGCTGATCAACATTCTGTTCAACCGCGACCCCATGTGCCACACGCACCAGAACTGCATCGGCAACGGTCTGCCGGTGGACATCATTCAGTCCGTGCTGGAAAAGAAGTTCGGCGAGGGCTGCTACAACAAGCCCGCCAACTACACCCCCATGACCCAGAACCGTGCAAAGTGGGCCAAGTGGGCCATCGTCCGCAACGATGTGCATGACATGGCGACCCTGTGCAACTGGGTGTGGCCCATGATGTTCTCTCCCTGCAAGGAGCGCGGCTATGAGGGTGACACCAGCCTGGAAGCCCAGCTGATCTCCGCCACCACCGGTGTGGAATACACCGAGGAGGAAGTGGACCGCATTGGTGAAAAGGTGCTGCAGCTGCACCGCGCCATGACCGCCCTGGAGATGGGCTCCAAGAACCTGCGCGAGGATCACGATCCCCTGAGCGACTGGGTGTTCGACCGCGATCCCGACAAGAAGGCCTTTACCGAAGGCACCACCAAGCTGGATCGCGAGGACTGGGAGAAGGCACTGGACATGTTCTACACCGAGTTTGGTTGGGACGTGAAGACCGGCATCCCCACCCGTGCGACGCTGGAAAGCTTTGGCCTGGGCAAGGTTGCCGACGAGCTGGAAACCGCCGGTCTGCTGCCTGCCTAAGCAGGGAAAGGACCTGTGCCTGACGAATGCTTTCACCAGCCGCAGGCAGATACCTACACTGTAAATTATCTGGGCGCTGGGGCAAATGCTCCGGCGCCCTTTTTAACAGGAGGAGCTTATGGACGAGCAGGAAAAGCAGAATGCGATCCCCGAGACCGAGGGCGAAGCCCCCGCAGCGGAAATGACCGAGGAAGAGCGCCATCAGAAAATACTGGAAACGCTGGTGGAGTATGTGCGCTATATGGGTGCGCACAAGCGCCCCATCACACTGGAGCAGCTGGCGGAGAATGCCGCTATGTCCCCCGAGGAGGTGCAGCAGCTGATGGACGAGGCCCGTCAGCAGGAGGCCTTTCAAGACATCTGCGTGTACGAGGGAGCAAAGGCCAACTACTATTACACCTATCCGCTGCTGGCGCACAACTATGTCCGCGCCATTGCATTGGAGGAAGCCAAGGACATCCCCAACACGGTGCTGACGCTGGTGCGCTATGATTCCCAGCGGTATCCCCGCCCCACCCGCGGCAAAGATTTCGGCAAGGCACCCTATGGCTACACGCTGATTCAGGTAAAGAACGCCGTGTCAGAGCTGCGCCGCAAGCCGGAGAACAGCGACATTACGGAATACACCAGCCGCAAGGGAACGTATTTCATTTATTCAACGAAGTATCTTTCGGATGACTATGCAAGGTATCTGGCGGAGGATAGCGAGGATATGCTGCTGAAGTTTTGAAATTGGTCTTACAGTTGCTATCATTGCGATAAAAAGGCAACCTGATATGCTCCCTATATAGCGAACAGTGAAATAAAACACTGAAAGCTGTATAGGGGGCATTTTTATATGAGAAGAGAAAAAATATCACCTGCAATCAAGCGAAAGACAGTAACAGAGCTAGAAACCGGTAGACTATCGCAGGGTGAAGCGGCCAAACGGTTAAATGTCGGCAGAGCAACGATTCAAGGTTGGCTGTCAAAGTAGATATTTTCTTTCATCCAGTGTAAAATGTTTGTAGGACAATATGCTTTCCTCCTGTGTGAATATTGGTGTGGTGACTATATTTTACACGATGGCCTGCGTATTGTCTCCTTCATTTTTTGAGTGTTGCACTTCAAATGATAATCTGCCCACCTCCTTCTGCGGAAGGAGGCTTAGGGGCGGTACCACACGCCCCGGTCCTCCCCGCATCAAAAGGCTCCCCTGAAAGGGGAGCTGCCGCCGAAGGCGGCTGAGGGGTTCCGCCGTTCCAGTCGCTTCTCCCTCCTACCCCATCAAAAAACGCTCCCCTGCAGCTGCCCGCGCAGCCAGGGGAGCGTTTTTTATCGCATATTTTCCTTACTTCCGTTTCGCAGGCCACAGGGCTGCGAAGCACATGCCTGTCAGCCCTGCCGCCATCACCGCGTACAGCACATGATTGTCGATGCTCGACTTATCCAGCGCAAACTCGATACCAATGCACAGCGCGATCACCAGCACAAACACCACAATGCGCACCACAGTTCCGGCACGCCAGCCGTTTTCCTTCACCATGCGCCGCACCCGGCAGAAGAATACCGCCGTCATCAGCACAATAGCTGCCACCTGGGTAAAGCGCACAAAGCCAAAGCGGATGCACTCATCCTCCCGGTGGCTTTCCAGAAAGATCTGCGTGGCGCCCAACAGCATCAGGAATTGCTCGCCCAATGCGCCTGCACGGCGGGGCATGCGCTGCACCGCCAGTGCAATGCACAGCACCAGCGCCACGGCAGCCTCCCAGACAAACACCGGCTGCTGCCAGTCCTCATAGATGTTCTGTACTGCAAAGGGAAAGCCCTGCAGCGCCGCTTCCTCCACATAATGACCCAGGCCTTCGCTGGTGAAGTATTCGCCCAAGCGGATGCAGCACAGCGCCAGCGCCGCGCCGGGAACCAGCGTATCAAACAGCGTTCCGGCCTTTTGATGGGTCGCCCGGGCGTAAAGATACACGCCCAGCATGCACCCCAGCACTGCGCCGTAGAGGGTATAGCCGCCCTCCCACGGATGCAGGATGAAGGGAACACCGTAATAGTCTGTATCCACCAGAATTTCTTCCAGCTTCGCCAGCACATACACTACGCGCCCGCCCAGCCATGCCGAGACAAGTGCCGTCAGGCATAGGGACAGCCCGCGCTCCATGCCCAACTCCTTGCGGCTGCGCAGCAGCGTGACTGCCACAAAGCACAGCGCACCAGCCAGCAGGCACAGACCATAGGCCGTGAGGGTAAAAGGCCCGACCTGGGCCAGAATCAGCAGTTCTTGCATGGATAAACGATCCTTTCGCCCCGGCTTCCCGGGGTTTCCCTTGTACGCTTACGGGCAGTCCGTCACGAAATACAGAATGTCACCCACGGCACGAATTTTGCCGGTAGACAGGCTGTTGATCTTCTTATCGTTCAGGATCAGGCTGGAGGATGAGCCGCCGTCCAGATTATAGGCGTTCTGCGCACCCATGTCATAAAGCAGCTGCGCGAACTCCTCCATGGTCAGCCCGGTGGAACCGGCATTCTCCGGCCCCTCCGTGGTCACAATGAGGTAGCTCAGCGGCCCCATCTGCGCGATGGCAATACGCTGCGTCTCCTTCGTGGGAGCGTTCGCCTTCAGGGGGAAGCTCGTAGCCTTCTCACCGTTCACCACCAGCCCGGGGCCGAAGGTCAGCGCCTGCACAATGGTTCCCTCAAAAGCTTCGATCTTCTCCCGGGTGGTCTTTTGAATGATGGTGAAATCGCCGTTTTCGTCAATGATCAGCGTGTCGTACAGGTCGTTGTAGTGGTCCCGCAGCAGCTTGCCGTTGCGCACCACATAGCCCTGACTGTGATAGACGAAGTAGTCGCCGTTGATGGCCATGACTGCGTTCACACGCTTGGCAATGGCGCTGGCCTTCGCGGTAGACTTGGAGGGATAGGGCTTGTTCAGCTCTGCGCGCAGCTGCGTCGGCGAGGCGATCTGCACCCACACCGCCAGACAGGTGGTGTCATAGGCGCGGAATTCCTCAATGCGGATGCTCAGGCTGTCATCCACATAGCCCGCATTATCCGGCAGGAAGCACTCCGCATGGGGCGCATAGGGTGTTTTCGCCTGATAGTCGATGGGGGCCGCGTCCGTCATGGGCAGCGTCACCGGCGCATAGGTCGGCAGCGCGTCGGCCTCCTCGCCGATCGCCAGGGGCGTGAAGGAAGGCACCATCAGCGTCAAAAGCGCCAGCACAAGCACCAGCGCCGCCACGCGCACAACGTTCTTCATCATGGAACTCCTTTACTTCGCGTAATACTGACCGTACAGGAAGGTATGCAGCGCCTCGACATTCTCCTGCTTACGGGTGGTGTTGCGGAAGGCCACCACGCTGGAGCCGCCGGAGGTGGTGTACTTCCACGTTCCGTCGATGGGCAGACGGTTCTGCTCCAGCAGCTTTTCACCGTTCTGCGCACGGGTCACAATGCCGCTGGCAAGCACCTGCATGCCCAGAGTCGCCATGTCGCTGGCGCTCAGGTTGGTCAGCACATAGGGCATAGCGACGGTAATCAACTCCACCATCTTGTCCACGGTCATGTCCTGCATCACCTGATTGAGCAGCACCTCCATCAGCTTGCGCTGACGCTCGCTGCGGTTGAAGTCGTTCTCACCCTTGATGCCGCGGATACGGGCATAGGTCACGGCCTGCATGCCGTCCAGATGATGCACGCCCGCATAGGCCTCCACCTTGTCACGGCCCGGGTTGGTGTCGAAGGGCAGCGGCTCCTTCTTCAGCTCGTAATTGATACGGCTGGCTTCCACCTTGGTCAGCTCGATGTCCACGCCACCCAGGTAATCGATGATCGCAGCCAGGCCATAGAAGTTGATGGTCACATACTTGTCGATGTTCATCTGGAAGTTGCGGTTGACTGTCGCCATAGACAACTGCGCACCGCCCCAGCGGTAAGCGTTGGTGATCTTATAGGGGTTCTGCTTGGTGGGGATGGACACCAGCAGGTCGCGCTGAATGGAGGTCAGCTTGATAGACCCGTCATCCGTGTTGATGGAGCAGATCATCAGCGCGTCGCTGCGGCCCACATCCGTCACGTTCTGACGCGCGTCAATGCCCAGCAGCAGAATGTTGAACACGTTGCTCGGCAGGTTTTCGTTGATCTCCAGCTGCGAGTTGTCGATGGTCACGCCGCCCTCGGCATTGTCCAGCGCCTCCAGCGCAGCCTTTTCCTCCTCGGACAGGACGGTGTTCAGATCGTCCGGCTCATCCGTGCCGTCGCTGTCGCTTGCATCGTCCAGCGAAACGTCCTCCGTCTCGTCGGCTTCCATATCCCATTCGGCAAAAAGATCGTCCTCATTGACCTCCTGATCCTCCTCGGCGAAGGCAAAGGCCGTGAACAGCATCATCAGCGCCATCAGCGCTGCCAGCAGTCGCTTCATACTTCTACGCAAAGCATTTCCTCCTTTTTTGTCAAAACAAAATCTATTTTATTATACAACCTCCCCCGGAGCATTGCAACACTCGCCC
>CAKTYE010000105.1 GCA_934631985.1 uncultured Clostridia bacterium | reverse complement strand
CCCAAGGCCATCATCAACAATCAGGTCTCCTTCTGGCCCGTTGGCTGGAATCTGGACGCTTACGAGCAGATCTTCACCTACCCCAATTTCTTCCGGGCCTATGGCAACACCATTTTCTACACCGTGGCAGGTACAGCCATCGCGCTGTTTATGATGGTGCTGTTTGCGTATCCGCTTTCGAAGACCTATCTGCGTGGGCAACGATTCTTCATGAAGATGGTCATTGTATCCATGTTCTTCTCCGGCGGCTTGATCCCCAACTACCTGCTGATCTCCAACCTGCACCTGACGGGTACGGTCTGGGCCATGCTGCTGCCCTTTGCCATCAACCAGTTCAACCTCATCATCCTTATCAACTTTTTCAAGACTCTGCCCCAGGAAATTGAGGAAGCGGCGCTGATCGATGGTCTGGGCTACTTCGGCATCCTGTTCCAGATCGTGCTGCCGCTGTCCACGGCGGCGCTGGCAACGGTGGGCCTGTACACGGCGGTGTTCTTCTGGAACGACTGGTTCAACGGCCTGATCTACCTGAACACGACCCAGTTCCCGGTGATGCTGTTCCTGCGCAACATTGTAAACGGTACGTCCATGCTGGGCGACGCCGCGGGCAGCGCGGACAAGACCACCATCGCCATCTCCATCAAATCGGCGGTCATCATTACCTCCACCCTGCCGATCATCATCCTGTATCCTTTCCTGCAAAAGTATTTCGTAAAGGGGTTGACCGTGGGTTCGGTAAAGGGCTGATCGCGCTATCAACCGCAAGCAAAACGGGGTTCCCGCTGCATCGTATCAGCGGGAACCCCGTTTCTGTTTCGTTCAGGCAAAATTTACTTTTTTGCGTCCAGCAGAATCACGCCGTCCGCAGGATTGTGGGCAATCGCACCCATGATGCGATGCGGCTGATACGGCTCCTCCAGATAGGCCACATCTTCCGCCGTCAGGGTCACGTCCAGCGCCCCGGCAGCATCGTCGAGATACCTCGTCTTGGTTGCACCCACAATGGGGGACGCAACGCCCTTGACCCAGTGCCAGGCCAGTGCGATCTGCTGCATCTTCACGCCGTACTTCTCCGCAAGCTCCTGCACACGGGTGACGATCTGCATATCCTGCTCCTCGGTGCGGTCATACTTGCCCATGGCAACACGGTCTGTCTTGCTGCGCAGGGTATCCGTGTTCCAGGTGAGGCGGGTCAGATGGCCTGCCGCCAGCGGGCTGTAGGGCATCAGGCTTACGCCCATCTGTGCGCAAATGGGGATCAGCTCCCGCTCGTCCTCGCGGTACAGCAGATTGTAATGGTTTTCCATGGCCTCGAACCGCGCCCAGCCATGGTCGCGGGCGCACAGCTGCATGTTGTAGAACTGATAGCCATACATGGCGGACGCGCCCAGCGCACGCACCTTGCCTGCCTTGACCAGATCGTTCAGGGCCTCCATGGTTTCCTCAATGGGCGTGCCATAGTCAAAGCGATGAATAATATACAGATCCAGATAATCAGTTCCCAGGCGCTTCAGCGTGCCATCGATCTCCCGATGAATGGCCTCGCTGGACAGCCTGCCGGGGTTAAAATAAACTTTGGAGGCAATGACCACCTTGTCGCGGCTGGCGTTCTTCTTCAGCGCCCGGCCGAGGTATTCCTCGCTGGTGCCGACGGAGTAGCTGTTCGCCGTATCGAAGAAATTGATGCCCAGGTCCAGCGCATGCTTGACCACGGCTTCCGTTTCGGTTTCATCCAGCGTCCAGTCGTGCATGGTTCCGGCCTTGCCGAAGCTCATGCAGCCCACGCAGAGCTTGGAAATTTCAATATCCGTCTGCCCCAGCTTGGTGTATTTCATGGCGATCCACCCTTTCCAAATCACACATTTTTCTGCGGCGCTGCGCCTGAAAAGCAGCGCCAGCGGTTTGATTATATTGTAGCTGGAAGGTGTGCAATCGTCCAATGCCTATAAATCATTGTACAGTATGCGTAAAAGGCATGGATTTCAGAAGATCTGCCATGCCTGCTTTGCATTTCAAGCGATGCAGGATAAGTATTGCCTCCTCTCTCAGCGACCTCGAAGACCCGGAAAGATTTAATGCGTACCGTCAATGCGCTGAAGAACTTCTGAACACACTTGCAACATACGTCCCTATGCTGCTGGCAAATGAACAGTTTTTCAAAAACATGAAAGAATAATGTCAAATGATGCTCCCCTACTAAAGGGCAGGCCTATCATTCTTCCTTCAGCTTCACCCCTTACTAAGTCCCATACACCAGCTATCCTTCCGCAATCCTAACCCCAACGCCACCCTTGCGCCCCGGCCCTCCAGCATGTTATAATTACCCTATCAGCTCTACCCGTATCCTATATCCAATGCCCATACCTCATATCAAAGGAGCGATGTATCATGACCTCTCGTTTTTCCCGCTGGATTGCCTTTGCGCTGGTCTGCTGCCTGGCGCTGAGCGCGGCGCCGACTGCCTGGGCACTCGACACCTGGGTATGCCCCTACGACCAATCCAAAAACACCGGCAAGTTCTGTCCCAACTGCGGCGCGGCGCGTCCTGCGGATGGCATTTCAAACTGTCCTTCCTGCAACGCCGTCCTGACCGCACAGGTGAATTTCTGCCCGGAATGCGGTGCGGATCTCCGCAGCTACACTATCATCCCAGCGGAGGAAGAGGCAGAATCCTCCATCTTGTCCTTTATAAAGACCACGCCAACTCCGCAGCCGACCACGAAGGCGACGGCAAAACCCACCGCAAAACCAACGGCAGCGCCTACCGCGAATCCCACGGCAACACCTACGGCGAAGCCTACCGCCACACCCAAGGTGGACGCAATCACCTCCATTGACGTGGACTATTCCATGGGCCGCGGCAAGGTGCAATTCACCTGGACAGACAGGGACAATGCTGGGCCGTATACCTTCATTTATCAGTATGTAGATAGCGGCACTTGTCCTCAAACCAATTGGAGCGTTGAGCAAATTCAAGGAACAAGCTACACCACAGCACGCCTGATTCCTGGGGCTACCTATAACATCACAATCTTTAACAACAACTTTGACAGTGCAGACATACAAGTTACCATACCTGCCGCTTCGGACTATGAAGACGGAAAAATGCGGCAGAAATCAGTAAAGCTCAGTACGGCACTGCGAACCCTCAGCAAGTCTGAAAGCGATGTGAAAAAAGCCCAGAAAGCATCTTCGCTTAGTGCAGACAGCATGATGAAAACGCTGGACACTACCTACTATGGATTCCGCTTCCAAATTGATTTCCCGGAGCTTTCCAAATCCCGCTATTACAACACAATGATTGCGGTCTATGCGCCTAACGGCTATGTGGACAGCATCATGTCTTCCGATGATGTGGAATACAAGCGTTACAACAACGCCACTTCTGCTACATACTGGTATATGCTTGGAACGAACTTCTTTGAAGTCATGAACAAGAATGTGGGTTACATCCCTTCCGGCACCTACCGCGTGGAGCTGTACTGGGACGGCATGTATGTGGGCCAGACGACCTTCAAGATCGACAAGTAAAGCTTCCGTGATACAGCAAAGCGCATGTATCTCCGTGCTGGGGATACATGCGCTTTGGTTTACAGCTTTACAGCAGCCGCAGGCCCGGCGCAGCGTTCAGCGTCAGGTCAGCCACCTCGCCGCGGCGGTAACGGTAATATGCCGCCGAGCCGATCATAGCGGCGTTGTCGGTGCAAAGGTCAATGCGCGGCATGTACAGTGGAATGCCCGCGATGTCGGCCTTCTGCTGCATCATGCGCCGCAGCAGGCTGTTGGCGGAAACGCCGCCCGCCATGGCAAGGGCCTTGGCATGGGTCTCCTGTGCCGCCAGAATGGCCTTATCGGACAGGCAGGTGCAGACCATACGCCGGAAGGAAGCTGCCATATCCGCGCGGGGCAGCTCCTCACCCTTCTGCTCCAGCTTATGGGCCGCGTTCAGAAACGCCGTCTTCAGGCCGCTGAAGCTGAAGTCATAGCGGCCTTCCGGGTGCGGCATGGGTAATTGCATGGCATAGGGATCACCCTCTTCCGCCAGCTTATCCAGCCGCGGGCCGCCGGGATACGGAAGCCCCAGCACCCGCGCCGCCTTATCAAAGGCTTCGCCCGCCGCGTCGTCCATGGTCTGGCCCAGCAGACGATACACACCGTAATCCTGCACCTCCACCAGATGGCTATGCCCGCCAGACACCACCAGGCACACGAAGGGCGGCTCCAGATCAGGATGGGTCAGGTAATTGGCGGAGACGTGGCCCTCAATGTGATTCACAGGAATGAGCGGTTTGCCCGCGGCATAGCTCAGGCCCTTCATACAGCTTACGCCCGTGAGCAATGCGCCCACCAGCCCCGGCCCGTACGTCACGGCGCAGGCATCCACGTCCTGAAGGGACATGCCTGCTTCCGTCAGCGCCTGATCGATCATGCGGTCGCAGGCTTCCACATGGGCGCGGCTGGCGATCTCCGGCACAACGCCGCCGTACAGCGCGTGCATGTCGATCTGCGAAAACACCGCGTTGGACAAAATCTTTCGCCCGTCCTCGATGACAGCCGCCGCTGTTTCATCGCAGGAGGTTTCCAACGCCAAAATGCGAATATGTTCCATATTGCCTCCAAATTGAAAGGGGTAGGTACTGCAAGGGAGACAGCTTCTGTACCAGAAGCTCCTCCCTCGCGCTCCCTCCCGAAGACCATGAAAAAGGGAAGCATAGCGCGCGCTTCCAAGAAGCAATGCGATAGCGAAACGTACAGGAAAAGTGTGCTAGCCAATGTTCCCGGCCGAGACTTTCGAAAGCCTCCCTCCGCAGAGGGAGGGGGACCGCTCAGCCCAGGCTGTCTATTCAATCTTTGATTGAATAGACAGGTCGCCAAAGGCGACTTTGCTATTCCATTCGGAATAGCAAACCTTTGAGGCGAGTGGTGGAAGATAAACTCTCCCGCTGGACATTCCATGCCTCCAACAAGGAGCTTTCGCGTCTGCGGACGCGACCAGGACGGAGCCCGTCTGGCGGCTTTCCGATCGCCCTGAACCTTCGGCACATGAAGATTCGGGGAACAGCCAGCAGGCGGATGGTGGAAGATAAACTTCTTCGCCGAGCACCCCATATCTCCATCAAAGGAGTAAAGGGCTTTCGCACCCTGCCACCTTTACCCCCGTCGCTTCTTCTCTTTCCCCTGCGGCACGACCGCTTCCAGCAGGCACAGCCCTCCCAGCCAGGTACCGCCTACCAGCGCGGCGTAATGCACGAAAAACTCCGTGGGCATCAGGCGAATGAGCAAATCTGTCATAGGGTTCAGCAGCCACAGATCATTGCTGAATGCCACATGGTGAAACAGCACAAACAGCGAATCAAAGTCCACAAGTCCCCAGATCAGCAGCGCCGCCAGCAGCGTCAGCAGAATGCGCAGCCCGCCGTGAAACCCGCGCAGAGCCGCGCCGTCCGGGCGGCGCAGCAGCCAGCATGCCGCCAGCAGCACCGCACAGATCAGCGTCCCGCCCAAGGCAATGGAACGTGCCAGCACGAAAAGCTGCCGCACGTCCGCCATGTGCGTCTGTTCCCGGGTGTTGAATGCCGTATCAGTGGCATTGCCATAGACCGTGGCGGAAAGCTGGAAGTCCTCCACCTTCCCGGAGAGATAGCCTGCAATCATGGTGGCGGCGGCAGGGTAATCATCCTCCGCCAGCCCGGTGGCAGAAGCAGGCGCATGCTGCTTCATCAGCGACTGCATCAGCGTCGCACTGCCGCCCATGGCGTCCAGCAGCAGGGCTAAAAGGGTCAGGGCGATGCTGAACGCCAGCACCGCCCCCAGGACTTTACACAAGGCTTTCATCCGTTCAAACCTCATCGTGCAGGAAATCTTCCCAGGACCGCAGTATGGGACTTTACCTTGCCTTCTTCCGTAGAAGGAGGGGGGATCGCCCGCCCACAGCGGGTGGTGGAAGATACGCTCACCCGCAGCGTCCCTTACTGCATCTTCAAATAAGCGGTCACAAAGCCTTCAAGGTCGCCGTCCATCACATCATCGATGTTGCCGACCTCGTAGCCGGTGCGGTGATCCTTGACCATGGTGTAGGGCTGGAAGACGTAGGAGCGAATCTGGCTGCCCCA
>CAKTYE010000104.1 GCA_934631985.1 uncultured Clostridia bacterium | reverse complement strand
TGACAGGACACCCAGTATGAAGGTGGACGAACGCTTTCATTGCTTTGGATGTCAGGCGGATGGTGATGTCATCAGCTGTCGCGGCGCGAATTCCAAAACAAAACCGGCGCGAATTCCAAAACAACCGATTATACACAAAATATGCAAAACTTCCCCTTCCGAAAAAAAGCTTTTTCCCTCTACAAAGCCACACAAAAAGACATCAACCTCCGCGAGATTTCCCGCATCGGCTGATGCCCCTTGCTGTATGCGCTTACCTGCGCCGAGTCAGATCATCACTCCACGGCTCCAGCAGCAGCATCACCGTGGGCCGTTCCATGGTCATCCCGTAAACAGGGTTCAGAACAATTGCGGCGTTCAAATCATGGAGCAGCTTCTCCAACAGCGCAATCGTTTCGTCACTGCTCCTGACATCTCCCAGTACCGCCTTAACCCTGCGACTATCCCAGCCACACGCAGCAAGTGCGCCGTGGAGTGCCGCCATGGCTACAGGATCGTCCCGAAAGGGCAAAACAGCCTCCTGCACCTGTGCCGCTGTAAGTCCGCTTGCACCCAGCCGCAGCAGCTCCAAAGCACCGCTGCGGGCCAGTAAATAGGACGTTGTGGTTTGCCGCTTGACAGCCTGCGCCTTAGCATTGGCCTGCTTTGCAATAACACCCTTCAGCACTTCTTCCAGTCTGAGCGCCAGCTGCTCTGTGCTGGCGTTCAGGGCGGCCTCCTGCTCCCGGCGCAGCCGTGCCTGCTCTTCAGGCGTATAACCTGCCGTGTTCAGCTGAATGCCGCGCAGCTTAGCCTGCTGTTCCTCTCGCTGAATGAAATAGGCATCCAGCAGCATTTCCAGTCGTTTTTTCGGCTCCATAGCTCCTCCTTAACGCATACCGCGCGCAAAACCACGCCGCGCTGCATCCGTGTCATCGGAACCATATACGCCCCGGCTGATGCTTCTCTTGTGGTCGCCCATGCTGCCGATACCAGCATGAACAGAGGCAGCATCAGCCCATTCAGGAATCTGCTGAAGCACTTCGGCTACCGCCGCGCTAATGGCATCATCTGCACCCGTCAGCATCGGATCAATGCCATCCAACGCTGCAAGCCGCAGCACATAAGGCACCCGTTCCGCCTTAACACCCTTCATCAGCGCTGCCAGCTGCGCCTTTGCTTCCAGCAGCTCCGCTTTCAGATCGATGTTTTCCTTCTCAAGCCTTGCAGCCTCGTCCCCTGCATCGCGGGGCGCTTCAGCATTTTCCAGCACCATGCCCTCCGTCATGTCCTGTGTGGTATCCTTCATCTGAATCTTTCCTCCTTATGCTTTGTAGTTGACGAACAGTCCATTCACCTTGTTGTCCGGCACCCATACGTCATGATACTTGCGGTAATCAATCTTCCAAGCGTCAGCCGTGGGATTTTCCGCAGGTGCAAAAATGCGTACTGTATCCGTTTTACACACGCCGATGGGTGCGTTTCGGGCACAGATAATCCAGTTGATTTCCTTTGCGCCGCTGGCCGCTTCAAAACCGCCTGCTGCCTTATCCGTGTAGACCTTCGCGGAATCCTCGCCCGTAGAAGCATCCGCTTCGCCGTTCCAGAAGGTATAGGCCGACTTCATCCGCGCAGAGGGTACCAGCAGAATGGGGTGCTGGTCTACCATCTTGACCTGCGTAGAAATTTCACCCGTGCGGAAATCGCCTACGGACAACTGCCGGGATACGCTGTCATTGGTGTCCAGAATAATTGCCACAGGAATAGACATCATGATGACCAGCGGCTCACCGCTGCCAATCTTGTCCTGTACCGCTGCAATATCTGCCTTCAGTTCCTTGAAAATGCTGGATGCAGCAGGGGTGTAGGTGCGCTTGTTGTCGCCTGCGCTCTGGAAAAGCTGGCTGATACGGTAGGCATCTACCTCCGGCACAACCTGCACCTTCTGAAATTCACCCATGACCGTGCCTGCCGCAAGCGAGAAATTGCTTTCATCCACGTCGTTCTTATCCAGTGTGAAGCTGCGCCCGCGGTCCATGCGCATGGTTCGGGTTTCCCACGCCAGACTCAGCTTGCCCTTTTGAAAGCCGTTGGCTCTGGAATAATTCGCAAGCCCGTCCAGAGACAGCTTGGGAATTTTGATCTCGTTGCCTCCGGAATACTTGGCAAGACCGCTGTTCTCATCCATCCAGGCCGTAACGGCTTCCGCCGTCATCTGCTTGTCCAGCTCCTGCTGGAATACTGCCGCGTAAGTAATGCTGTTCATACCTGCCTCCTGTTTTTCTGCTTTTATTTTTATTCCCGATATACTCGGGAATGGGTGAACCATGCTGTTTGCTAATCAGTAGCCCCTTGCCACAATCTGCTGTATTCTGCGCTGCGAAAGTCTGTACTTCTGTGCAAGCTCCGCCGTGTTTTCGCCATTGAATTCCTGCCGTATCTTTTTCCGACGCAGATAGCGTTTCATGGCATCAAATTTGGGAATATACAGTACATCTCCGCCACACCACTCGCACAGCTTCTGCGTTGCTTCCAGGCCTAATGTGTGAATCATCTCCACATTTCGCGAGGGTATTGGCTCCTTGGGGATATACAGTACCGCCCCGCCTCGCCACTCGCACAGCTTCTGCGTTGCTTCCAGGCCCAATGTGTGAATCATCTCCACATATTGCGAGGGTATTGGCTCCTTATCCCGATACATCGACCTTCCCCCTTAAGCATGCTTCGAATACATATTTTATGGTACATAAAACAGACGGAAACTTTGTATCGTGGAGATTGCTGTGCCTTGTGCTACGCTAGGCATGTGGTGCAAGCGCTTCATCTGTGTTCATTCTCCCTTCTGTAAGCAAAAGGCGGGCGGCCTTTTTTCGGGCCTCCCGCCTTTTGTTGTGCTGTTGTCTACCATTTTCGCAACGAACTTATTGCCGTCCTGACCGACCAACCAGCCATGCAAGGATTAGGAGCAGTGCCAGTTGAAATCCCAGTATGACAGCCTCTGCCATGGTCATAGAATCACCTCTTTTTTGCTAGTATTCATCTTTGTACATGCGGTGTATGCCTGCCTAATTCGCGCCATGCCGTTTGTTATGTAGGATGTTAGAAATCATTCGCTTTGACAATCCAAACTGCTCCGCCAGCTGGCTCATGGTTCGCCCATCCTGACGTGCTTTGCGAATAGCCGCATTGCGTTCGTTCAGCTGCTTCATTCGATTGTTAGGAATATAGATGGTTTCGCCGCCGTATACCTCGCACAGTCGGTCGGCGATTTCTTTTCCTAACTGCTCCCGAAAATCAGTGTATAATCTGTTCCCCATGCTGACCTCCTGCCTATGATGGGCTTTATTGATTTACCAGCGCCACGCCGTCCCGGTAGCCATCCACCCATGCCATGGCGGCGCTTGTCCATGCCATAACGCCCACGGCTTCCCGGTATTCCGGCTCAAAGGCTTCTGGTACTGTGTCCAACGCTGCAAGTTTTCCTTGCTCTCCGGCAATCGTTTTGCCTGCTGTTTCTGCCCGGTCCGCAAGAATGTATTCCGGCAGCGGTGCGGAAGCGTCCTTCCGCTGCCGCTTGCAATGCTCCGCCGCGCCCAGTCCATAGCGGTAGCCATTGTGATACCCCTTTTTCATACATTCATCAATGTAGCGATTGTATTCGCCCATTACAAACCTGCAGCTGGCAATGGTGTCAAAGCTGTGACGGTCAATGATGAAATAGCTGCGTGTCTGTCTGGTTTGGATGTCCTTCAAGGTGATGCTCATGCGTTCTTCTCCTTCTGTCCTTATCAATATCAAAAATAACGCCGTTTAACGCCCGTTACGGGCAGGTCTTCCCTGTAGGCGGTGAAGTATATGCCCCTTTTTCACAAACCGCTGAAAAAGGCTTTTCCGGGCGTTTTTTCCCGCTTGCTGTTTTAGACCCCTTGGGGAGTACGCCGCACCCCTCCAATACCTGATGAAAAACGCGGCGTTCGTCTTCATCGCTGTCGCTTGCCCGCACGGCCTCCATCAGCAGCCGCAGCCCGTCCGCCATGCCGTGCAGGTAGAAGATCATCTGCAAATCATTTTCTGCATTCATCATGTGGTCTGTAAGCTCGTTGTACTCCGTGCGGCTCAACCGTGTTTCCTTCAGCGCATTCATGTAAGCGTCTTGCTGTACTTCACTGTCCGGGCGCAGCGCGTAGCCCAGCACCGCATGTTTACCGTCCTGGCGGAAATCCTCCATCGCGTAATACAGGCATTCTGCTATAGGTCTTTCATGACAAAATGCCTGTACATTGTTTGCAGGCGGCGTGTCCTCCACTGCTTGCGGCAAAGCTTCTATGTTTGGCATCTCGCCTGTGCCTGTCCACAGCCATAGCCCATTTTCATCATCTATATTCAGTTCCTTCTGGGCCATCTCTTTCAAGGTTTTTGAGATCGGCAGTCCCTTTTCTTCAATGGCTTCCAAATGGTACACAGGAATCATTAACCGTTCTGCCAGCGCTTTCCTGCTGATCCCCATCTTCTCCCGTACCATCTGCAGCCGCTTGCCAAACCCATCCTGAAACTTGTTTTCTGCCGCGTTTTCCATGTTCATTCCTCCTGTATATTTCTGTGTGTTCAACCTTTTGCTTACAGCCCCGGCTTGTACATGACCGCTTCCTGCATGGTCGCGGCGGTGATCCGCCCGCCCTGCGCGGCGTAGAGACACAGTTCCAGCATCTTCGTGTAGGTTCCCATGCCGCCGTGGGTCGTGTCCGCTGCCATCGCCGCCAGCTTTTCCACCACCTCCGGGTCGCAGTCGTAACCCTGCAGGGCGGCGCGAATTTCATCCTTCCGCGCACCGCCGAAGGTGTATTGGAACATCCGCCGGGATAGCTGCGTCGTGTCCCGCCGATTCAGCACATTCGCAATGGCGGGCGTGCCGAATAACAGTACCGTCACCCCTGCGTTATCGTGCAGCTTGCGCAGCACGTCCAGCTTCTCCACGTTCCACTTCTTCAGATACTCCGCCTCGTCCACAAGGATCACCGTGTCCGGCTGCTGCTTCAGCGCCCGGATCAGCTTCTGCGTCCGGCTGTTCAGCGTTCCGCGAAGCTCCAAGCCCAGCCCCATGCCGATCTCGTCCAGCAGATCGCCCAGCCGCATGGACAGCCATGCCTCAATGCGGATCGCGTGAGGCAGCTTGTCCTTCATGATGCCCGCCACCGTGGTCTTGCCCGTTCCCGGCATCCCAATCACCACACCGATTTCCCGGTGCTTTACGCAGAAGTCGCAGAAGCCCAGCGCCCCCAGCAGATCCTTCGTGCGGATCAGCTCCAGCGTTTGCTTGGCCCCTGCCGCCGCGGGCGCGGCTTGCAACCCCTGACTGGCTTCCCAGCTGTCCACCCATGCCCATAACCGTGCCACACCCTCTGCGCTGATGGAGGCCGCGCCCCGGTTCGCCAGCGTGGAAACGTAGCTGCGGTTCACCTCCGCCGCGTCCGCAATGGACTGGTACGACGTGCCGGAGACCTCATGAATGTGGTTCAGCTTTTCGCCCAGCGCCTTCATGCTGCGCGTCTCCTGCATTTGTAATGCTTCCATAGGTTTTCCTCCTTTTTGGTTTTTGCCTTGTGCCGGGCGGGGGAGCTGCACCCCCGTCAAAACATCTCGTATCCGGCCCGAAGAGTCCAGAGGCGATCGGAAAGCCTCTGGTCGCGCCCGCAGGCGCGAAACCTCTTGCTTCATAAAGAATATTGATAGTAGAAACACTAAACTCGAAAACGGGAAAATGGTCTTCGGGAGGGAGCGCGAGGGAGGTGCTTCTGGCACAGAAGCAGCCTCCCTCGCACCTCTCCGTGCCTAATTTGCATCCGGCATGTCCAGTAGCAGCGCACCCATGGCCTCCTGCCGCTTGCGGATCGAACCGTCCGCCCGCTGGGCGGCTTCCTGCCGCCGCGCCTGCCTCTCCTCCGCTTCCTGCATCCCGCGCCATGCCCGCTCGTGTACAATGCTGCTGATGGTCGCGCCCTGCGCCATGTCCGGCGCCTCCGTCGCCATCTCGTCCAGCATCCGCACACGCTCCGCGGGCAAACGCAGCGCCTCCAGCTTCGTCCGCCGCGTCCGTGCCTGCATCGCCAAATGCGCTTCCAAACGCTCCTCGTCCTCGCCGATCATCCGGAAGTTCTCCGCACTCACGGCCTCGCATACAAAGCCCCGCTCGTTCAGCACCGCCACCGAGGCCGCACCCTTCCGACTGTACAGCACCTTCACCC
>CAKTYE010000103.1 GCA_934631985.1 uncultured Clostridia bacterium | reverse complement strand
TGGTTCGTTCTACCAACTGCGCTAATGCCCCAAAAATCCCTGCCGAATTTTGTGCAGATTCGACGATAACTGCTAGATGATGCGGGGCGTAGTTGCTGATGGTTCGTTCTACCAACTGCGCTAATGCCCCAAAAATCAATCTGGTTGTTCTCCGCAGCCGGACACTGAATCCTGCCGACGGTGGGATGACCGAAGCGGCAGGGCATCAATCCCTGGCGTTTCACCCTTGCGGATGTCAACCACAATTGATAGTATAGCACAGTATCTTCCAGATTGCAAGCATTTTTGAAGCTTTTTTTGAAAAAATGTTCATACTCCTCTGCTGCTTCATGAAAAAGCCGCTCTGCTGCGTTTTACAACAGGGCGGCGTTCCCATGAGCCATGCCCTGATTTTGACCGCTACGCCCGTCAATCCCTTGCATCCGGCGTTTGCTCCGCTTCCACCATCCATTGGCAGAAATATACCATCGTGCTGTGCGCATACGCCGGGCAGTTCGTTGCAACAATCTCCCGCCGCGTGCTGTCAAAACGTATGCGGAAAAGATGTGTTGCCCGCCCCTCCACCGTATGCAGCGCAGGATCAACAGCCCAGAAGCCGTTTTTCTTCCCCGTGCGGGCCACGATCAGCAGCGCATGGGGTGTGCCGTCCACCTTGCGCAGATAGACGTACACTGGAGAATATGCCGCGTCCGTCTCATAGCAGGCAAACATCGTGTCAAATGCCTGCTTTTCAGGCTGTACACGCCGCAGGAACGGAAGCTGCGCCGTCACCTGGTCATAGGGTGCAGGAATGTCCCGGCAGTTCAGCATAGCGCTCATCTCTCCGGGCGTGCAGTCGATGCCCAAATAGGACAGCGCCATGGCATACACTGCACGGGTACACATGTTGCCGCAGTAGGAGGGATATACCTCCCCGCCGCGGGTACGCCGGGTCAGGTCCAGCAGATCCCCAGGCTCACCGCCCTGCCAGTATTCGCTGACGAAGGTCGGGTCAGAATCAGCTCGCTGCGCCATATGGCGGATGCGCCCCGCCGTCACGCCCTGCGGAAGCTGTTCTTCGTTTCGCCCTTCCCGTACACCGTAGTCGATCCACGCTTCTACTTCTTCCTGTGTGCGTGCCGATGGCAGCGCCGCCGCATGAGCGCTCCCTGCCAACGTCATCATCAGCATCACCCCGATGAACAGCCAGCGAAACCGCAAACATCCTCACTTCCCTGCACAGCATTTATCCATACAACGAAGCAGACACGTTTTTTCCTCCACCAATTACCGCTGCCGAACATATTGTTTTGGGCTGATGCCTGTCACCTGGCGAAACTGGCGAATGAAATGGTACACGCTGGCATAGCCCAGCTGTGCGGCAGTCTCCGTCACAGAGGTGTTCTGCCACAGCAGTGCCTTGGCCTTTTCCACCCGCATCAGGATCAGGTCCTGCCGTGGAGCAATGCTGAAAAACTCCCTATACAGCGCGTAAAACCGTGAAGTGCTGACGTTCAGCGCACCCGCCATTTCCTGTACGGGCCAATCCTTTTCCGGCGCAGCCAGCATGCTGGCCCGCAGACGGCGAAGGGCCTCCGCGTTTTCCGGACTGACAAGCATCCGCGCAGGTGTATCCTGTAGGCTCTGCGCCGTGCGAATGAACAGCTCCCGCAGCTTCACCTCCGCCAGGGGCTGCCATAAAGGCCGACGCGCGAAGAACTCCGCCTCCAGCAGCCCAGTGATCTCGCTGATGGTCGCACTCACCCCCGGCTGATACAGCGTATCCGGCACAAGCCCGTATTCCCCCATCAGCGCATCCACATCCCCGGTAAGGTGCATCCAGTCATGCACCAGCGGCACGGCGCTGTCAAAGCCATGCCCCGTCCCCGGCGCAAACACAATAAGCGCCCCCGGCGCCGCTGCGATGCTTTGCCCTGCAAAGTGCAGCGTCACTGGCGTTAAGAAATGCAGCAGAATATAGCAGCCCGCTCCTGTCGGACGGTTCAAATGGAACCCCGCCTTTTCAGGCCAGCGCTGCCGCACCAGATCAATGCTTACCTGCATGAGCCTCACCTCAGGCTAAGGATACCAAGCGCAGGAGAAAATGTCAATTTTTCAAAAGGACTTATCCGTGTTTTCAACTATAGGCAGGTAGTTTTCTCCCATCTTCAATGTCAAAGCGCGTATCCACTCACCATCTTGTTGTACTACGTTCCTTTTCTCAATTTTTCACAAAAAGGAACCAGATGCGGCCCTCCTTCACTCCGTTCCACTGCACCTGGTTCCCCTTTTTCTCATTACACCCCATCCGCAATCAACGTCGCATATAAATTCGCAGGTTCTCCTGCCAGCGCATCCCTTGCCAGCTCCGCAGCCCGCGCCGTATCACCGCTGGCCCAGCAGGCCATTGCCTTTTGCCAGTCACAGCTCGCACGGCGCAGTTTTTCAGCGGGCTCCATGTACGAGATAAAAAAGGGCGTTGTTTTGTAATACCCTGCATCCCGCGCAACTGCGGCCTGCTCCTGCTGACGCATATGCGCCGCCAGCAGCTCCTGCGCCTGCGGCTCCCGGCCTGTGCGCATCAGCACCAGTGCCTGCCAGCAGGGAAGCTCCGGCAAGTGCATGTTGGAGAAATAATCCACCTTCAGCAGCAGGATGTGTGCAAACAGCCGCTGCGCTTCCGCCTCATCGCCCAGCCGTTGCCGACAGACGGCCTCGAAATACTGGTGCGGCACCAGCAGCACCTCGTTCCACAGACCTGCCCCCAGGTTCTCCGGCAGCTGCTGCGCCGCCTGAAAATGCGTCAGTGCCGTTTGCAGGTTGCCTGCCTGCATTGCTTTGCGTCCCAGCGCATGATGGGCAAACATATACTGCTCGGCAACGGCATGCTCACCGCCCTCGCAGGGAACAAACTGCCTGGAGGCCATCAGCTCAAGCACCTGCGTATGCTGCCCCGCAAGGTTCAGCGCGCGGCAGCGCTCCAGTGTCACGTCCTCCCGCATGATGCCTGAAGCTGCCAGAAGCGCAGCGGTGTCCAGCGGCGCGGCATGCAGCCGGGTCATCAAATAGCCCTTTTCCCATACAAGCTGACCATCGCCGGGATGCAGCGCCAGTGCCTTTTCCAGCAGGGGAAGCGCCTTTTCCGGGCGACCCAAATGGCTGTAATACGCTGCTGCTAAATTACGGTACGCCATGTACTGCGCAGAATCAGCCTCTACAGCCTGTTCCCACAGCGCTGCAGCACGTTCGTAATTCTCCATGTGATACATCAGACAGCCCAGCAGGTTCAGTGCCGCGGCATCCTGCGGGTTTGCTGCAATGGCTGCCGTCAGTGCCTGATACTCCAGCGGACGAAGCGGATACGCAATGCCGATCGGCAGCTTGCCCGCCTGCATCCACACCGCCGTATCCCCTGTCAGGAAGCCGCGCACATAGGCCGTCATGGCGCAGGGCTGCGGCAGACCGCCAAGAATTTCCGCCGCCAGCGCCGTTTCACCAAGATCGGTCAAGTCCTGCGCCATGTCCAGCGCAGACTGGCAGGGATCGCTTTGCAGCGTTGCATACAGCGCCGGGGCTGCACCATATTTCAAGGCGCGGAGCGTCACATTCAGGCAGTCAAAGGCTTCTGCCGCTGCCAGCGCCGTTTCCGCCTGCGGCGAACCCAGATGACGCAGGGCCACAATTTGCGCAAGCATCGCCGTTTCGCTATGCGCATGTTGACGCAGCGCTTCCTCTGCATGCGCCAGCGCATCATGCCAGCGGGACAGCCGCAGCTCCACCATCGCCGCGCGGGTCATGGCCCGGGAGCACGCATCCTGCGCCCAGGCCGCCTGCAAATATGCGTCCAGCGCTTCTTCAGGACGGTGCAGCGCTTCCAGAATGCGTCCGCGCAGGTAGTCCAGCTCGCCGCTTTCCGGGTGGAAGTTGCGCACGGTGACAACGCGCCAGGCATGCTGTGCCAGTTCCCAGGCCTTTTCCGGGCGGAAGTGCGCCAGCTCGTCGTTTGCCAGGGCAATCAGGGAAGGCAGATGATCCGGCTCCCGGCACAGTGCTTCCCGCCAATAGGCGGCGGGACGAATCGCCGGGTCGCGGTACTGCTCCACATGCGCGCCCAGCAAATACAGCTCCTGTGCCATTTTGAGCTGATCCAGCGTCGGATTATCCGGGATGGTAGCAGGCAGCTCCCGCAGCTCATGCTCGGCGGGCTTTTCGTAGCGCAGCAGCTCCCGGCCTGCTTCATCCGTCAGGCAAAAGGAGCGCAGTTCTTCCGCCAGCGGCAGCGTGAAAATATGCTCTGGGTCGGCATTCAACGTATGCGCTTCGCCGTTGACCGTCAGGCAGGCATGCGCCAGCGGCACGGTGCATTGCACCTTCAACATGCCTGCCTCCACCGAGAAGGACGCTTCCGCGCAGGCGCACAGGGGTGTTCCCACATCCCCGATGGGATACCACAGCTGTGAAAACTCCTTACTCTCGTAGGGCATCAGCCAGGCAAAGTCCGGCTGATTCAGGGAATAGCTGCTTGCCATCAGCTCGGCATACGCGCCGTCCGTGTCGGTCAGGGCGCGTTCCCAGCTGCGTGAAAGCTGATGATACGCCCAGGTAAACATCTTCTTGCCTACGCTAACGTGACGATCCGCCACATGCACCACGCCGCAGCGCTTGCCCTCGTCATAGCCGCCGAAGAAGTCATACTTCGAGGTGGCACAGAAATACGACGTAGGCTGATGGGTATTTTTATGGTAGGAAATATCCACGCCGTCGCCCATGCGGATGCCGTTGTACACCCCCGAGGCCACGGGGTAGGTGGTCACATTTTTGCGGTAGTGGAACTGCACATAATGCACATCCGGCGGAAATACCAGCCGATACTGCGGGTTCACCGGCACGGCGGCATTCTCCCACCACAGGAAGGAGTGCCGTGCAGGCGTACCATTATAGACCTTCATCCGGGTGTCAAACCGGGCCTCACCGGGGGCTAGATGAACGCCCACCATGCCCTTCATGCGGTTCAGCGGCTCGTTCTCGCTCATCCAGACGGTGACGGCCCCGTTCGGCTCTTCCTCAATGGATACATCCACAGGCATAAAGGTGCTTGGGCGATGGTGGCAGGGCCAGTTGAACTCCACACCGCCGGAGATCCAGTTGCCCAGCAGCCCGATCAGCGCAGGCTTCACCACATGCTGACGGTAGAAAAAGTCATAACCCGTACGCTTGTCCAGCGCCGCATAGATGCGCCCGCCCAGCTCAGGCATCAGCTCCAGCCGCAGATACTCGTTTTCCAGCGTAATGACGCGGAAGGGGCGCTCCTCCCGATGTTGCCGATCCACCTGCGCAACGATTTTGCAGGGATAGGGATTGCCGCTGGAGCGCTGATGCACCCGGTTCTCGGCAAACATGGGCAGTTCCTCGGCAGGCATGGAGGCATAGGCCGGGAGCATTCGCCGTTCATCTGTCACAAGTACCTTTTGCATCATACAGTTCCTCCTTAGCCCTTCACACTGCCCAGCACAATGCCGCTGACAAAATACCTTTGCAGGAAGGGATACACGCACAGGATCGGAATGGTCGCCACAATGATCTGCGAGCATTTCACCGTGCGGTTCGCCAGGGTGGCGTACAGCTCATAGTCGTCGGCGGACATGTCCGCCATGTTCATGTCGATCAGCACGCTGCGCAGATACGTCTGCATGGGAACCTTCGAGGGGCTGGTGATGTAGATCATGCCATCAAACCAGGCGTTCCAGTGGCTGACGATGCAGAACAGCGTGATGGTGGCGATGGCAGGCAGCGACACCGGCAGATAAATCTGCACCAGCGTGCGCAGGTGACCCGCGCCGTCGATCAGCGCCGCTTCCTCCAGGGCCGTCGGCACCTGGCGGAAGAAGTTGAGCATCAGCACCAAATTGAACACTGGCAGCGCTCCCGGCAGCACCAGCGACCAAATGCTGTCCCGCAGCCCCAGCTTCGCGATCAGCAGATAGTTGGGGATCATGCCGCCGCTGACCAGCATGGTAATGAAGAAATACCAGGTATACACATTGCGGAAGTGCAGCTTGTCGTTGCTCTTGGACAGCGGATAGGCCGTCAGGATGATGAAGAACAGGTTCAGGCTGCCGCCCAGCAGCACACGCAGAATGGACGTGCGGAAGGAGCTCCAAAAGCTGGCGCGGGTCAGAATATAGGTGTAGGCGCTGGTGGTCCAGCCCTTGGGCCAGAAATATACCTGGTTGCTGTCCACATAAAAGCTGTCGCTGAAGGAAAT
>CAKTYE010000102.1 GCA_934631985.1 uncultured Clostridia bacterium | reverse complement strand
ATTTCTTGACTTCCCCCTTTCATTTTTTCTCAATGAATTCCTCGATTTTCTCTCTACACATCCCCCATTTTTCTTCCTATATTTTGGTAATTTTATTTTACCCTCACCCCGCAAAAAGTCAAGCATTTTTGGTGAATTTATCTATATTCTGTGATTTTGCCAAAAATCCCCGTACCATTGTCGTACAGTTTTTCTCTTTTTGTCCTCCGCTGCTGGAAAAATAAGTCTCCGCAATGTTCTGAATTTTTACAAAAGATGTTGTGAAAACAACGTGCATTTTTCCGCAGCATGTGCTATATTATATCTCCACTTGGAAAAGGGGCGCAATAAACGCATTGTGCGTGATAGAAGTAAGGACGACTTAGTACTATGAAACTGAGCGCGCGTAATCAGCTGAAGGGTACCATCACCGAGATCAACGAGGGCGCGGTGAACGCCATCGTGAAGATCGACATCGGCGGCGGCAACGTGATCAGCTCCACCATTTCCATGGCTGCTGTGAAGGAGCTGGGCCTCACTAGCTACTTTTACAAGGACTTCGCACAAAGGGTGCTGGCCCAGGAAAAGAAAAATTAAGGGCATGAAAACCCCCGCCGCAGGACTTTCCCCCGCGGCGGGGGTTTTGCTGTACGCTTTTACGCTTCCGTGCCTTCCAGGCCCAGCTCCTTGGCATAGGGCTTCATGCCTTCAATGCAGATCGCCGCAGCGTCCTTCACGTCCATGCCCAGCATGGCGCAGCCGTTCTTGATCAGCTCACGGTTGCACTTGGCGGCAAAGTGCTTGTCCTTGAATTTCTTCATAAAGCTGGAAATTTCCAAGTCCACAATGCCATGGGGACGCATGCGGGCGCAGGCCTGGATGATGCCGGTCAGCTCGTCCACCGTGTACAGGCTTTTTTCCATCAGCGTGTGCGGCTCCACATCGTTGCGCAGGCCGTAGCCGTGGCTCAGAATGGCGCGAATCTCCTCCTCGTCCACGCCTGCGGCCCGCAGCGGCTCAGCCGTGTGGTCCAAATGCTCGTCAGGGTATTTCTCATAGTCATAATCATGCAAATAGCCCACGGCGGCCCAATGCTCCGCATCCTCGCCGAAGTGCTGGCCCATGGCCCGCATGGCGGCGCTCACACTAAGCGCATGCACGATCAGGTGCGGCTCCGTCACCATGGTGTCGATCAGTTCCTTCGCCCGCTCCATCGTCAACATTTGTCATCATCCTTTCCAACAAATCGCCTGAACGTTCAGCAGAAGATCAGCTGCCCCGCCCGGGTAATGAAGCTCTGCATGCGGTAATTGCCACGCTCCATGCCCCACATGCGCAGCAGCTTCGGCTTTTTTTCCAGCGCCAGATAGCGCCGCACCACCTGCGCAGCCTCCTGTGGCAGCACACCGTCATACGCCTCGGCGAAGCTCGCCGTGTGGCGGAAGGTCAGCTCCATGCGCTTTTTGCCCTTTTCCCGGGCGGAAAGCGCTTTGGCACCTCGAACCGCAAGGTTCGCGCCGCTGGCCCCCATTTCATTGTCGCCGTGCTGCCGATACTGCACCAGCGGGTGCGGCACGCACACCACATGCCCGAAGGCTGCCGCCGTCAGCGCCAGAAACCAGTCGTGCATGTACATGTCGGCAGGGCTGCCATGGGCCAGCGCCAGCTCCCGCAGGGGGCGGTTCATCAGCACCGTGCAGCCGGTGACGTTGTTTTGCACCAGCAGCCGGGAAAGCTGCACCGCCTGCGGGTTCCACCCCTGATGGCGGAAAAAGCTCGGCTGCAATACCTGCCCCGCCGCATCCACCACCTGCGCGTCGCTGTGGATCAGCAGCGGCGTATGCTTGCCCCAGCGCAGCTCCGCCGCCTGCATCGCCGCCATGCCGTCCCGCAGGCGGTTAGGGAACCAGCAGTCATCCTGATCGCACAGGGCCGTGTAGTCCTCCGTGGCCTGCCCCAGCAGGCTCCAGAAGTTGCCCACCGCGCCGTGCAGCCGCGCCGGGGACGGGTCGTCCACCAAACGGAAGCGTGCATCCGCCGTCTGCTTTTCCAGCAGCGCCCGCGTGCCGTCTGTGGAACCATCGTCCTGCATCAGCACGCGGAAGTCCACATCCGTCTGTCCCGCCAGAGAAGCAAGCTGCACCGGGAGGTATCTCTCCCCGTTGTAGCAGGCCAGCAGCACCTCGATCACCATTTCCACCCCCATTTGTGGAAATACTTGAAGATGGACTGAACCTGACGCAGATTGCCCCGCAGGGTGCGGGTGTTCTCCCGCGCCCACGCATGGGTAATGACCATCTCCGGATGGTAGACGATCTGTCCCAGCGCCGATGCGCGGCGGCTCAGGTCGGTGTCCTCCTGATAAAGGAAAAAGCGCGGGTCAAAGCCGCCCAGCTGCCGGAACGTCTCTGTGCGGATCAGCAGAAAGCACCCCGTGGCAAACTGCACTGCCCGCGGCGCGGTGATGGTCTCATCCGCCAGCGTATATTCCCGCCGCCAGCGCCGAAAGCAGCCGCCCAGCCTTTCCAGCCGACCGCCCAGCAGGTGGCGCACCGTTACCTCGCCCTTGGGCAGGAATTGCTCGGTGCCGTCCTGATTCATCACCCGCGGAGTCAGGATGACCGCCTCGGGGTGCGCATCCATCCAGGCCGTCATGCGACCCAGCAGAGCCTTGGGAAAGGTCACGTCCGGGTTGCACAACAGGTGATAGCGGCTGGTCAGCTGCGGCAGCACCACGTTGTTGCCCCGCCCAAAGCCCAGATTTTCCTGCTGCGGCAGATAATGCACCTGCGGCCAGGTCTTTGCGATACGTTCGCCCATCCCGTCCTTCATGTAGTTATCCACCACAAACAGCTCCGGGCGAACCTCGCTTTCCTCCAGGCAGCGCACTGTTTCCAGCACCTGCTCCCCGGAGTTGTACAGCACAATGCAGGCTGAAACGCTTGCAGCTTCCTTCACGGACGCACTTCCTCTCCTGTGTTGCAGACTTACGCGCTCTATTGTACCCTTCCCCCCTGGATTTGTCCAGAAAGCTATGGCATTTTCAGGCAAAGAATGGTATACTGATATTATTCAGCAAGGAGTGTGGAGCATGAAGAAGCAGATTCTGAACACGGACAGCTACAGCC
Organism: uncultured Clostridia bacterium; assembly: GCA_934631985.1. Lineage (GTDB taxonomy): Bacteria > Bacillota > Clostridia > Christensenellales > Aristaeellaceae > Egerieenecus. The sequence continues at coordinate 3,361 of CAKTYE010000102.1, read as the reverse complement.
CGCTGTACAAGCAGCTGATCCAAAAGCTGCGCAGCGATATTCAAAGTGGGGTCTACCCGGTTCACAGCCGCATTCCTTCCGAACAGGAGCTTTGCGATACCTATCAGGTCAGCCGCGTCACCGTGCGCAAGGCGCTGGCGGAGCTGACGCAGGAGGGGCTGCTCAACCGTCATCAGGGCAAGGGCACCTTTGTGGGCGTTCCCCGCATCCGCAAGGATCTGCGGGATGTGAACAGCTTCCACGACGTATGCCGCGTCATGGGCTGCACCCCCTCCACCCGGCTGATCCACGCCCAGTGGGTCTACCCGGAGGAGCCGGACGCCAGCGAGCTGAACATCCCCGCCGGGGAGCAGACCCTTGAGATCGTGCGCCTGCGTCTGGCGGACGACATGCCCGTCATGCTGGAAACGAACCGCTTCCCCGCCAGCTACGGTTGGCTGATGGATGCTGACCTGTCCGGTTCGCTGTATGCGCTGCTGGCAGAAAAGGATGTGGAGCCGAAGCAGGCCGTGCATGATATTTCCCTGTGCCATGCCACCCCGGCCCAGGCCAAGCTGCTGGCAGTGGACTCCGGCGAAGCGCTGCTGTGCCTGCGGGAAGCCATTTACGACCAGAACGGGCATCCCCTGCATACCTCCCTGCAATTGATCCGCGGAGACCGCTTTACCTTCCGTATTTAAGAACGCTGTAAGCGTCGAAAAACCTCATCCGGCTTCGCGATGCTCAGCCACCTTTCCCAGAGGGGAAGGCAATAATTCTCCTCCCTTGCCCCGCATCGAGGCCCCTTCGCCTTCCCCTCTGGGGAAGGTGTCGCCACAGCGACGGATGAGGTCTTTCCCAAGCGATTTATGTATGCTTAAAGAAATTGAAAACATTGAAAACGAAAAGAGGTTTTTTTCCTGAGTACCTCCAAATTTGCCATTTTTGTTGACCTTGAAAACTGCGGCGCAAAGGTCGCCACGCTGAACAGCATTCTGGAAAAGGTCAAAATTCGCGGCGATATTTTATTGGGCAAGGTGTACGGCTACACCGACCGCTTCAGCGACCTGAAGGAAATTCTGCTCAGCAACACCTTTACAGTGGTGCCTTCCCTGCGCTACGGCATTTCTCAGAAGAACAACGCGGACATCCAGCTGGTCATCGATGCGCTGGAGGTCGCCTATAAAAACGAGCTGATCGACAGCTTCTGCATCGTCAGCGGTGACAGCGACTACACGCCGCTGGTGGGTCGGCTGAAGGCCATGGGCAAGTTTGTGCTGGGCATCAGCCGCAGCGAAGCCGCCAGCACCATCTTCATCAACGCCTGCAACGAGTTCCAGTTTCTGGAAAGCGTAGGCGGGCGCAAGGTGTCTACCCCCGCCGCCAGCAAGCGCAGCAAGCAGGCCAGCAGCGAGGAGAGCATGGACGAGGCCGAGCTAAACAAGCTGCTCTGCTCCATTTTTGAGGAGCAGTCCGACAAGGATGAAATGTACGCCAGTGAATTGAAGGGCGTGCTGCTGCGTCTGCGTCCGGACTTCAATGAAAAGGCCTACGGCTGCGCCACCTTCGGCAAGCTGCTGACCAATCTGGCGGCGAAGTTCGGCAATCTGAAAATCAAGAACGATAATTTCAACGTGATGGTCAGCCTGAACACTGCCGAGCAGGAGACCGCCCCGCAGCTGACGCGGGAGAACTGGCGGGAAGCCTTTGCCGCCCAGCTGAAGGCCTACAAGGACGGCGGCTTCGACCGGGTGAATCCCTCCATCCTCAAGGCGGATATTCTCACCACCTATCCCAATTTCAACGAGCGGGCTATCGGCTTCAAGCGCTTTTCGGACATTATGAAGCAGCTTGAAAAGGAGGGCATGCTGGTGGTGGAAATGGACGAGCAGAAAACGATGCTCATCAAACTATTGTAAGCAAATAGGGAGGCGGCTTTTTTGAACGCCGTCCTCCCCCTTCTTTTTTTTCCCTGTCTGTGCTATAATAGAAACTGGTAGTTTTTACATCCCCGTATTTGTAAAGGAGGAATTTTCTTTGGCACCCGACCCCATAGGCGGCCCGCTACTGTTCCAATTACTGCTGATCCTGGTCAACGCTTACTTTGCCGCCACAGAGATCGCGATCCTTTCCCTGAACGACGCAAAGCTCCACCATCAGGCGGAGGAGGGCGACAAAGTTGCCGCCATGCTGCTGCAGCTGTCGGATAACCCCAACCGCTTTCTTTCCACCATCCAGGTCGGCATCACCCTTGCGGGCTTCCTAGGCAGCGCCTTTGCTGCGGAAAACTTTGCCAACCGACTGTCTCAGGCCATCCTGAACGCCGGCGCGTCCATCGATCCCACCCTGCTGAACACCCTGTGCGTCATCCTCATCACGCTGATCCTTTCCTTCTTCACCCTGGTGCTGGGCGAGCTTGTTCCCAAGCGCATCGCCATGCAGCAGCCGGAGAAGGTCGCCAAGCTGAGCGGGCGCGTCATTCTGGTGCTGGCGGAAATTTTCCGCCCCATCGTATGGCTGCTGAGCAAAAGCACCAACGGCGTACTGCGTCTGCTGGGCATCAATCCCAACGCGCAGCCCGAGGAAGTGACCGAGGAGGAAATTCGCGCCATGGTGGACATGGGCGGTGAAAGCGGCGCGATCGAAGAGAATGAGAAGGAAATGATCGAAAACATCTTCGAGTTCAACAATCGCTCTGCCGAGGATGTGATGACCCACCGCACCGACGTGACCAGCCTGAGCATTCACGATACGAAGGACACCATCATTGCGACCATCCTGGACACGGGCCTGAGCCGCTTCCCCGTCTATGACAAGGACATGGACGACATTGTCGGCATCCTGAACACCCGCGATTTCCTGCTGAACAACCACGCGGAGCATCCGAAGCCCCTGCAGGAGCTGCTGCGCGAGGCGTACTTTGTTCCCGAGACCGTGCAGGCGGACGTGCTTTTCCGCGACATGCAGCAAAAGAAGATCCATATGTCCATCGTGGTGGACGAATACGGCGGCATGAGCGGCATCGTCACCATGGAGGACCTGCTGGAGGAGATCGTCGGCAACATTTACGACGAGACCGACCCGCAGGACGATGCGGACATTGTAAAGCTGGAGGATAACCTCTGGCGGGTAAGCGGCAGCGTCAGCCTGGAGGAGCTTTCCGAAGCGCTGGACGTGGAGCTGCCCACCGAGGAGGATTACGACACGCTGGGCGGTCTGATCTTCGATCAGTTCACCACCATCCCCCAGGACGGCACCCATCCCGAGGTGGATGCGGCGGGCCTGCACATCCGCGTGGAGGAGCTTTCCGACCATCGCGTGGAATCTGCGCTGGTCAGCAAGCTCCCGCCGCAGGAGCCTGCGCAGGAGGATGAAAAGGCAA
>CAKTYE010000101.1 GCA_934631985.1 uncultured Clostridia bacterium | reverse complement strand
GCTGCGGGCGCTCCCCGTGAGATGCATGACGCGATCTGCGCCAACTGCGGCAAGCCCACTCAGGTTCCCTTCGAGCCTAAGGGCGATCGCCCCGTTTACTGCAGCGAGTGCTTTGCCGCTATGCGTCGGTAAGCGAACCTACCAAGACGAAACGACCAAAGCGCCCTCTTTCCCTCGCGGAGAGAGGACGCTTTTTTTGAAAATTCGCAGCGACAAGGCGCTTATCTATTAGAAGGGCAATCCCGCAGGCTCCATGCAAACGCTACACGACCCTGCGCTGAAGCCCCCAACCTGCCGCCCCCTCCACCAAAAGACTCCCTCCGCAGAGGGAGCTGTCAGCCCGTGGGGCTGACTGAGGATACACCCCTTGCCGCACGGTCGAGCCGCCGCACCTTTGCGGCCCAGACCTTGTCTCTACATATAAATACAGCACTCAAAAGGAGTTTACCCCCATGCAGCTGACCATCATCACCGTCGGAAAACTGAAGGAGCCGGGATTCCGCGCCCTGCGGGACGAATATGTCAAGCGTCTGAGCCGTTTCTGCCGCCTCGAAGAAGTGGAGCTGCCGGACCTGCCCGAGCCTGCCGCCCCCAGCGAAGCGCTGGAAAAGCAGGTAATGCAGCGGGAGGGCGAAGCTATTTTGCAGCGCATCCGCCCGGGCGATTACGTCATCGCCATGACCATTCCCGGCAAGCAGTGGGATTCTCCCGCGCTGTCCCGCCACCTCAGCGACCTGAAATGCCGGGGCGTGGGACGCATGGTGTTTGTCATCGGCGGGTCGCTGGGCTTGTCGGACGCGGTGAAGCAGCGGGCCGACGAGGAACTGTCCATGAGCAAAATGACCTTTCCCCACCAATTGGCGCGGGTGATGCTGCTGGAGCAGCTCTACCGCTGCATGAAGATCGAGGCCGGAGAACGCTACCATAAATAAGGAGGAAATGACATGAAAGCACTGCTGATCAACGGAAGCCCCAACGCCCATGGCTGCACCTATACTGCGCTGACGGAGCTGCAACACACCCTGGAAGCGGAGGGCGTCGAAACGGAACTGATTCATGTGGGCCACAAGCCCATTCGCGGCTGCATCGACTGCGGCAAGTGCGGCGAGTTGGGCCGCTGCGTGTTCAATGACGAGGTGAACGAGGTTGCCGCGAAGCTGGCGCAGGCAGATGCTTTCGTCATCGGCGCGCCAGTGTATTACGCCTCCCCTGCGGGAACGGCGATCTCCTTCATGGATCGGCTGTTTTGCAGCACAGGCTGCATAGACAAAACCATGAAGGTGGGTGCGGCGGTGGTCACCTGCCGCCGGGGCGGCAACGCATCCTCCTTTGACGTGCTGAACAAGTATTTCTCCATCAGCCGTATGCCCATTGCCAGCAGCCAGTATTGGAACATGGTCTACGGCAACACCGCCGAGGAGGTTCAGCAGGATGCCGAGGGCTTGCAGACCATGCGCACGCTGGGCCGCAATATGGCTTTTCTGATGAAGAGCATCCAGTTGGGCAAGGATCAGTTCGGCCTGCCGGAGCGGGAAAAGTTTATCGCCACCAGCTTCCATCGGGAATGATGCTGCGGCCTGACCTTATTCGGCAAAAAGCATGGGGCCTTTTACATTTCTGTGAAAAATTCTTGACGCAGTTGGAAATTTGACGTATGCTGATAGTGACCTGATTTTTCTATGAAGGACCATTGTCTGGAGGCATTCAGGGGTCATGAAGCGAAACGCATTTTTCCGAAGGGGCCTGCAACGATACCGCCTGCTGTTGATTTGGCTGGCGGTATTTGTCATGGCTGCGGCGGCAATCTGCGAAAGCACCGTGTGGCCCGAGGCCAGCGGAGACAAGGTGGCAAAGAAGGGCGGCACTGAAATCGACTACAGCAACGCGGCGGACGGCTATATCATGGTGCGCCAGAAACAGGGCACCAAGCGCTACAAGCTGCGTATCGAAAAGGATAAACAAACCTACACCTATGACCTGAACAGCGACGGCGAATGGGAGGTCTTCCCCTTGCAGCTGGGTACTGGCTCCTATGCGGTGAAGGTGTTCAAGCAGGCCAGCGGCAACCAGTATTCCTCAGCATCCAGCCAGAAGATCAAGGTCAGCGCTTTCAATGACGAAAACGCCTGCTTCCTGTGTCCCAGCCAGTATGTCAGCTATACGCAGGACAGCGCGCTGGTGGGCATCGACCAGCAGCTTTGTGCTGACCTGACCGACCCGGCGGATAAGGTGCGCGCCATCCGGGACTGGATCAAGACCAACGTCAGCTATGACTATGTGCTGGCGCTGACGGTGCAGCGCGGCTACCTGCCCGATCTGGAATCCGTCATTTCCGGGAAAATGGGCATCTGCTTTGATTATGCCAGCCTTGCCGCCGCCATGCTGCGGGTACAGGGCATTCCCGCCAAGCTGGTCATCGGTTATGCCGATAACACGTACCATTCCTGGAACGAGGTTTACGTTGGCGGTCAGTGGATGCGCCTGGACATCACCGCCCAGGTCACCAACATGAACGTGAAGTCCTACACCACCGAACGATTTTATTGAAGAATGAGGTGAGCGCCCATGGAAAGCAAGCGGGCAAAGATGACGCCCTCGGAGATCAGCCTGTTCTGTCAGCAGGTGGAGTTGCTTTTGCAGGCAGGCATTCCCCTGCACGAGGGCATGCGATCCCTGGCGGAAAACTATCAGGACACCCCCTATGACGCGCAACTGAAGGAACTGGCAGAGCAGGTGGAGAAGACCGGCTCCCTGTACGAGGGCATGAAGGCCTCCTCGCTGTTCCCCGTCTACGCCAAGGAGATGATTCGCCTGGGCGAACGCACGGGCGAAATGGAGCAAGTGTGTCATGGGCTGTCCGGCTACTACGCCCGGGAGGACAACATCCGCAAGGCGGTGCGCAACGCCGTGACCTATCCGCTGGTGCTGGTGGTCATGATGGCCTGCGTCATTGCGGTGCTGATGCTGCGGGTGCTGCCGGTGTTCCGTCAGGTGCTGGGTGAGCTGGGCGAGGTCAGCCAGATGCAGAACAGCGGACTGGTCAGCTTCGGCATGGGCCTGGGCTATGGCGTGCTGATTGTGCTGGGCGTGCTGTTCCTGCTGCTGCTGGCGCTGCTGATCTGGTACAGGGCCGACCGGGAAAAGGCTGAGCGGTTTATCGGGCGGATGTTCCCGATGATCCGCAGGCTGCGGGCCATGATGACCGCCAGCCGCTTCGCCAGCATTATGGAAATGATGCTGCGCAGCGGCTTCCCCCTGGAGGAAAGCATGGAGCTGCTGGACAGCGTGTTCACCGACGAGGATTCCCGGCAGAAGATCAAGGCCTGCCGCGACGCCATCGGCGAGGGCGTTTCCTTCCCCGAGGCCGTGGAAAAGGCGGGCATCTTCGACCCGCTGTACGGACGGATGATCCGTCTGGGCTTTGCGGCGGGCAAGACCGACGCGGTGATGGATAAGCTCAGCGAGGTCTATGAGGCCGACATGGACGAGCGCATCGGACATCTGATCAGCCTGATCGAGCCGACGCTGGTGACGGTGCTGTCGCTGATTATCGGCGCGATCCTGCTGGCGGTGATGCTGCCCATGGTCAGCATTCTGACAACGATCGGCTGATCGGTGAGCAGGGATGGATACAAAGTAAAGGGAAGGGAGACGCGCCATGCATGCGGTGCTGGAAAAACTGAAAAGCTGCCGGGGATGGATCGTCACCCTGTGCATCTTTGCGGCCCTGACGGCGTTCATGCTCCGTCAGGTGGGAACCATGGAGGAAAAGACCCTGGCCCAGCGTCAGGCGAGGCTGAAGGACGCAGCGCTTCGCGCGGCAGTGGCCTGCTACAGCGTGGAGGGCGTATACCCAGACAGCGTGGAGTACCTGACGGAGCATTACGGCCTGCATTATGACGAATCCATGTTCATTCTGCAATACGATGCGTTTGCCGACAATATCCTGCCGGATATTCGCGTGCTGGTAAGGGGGGCGGAGTGATGACGGCAAAGCGTTGGACGCCGCGCAATCATACCTTCAGCGGACTGTTTGCGTTTCTGCTGCTGGTCATCTTCGCCCTGATGTGCCTGATGACGGTGTTTCTCAGTGTGCGCGGGTATATGGGCATCAACACGGACGTGAGCGCCTATGCCGATCAGCGGGTGCTGACGGGCTATCTGCGGGGTAAGGTGCGCGCGGCGGATACCCCCGGCGCAGTGACCCTGCGGGAGGAAGCCACGGGAACGGTGCTGTGCCTGCGCCAGGGCGATTATGAAACGCGCATTTTCACCTATGAGGGCGCGCTGCTGGAGCAGCTTTGTGAGCCAGAGGAGGAATTTGACCCGGAGCTGGGCGAGCATATTGCCAATGTGACCGCCCTGACGGGTGAAAAAACGGGACGGCGGCTGACGCTGACGCTGACCCGGGAAAACGGGGAGCAGCTCAACGTGACGCTGGCCCTGCGCAGCGGGGAGGAAACGCCATGAAGGAAACGCGGGGATACCAGAGCAATGTGCTGCTGGTGGAGCTGATCGTGGTAGTGCTGTTCTTCTCGCTGGCGGCGGCGATCTCGCTGAGCGTGTTTGCCAAGGCGCGGCTGGTTACCGAGGAGGCCGGCATGGTCTCCCGGGCGGATGAGCGGCTCAGCGGCTTTGCGGAGGAGCTGGCCCTGACTGCGGACGCAGAGTCCTATCTGGCTCAGGCAGGCTTTGTGCAGACGCAGGAAGCCTGGACGCTGACGGAGGACCGCACCACCTATACCGCGCAGGTGGAACGTCAGGAGCTGTCCGGCGGTGTGCGTGTGCGCGTGGAGCTTGCCGCGCAGGACAGCACGGGCCGCGGCCTGGCAAGCCTTACCGCAGGCGGCTATTTTGAAGGGGGAACGCAGCCATGAACAAAAGCGGCGGAGCCTACCGCATCGGCACGGGCGCGACTTCCCTGATGATGATCCTGGTCATTTTGTGCCTGACCGCATTAAGCGTGGTCAGCTATACATCCGCCCGCTCGGAGCTGTCTATCGCCAGACGGGCGGCCGTCGTGGACGAGGCGGTCTATGCTGCCATGGATCAGGGCTATGACTGCCTGGCGGCGCTGGATGCTGCCTGGCTGGAGGCCCGAAGCCAGGGGGAAGCATCCTATGACGCGGCCTGCGCAACAGCTGCGGAGCAGCTGGGCTGGACGGCCACCGAAATTGGCTGGGAACGCAGCTTCAGCGCCACCGAAAAGCTGGAGCTGTGCGTTGCCGTGGAGCTGCTGCCCTATGACGCGGAGACACGCATGCGGGTGACAAGCTTTGCCACCGCGCCCCGCAGCACCGGGGAGGAGGAATCGTTTTGATCGCGCTGGATAGCATACTGAGCAAGATCATGGAGGAAAGCGGCTCAGATATTTATATTTTGCCCGGTACCTCGGTGAAGGCCAAGGTGCGCGGCGTGCTGGAATGTCTGGAGGATCAGAAATGCTCCGTGCAGGACTGCACCGAGCTGATCCGCCAAATTTACGCCCTGGCGGGCAACCGATCCATGGAGCGGCTGGAAAGCGCAGGCGACGACGACTTCTCCTTCGCCCTGGCCTCGGTGGGACGCTTCCGTTGCAGTGCCTATCGGCAGCGCGGCTCCTACGGCGCAGTGCTGCGGGCAGTACCCTTCGGCATCCCGGACGCAAGCAAGCTGGGCATCCCCAAGGCTGTGATGGATCTTTACGCCCTGAAGCGGGGCATGGTGCTGGTCACCGGCCCTGCAGGTAGCGGCAAGTCCACCACCCTGGCCTGCCTGATCGACCGCATCAACCGGGAGCGGACGGGGCATATCATCACCATTGAGGACCCCATTGAGTACCTGCATCCCCACCAGAAATGCCTGATCTCCCAGCGGGAGGTCAGCACCGATACGGTGAGCTTCTCCCACGCCCTGCGCGCATCCCTGCGGCAGGCCCCGGATGTGATTCTGCTGGGTGAAATGCGCGACTTTGAGACCATCTCCACCGCCATGACCGCCGCAGAGACAGGCCACCTGCTGCTCAGCACCCTGCACACCGTGGGCGCAGCCAAGACCATCGACCGCATTGTGGACGTGTTCCCCGCCAACCAGCAGCAGCAGGTGCGTGTGCAGCTGTCCATGGTGCTGCAAGCGATCGTCTCCCAGCAGCTGATCCCCGGCATAGACGGGGCGCTGGTGCCTGCCTTTGAGGTCATGCGCGTAGACCCGGCTATCGCCAGCGTCATTCGCGACGGCAAGGTGCATCAGCTGGATAACATGATCTTTGCGGGCAGTGCCAACGGCATGCAGACCATGGACGGCGATATTCTGCGCCTGTATAACGAGGGCCGTATCTCCCGGGAAAACGCCATGATGTATTGCGTGAACCCCGATATTATGGCGAGAAAGCTGCATTGAAGCCTTTTCCATGGAATACCCAAAAGCGCCTTGCGAGGGATCTGATATGCTCCCTATATAGCGAACAGTGAAATAAAACACTGAAAGCTGTATAGGGGGCATTTTTATATGAGAAGAG
>CAKTYE010000100.1 GCA_934631985.1 uncultured Clostridia bacterium | reverse complement strand
GGCATCATGATGTATGAGCTGACGCGGGAACTAGCCTGACCGAGCAGAAAATAAATATAGATGCTATATGGAAAAATGACGAGGCGCCTGAAAAAGGGCCTCGCCGTTTTTATGTAGGGAAGAAGAATGCGCTTAAAGGCTGCAAGGGTTGTTCCATCGTACAGCTTATAGATCGATGGCAAGAACTGCGCTTGTCATAGTGAGGTTTTTCCTTTGCAATGAGTCCATAATCTTGTCCTGCTTTTACGGAAAGCCCGACCTTGTAGTTGCTGACGCCTTCGATACAGCTATGCATCTGCCCAATGCCGAAAAACATCAGTCATTTTTTTCATACAAAAAGTACATTGAATGCACATTTCAATGATTGACATTTGGAACATACCGAATTATAATCAAAAATATGGAGTGTATTGGTGCTTTATGCAAGGAGGACTGGGAACATGTCAAACAAAAGGAGATTCTGGGAAGCTGCATTTCTGATGACCATGGTACTCATGCTGTTGTGTGTGGGCACCGCTTATGCGGATAGCAAAGCGCCGACCCGCACGGAGCCGCTCGATCTCACAACGCTCATCGCGGCAGAGGATCATTTGTCTGACGAGGGTTGGAAATGGGAACCGACAGAGGACGGCGGCACGCTGACGCTTCGTAATTTTTATCTAAGATGCGATCCAACGGCAACCTGCTATTCCCTGGTCGTTGCAAAAGGGAATATTGACATTGTACTGGAAGGCGAAAACATCGTCGAAATGAAGACAATCACCTTTAGGCCGCTACTTCATGGCGTTGATAATGCAAATTGGACTGTACGGGAGACGAAAAACGGTGGCAAGCTGGAACTCAAAATGCCTGCCAGCACAGCAAAATCTCTTCCCTATGGCTTTGCCGGGGCTAAGCTGACCATCGAATCCGGCAGCATTCACTCAAGAATGGTGCTGGCATTCGTCAATAATTTTGAAATGAAGGGCGGCAGCGTACTTATAGATGGGGGAACCGGAAAATATGCCGCAATTCAGGCACTGGATGGTTCAGCCGTGTTGACTGGCGGCAAGGTTACGATCACGGGCAGCGTTTGCGGCATTGCGGCGTTCAATATCAACACTCCTGCGAAAATTGAGATTGATGGTGCGGATGTGACCATTGATGCAGCGGTTGTAGCCCTCAGCGGAAGACCTATTGTGTACAAAAATGGCAACTTGGACATTTCAGCCGGGACGCAGGCTACAAGGGTGCCGATTCAAACAAGCATCCCGGGTACAGGCACATCGGCGGGCGTAGCGAACACACCCTATGACGCTGCAAAGGGGAAGAGCTTCACATCCTTTAAGGCACAGCATTCGCACAAGGAACAGGCTGATGTATGGGAGCATGATGACAATGAGCATTGGCATTCCTGCTTGTGCGGAATCATTCTATCGACCACGCCGCATAAGTTTACCGAAAAGTATGACGAGACCAAGCATTGGCTGGAATGCGAGTGCGGTCTGAAGAAGGATAGCGCTGCTCATACCTTCGGCGAATGGAAAGAAAAGAAGGCCCCATCGCAGGCAGAGGAAGGGCTGCAAGTACGCCAATGTACTTCCTGCGGCTATGAGGAAACACGCACGATTGACATGTTGCCCCCCACCCCAAAGACAGGTGATACAACGCCGGTGGGTGTCTATGCGCTGCTGCTGGCTCTCTGTGGCATGACACTGCTGCTGCTGCGTAAGCAGACTGGTCATGCTGCAAAGTAAATTTTTCTATTTGCACCAAATCAAAACGGGACATCACGGCTGAAAAAGCCTTGATGTCCCGTTTCTTGTGCAGGGGGTGCTTCTAAGTTCCTCAGAGGGCATTTTTTCAAGCATTGCTGTGCTTTCAAACCTCGATTTACATCCAGTAAACCTCCGATTTTCATCCTTGCAGTGCATGAAAATTTGCTTGAAGCTGCACTTGGCTCATTTTAGAAATACACCCTAAGGAAGCTGTACAAGCTGCTTCCTTAGGGCTTGAATTCTCAATCAGGGATGCTGCGTGAAGACTGGCTGCGGAGGATGATAAGAGCATCAGAAAAGCCGAAGGCTACAACGGCAGCCTTCGGCTTTTCTGATACATGCGATTTTGCAAAGACATCTTTAGTCTTCCAGCCGCTTGATCTCATCCGCGATCATCTGCTTGGTGGCATAGTTGAGGGGAGAAAAACGACCTTCGGAGGCTGTGCGGAGCTTTTCAAGCGCGGCGGCCTTATCGCACATTTCCACGTCATAGCGGGAAAGGAACCACAGCGTATCGATCTGCGTGGGCTTGATCTTGTGCGCAGCGTCGAAATACTTCTTGGCTTCGGCCTTGTCCCCGACCAGACGGTAATACGTCTGTGCCATGTTGTCCAGAATGACGGGGTCCTCATCGTCATAGGCAACGGCTTCCTTGTTCAGGTCAATCGCCTTTTGCTGATAGCTGTCGGCTTCCGCCTCGTTGCCTGTCTTGTGAGCTTCTTCGCAGGCTTCGATGTACAGGCAGCCCAGCGTCTCATAGAGCAGACCCGTGGGCTGACGCAGTATCTGCCGCTCCAGCAGCTCAATGCCCCGCTGGGTGCTGCCTAACTTGAAGCAGCAGACCGCATAGTTCATAAAGAGCTGCTGCTTCTGCTCTGCGTTGATGCCGGGAGCCTTCTGCGTCTTCACCAGCAGCTCCTTGGCCTCCTCATACGCCTCGGCACGGATCAGCAGCACTGAATAGGCCAGCAGCAGACGGGGATCCGTCATGCCCTCCTTGTAGGCATCGGCGAACATCTTCCGCGCTTCCTCAGGTTGTCCCTTGCCAACTAACCGGGCTGCTTTCTGTCCCTTCCAATTTGCCATGAAGGCGCCCATGTCAACATCTCCTGTCTTTGCTTAATGGGAAAAGCGTGCGCTGCTTTTCCTGCTTGCGCTTTAAACGCGCATAACGATATTGTAACGCATTTTTTGCTGCTTGTACAGTCTCCGGCGTATGAAGGCTTGGCTCGGCCAGCAGCGCCAGTCCCCGCCGGGTCACGTCCAGCGCCGCGTCAATGTCCCGGTCCTGATGTTCATAAATCTTCGCTAGCGCTTCATAGGGGGTGACCCAGCCCTCGCTCAGGCGGATCATTTCCAGCCAGGCGGCGCGGGCAGCTTCGATCTCGCCCGTGCGGCGGTAGCTTTGCGCAAGCCGTCCGTGGCTGGCGGCGCGGGTTAACCCGCGGGAGGCCAGCTTGTAGCATCGCCGCGCCTGTGGAATGTGACGTTGCTTTTCCAGCGCCACACCCATAGCATACACGTCCTGTTCGTGCTTCTGCAGCTCGGGAGAGGCGTACATTTCTGCCATGTGGGTGAGCAGATGGCACAGGGATGCAATGTCTTGCCGGTTATGATCCAGCACATCTGTGAGCAGGCTGAACTGGCCCGTTTTCAGAAAGCTGAAATAACGCTCCGGCACTTGGCTCCCGGGCAGATCGTCCACACGGGGTTCACCGAAGATAGCTTCCTCCAGCCGCCCTAGATTGCAGCGACCCAGCCGCAGCTTCCACACGCGGCGGGCCAGGTGCAGCAGATCGATGTGGGGCTTATCCAACGGCGCAGGATCCATGCGGTTCATGCGGAAACGGCTTTGCAGCAGCGGCAGGTCAAAGCTCTTGCCGTTGAAGGTGCAAAGCACATCGAACTGGGGCAGGATTGCCGCGATGTTTTCCAGTAGAAAGCGTTCCTCCGGGTAATCACGCATGAGGTACTGATGCACCAGAAAGCCGTCTTCTGTCAGGTAGCCGATGCCGGTAAGAAAGGCGACCGTTCCCGCACCGCCGCTCAGTCCCGTGGTTTCCGTATCCAAAAAGAGGATTTTTTCAGGCAGCAACGGCTCGGGCAGCTCGCCCGGCTCCATCAGCCGCACCATGTCCATGGGAATGTCCCAGGCCCCGGGAACGCAGTCCAGCGGCAACAGACGGCTGGTATGCCAGCAGTACGTCGGGGCAGGCGGGGGCGGCGCGGCGGCGGGCTTCGGCGGGCCGCCTACCGCACGGAGCTTGTCACGCAGGCTCAAAGGCATGCGATCATCTCCTTCAAAAGCTGCCTGGACGTGGCCTTGCCGTCTGTACCGATCTCGCCCACAGGGCCTGCGCAGGAGGGACACCCCTGCTCACAGGGGCAGTCTGAGACAATTTGCAGGGCTTTTTCCAGCAGCAGGCCCTGCATGCCGTAGGCCTTGACGGCAAGTCCCACGCCGCCGGGACAGTTGTCATACAGAATGATGGTGGGGCGATCCGTAAAGGGACACTTCACCTGATAGACCACTGCCACGTCCTGGGGGGCGCACATCAGATACAGCGGCGCGACGATGCGCAGCAGATTGGCAACAGCCATCATGCCGTTTTTGAGCGTATCGCTAGCAAAGCGGGCGCATAGCTCGTCTGGCAGCGTCCACCACATGGCGGTAGTGTGCATATCCATTTCCGGCAGGCGCACATGCCCAAAGCCCAGGGTCTCGTGCGTGTCAAAGCGGATCTTCTTGAACATGGTCACCAGGGTGGTGACCTTTACCTCGCCCAGGGCGTGGACAGCATTGCCGGGAAGCTCCTCCTGCTGTTCCACATCCAGCAGGCTCAGGCTGACATTCAGGTCCGCATCGGTGTAATAGCCCACGTCCACCCGGCGGATGAACGCCTTGCAGGCCTCAAAGTCCAGCTTTTCCACCTGATACTGCTGGGCCTCGTGCATATAGATGGCGTTTTCATGCAGCAGCATCGGGACGGTGTAGCGATCCATTTCGCCGATGACCCGATGACGGGCCGGGTCGGTAATGTCAATGATGACAAAGTTCTCGCTGGCGGCGGAGCGCAGGGAAATCTCTGAAGCGGGAAAATCCTCCGCCATCCAGTGATAGCGACCGCCCACATGGCGCACGATATGCTCCTCCTCCAGATAGTCCAGCAGCTCGCCAGTGGAGGCCACGTTGCCGAAGGTGTCGCCGTCCTCAAAGGGAAGCTCATAGGCGGCGCATTTGAAGTGGCTCAGTAAGATGTAGAGATTGTCCGGGCTCAGCAGCGCGTTTTCCGGGCTTTGGTGCAGGAAGTAGTCCGGATGGCTGACAATGTACTGGTCGATGGCTGCGGACGACGCAATGAAGAACACAATGCTGGTTCCCTTGCGCCGTCCCGCGCGTCCCGCTTGCTGCCATGCGCTGGCAATGGTGCCGGGATAGCCGCACAGCACGCAGGCGTCCAACGCGCCAATGTCGATGCCCAGCTCCAGCGCATTAGTGGAAATCACCGCGTCGATCTGACCCGCGCGAAGGCCTTTTTCGATTTCCCGGCGCTGAGTGGGCAGATACCCGCCGCGATAGCCGCGCACCTTGCCTGCATTGCCCAGCGGGTCGCGCACAAGGTCCTTCAAATATTTAGTCAGCACCTCGACGGTCAGTCGGCTGCGGGCAAAGGTAATGGTCTGGATGCCGCATTTCAGCAGCATGCCCGCAATGGCGCGGGTCTCGGGAATCACGCCCTTGCGGATGCTCAGCTGCCGATTGATGACCGGGGGATTGTAAAACACAAAGTGCCGCTTGCCCATGGGTGCGCCGTTATCGTCGATCAGCGTGACGGGACGGCCCGTCAGCGTTTCAGCCAGCTCCTTGGGGTTGGCAATGGTGGCGCTGCACAGAATGAACTGCGGATGGCTGCCGTAAAAGGCGCACAGCCGCATCAGGCGGCGCAGCACATTTGCCAGGTTGGAGCCGAACACGCCGCGGTAGGTATGAATTTCGTCAATGACGATGTAGCGCAGATTTTCAAAGAGCTTGACCCATTTGGTGTGGTGGGGCAGAATGCCGCTGTGCAGCATGTCCGGGTTGGTCACCACAATGTGTCCGGCCTGCCGCACGGCCCGCCGCGCCGCTCCGGGAGTGTCGCCGTCATAGGTGTAGGTCTTGATGTCCACATCCATGGCCTGGATCAGCTCATACAGCTCGCTGACCTGATCGGCGGACAGCGCCTTGGTGGGGAAAAGGTACAGCGCGCGCGCATCCGGGTTTTTGAGGATGCTGTCCAGCACGGGCAGGTTGTAGCACATGGTTTTGCCAGAGGCCGTGGGTGTGACCACCACCACGTCCTCGCCGCGCAGGGTGGCGGCGATGCTGTGTGCCTGATGGCTGTAAAGCTGCTGCACGCCCCGCTGGCGCAGCACGGGCAGAAGACGCGCATCCAGCGTGGCAGGAAAATCCCCATAGCGGGCTTCCCGGGCGGGCATTTCCTCCCAGCGCACCACGTTCTCCATAAAAAGATTGTCCCTGCGGAGCTTCTCCGCCAGCTGATCCACGTTCATGCCGTCTGCTGCCTCCCTGTGGTTGATGTATCCTATTATAGAATGAATGTTCTGGAAGCGCAAGGCGAACACGCAAGAAAGCCGCACGGGCAGAAATGTACATGATTTTGTGCATATTCCACAAAGAAAGCCCGACTTTCTGACAGCGCTGGGCATCGTGAACAAAGGGGAGGGGAAAACCTTGTGCGTTTCATCAATTTCATTTTTGGTAGAAAATCGGTATAATAATTGCAGTTGAAGGCGGCAGGCCGAGCGGTTCGGTACCTTACATCGCCTTCTTATTCGGAGGAGGAAAACAATTATGGCAAGCGTATCTCTGAACCACATTTACAAGGTCTATGCCGGCGGCGTCACCGCTGTCAGCGACTTCTGCCTGGACATCGAAGACAAGGAATTCATCGTGCTGGTCGGACCTTCCGGCTGCGGTAAGTCCACCACCCTGCGCATGGTCGCCGGTCTGGA
>CAKTYE010000099.1 GCA_934631985.1 uncultured Clostridia bacterium | reverse complement strand
TCCTTCGGGAAAATGGACCCGCAGTCCACCACTACAATATCGTCCTCATATTCAAAGACGGTCATGTTCTTGCCGATTTCATCCACGCCGCCAAGAGAAACGATACGCAGCTTGCTTACAGGGACAACATTCTGTCTCACAGGGAACCTCCTTTCAAACCTTCGAAAAAAATGTTGATAATCGCGCAAGCGTCGGAGAGACGTCGCTCCCGGCGCAAAAAGCCAATCCTTGGAATCCGATGGCGCGGGCCGCATTCCGGCATAAGCACCTGAACGCATCCGCGCATAGAACACTTACGGCAGGAACAGCCTTCGCCGCCTGCCTGGACAGACTTTATGGAAAAACCGTACGCTGTCGCTTCTCTGCGCACAGTCTTCGACGATATAATGTCAATATATTATAGCACGGCGTTTCAAAAAATACCAGCGAATAATCGCACAAGATTTTTTCGATTCTGCTGAACTGTTTTGGTGCAAATTGCATGGAAGAAGTTATTTTTTCCGCTTTCATCACAAAAACGCGGCAAAGGAAGCAGGTATCCGCTCCCTTGCCGCGTTGCATGTTCATTGCCTTACAGTGCCTTATCCAGCATCGCCCGAAGCTCATCCTCCGGCTGGACGCCGATAGCCTTCTGCTGCACATTGCCGCCCTTGAAAAGCATCAGGGTAGGAATGCTCATAATGCCATAGCGCATCGCCAGATCGGGACACTTGTCCACATCCACCTTAAAGAATTCTACCTTGCCAGCATAGCTCTCGCTCAGGCTTTCCACCACGGGAGCCAGCATGCGGCACGGCCCGCACCAGGTGGCCCAGAAATCCACCAGCACAGGCTTTTCCGCCTTCAATACCGTTTCACTAAAGGTTTCTACCGTTGCAAGCTCAGTCACAGCGCTCATGAATATTCTCCTCCTTACTCTGCCTCTTGGCTCTTAGGAATCACTTGCAGTAATTTGGGCTGCCAGGACGCATCCGCCCGGCGCTTGCGCTCCGTCAGCGCGACCACGCTCAACGGGATCGCCATGCCGATCAGGCCGCCGATGATAGAGGCTGCATCCTGCGCCGTCGGAAAAAACGTTGCGCCCAGAAACAGCCCCGCCATCAAGCCCAGCAGGGGAAAAACATACGCCAGCGCAGATGCCTTGATAATTTTCTGCGTCGGCATCTCCACCACGGCGGTGTCCCCTATCTGTGCATGCCCCTGCACCATCAGCTGGCGCTGGGCCTGTCCGCCCATGCAGCCATGACACTTTTCACAATCCGTCGGACGGCAAAACTGTACGACCAGTTTATCACCTTGTACGGCAACAACCTCGCCTGTTCGTTCCATGTGTGTTCACCTCGTGTGTATCATACCATATCTGCCGCCAAAAAGAAAGTCCCAGCCCGATGCCCCGAGCATGAATTAGCTTACCCCTTCACGGCCCTTTTGAAACGTCGTCACTGCACTTTTTTGCCGGTGCAGATGACCTTGACTCCCTCGGGGGACACACCGCAATGCGTCTCGCACAAGGTCAGCAGCAGGGCGCTTTCTCCCTCGCTCAGCTCTGCGCGGTCTGTTACCACTGTTACCATGCCCTCGCTCCGCACTGCAATGCACGGCGACAACCGGCTCTTGGTCAAGGCCCCCTCTAATGCAAGCTCCTGCTCGTTCCAGTCTACGATCCGGGCTAGCGTTGCCGCAGCATCCTGCCGGGACGCTGTATCCAGATCATTTCTTTCCAGGAGCTTCTCCAACGCAGCACGATCCGTTTTGCGTTCTTCATCCCGCCGCGTCTGATAAGCAGCAAACGTATCGACTGCTTCCGTCTGCGAAGCAGCCTGCGGCAGCACGATTGCGCGGCTTCCTGCTGCATGTATCTTCAGCAGCAGCGCGCCGCATACCAGCAGGCAGCAAACGATTCCACCCACGGCAAGCCCATGCTTATGCCTGCGTACCCATTCCTTCATGGCACTCCCTCCTGTTCCATTGCGAATACCTCCACTGCGCCGGGTTCAAGGTCAAGCAGAGTTGTTACTGCACGAATGAGCTTCAATCGCACGCCAATGTCCTCCGCCCCCTGTGCCACCACAACTGCTCCCAGCGGAACGCGCGTTCCGGGCTGCGTGACTGTTGCTGCTTCCTCCGCCCATCGCACCACGACCTCCACCTTCCCCGCCCCTGCCATGGATGAAAGCACCGACGCCAGTCGAAGCTCCTCCTCACTGGCGGTCGCAGCCTGCTTTTGCCCGCTCTGCGGCAGCAGGAGACACAAGCCTGCCGCAACTGCGATCACCAGCAGCAGCCCGCCGTCCCGGCGCAGCTTTGCCCAGGCCTCCCGCCACTTTGCAAGCATATCCTTCATTCGACCTGCACCGCCTCCACGGAGATTTCAAGCGCTTTCGCCACGGTATTTCGCACACGATCTGCTTCGGATGTTATGCCGCGCACCGTCACCTGCATGCCCTGCTCCTGCTCAAACGCCACTTCAACCTGTCCGTCACAGGCTGCATCATGCAGCGCCTGCACCGCCATCCAAGCAGCATGTGACGCATAAGCTGCCTGAACATCCGTGTCTGTTCTGCCCGTTTCCTCAAAAAGCGGATTTGCCGGAGCATCCGGCAGGGCCTGCTGCAAGCATAACGCCCGCAGTCCTGTGAGCCACAGCGTCATTGCCAGCAGGCCGAAGGTTATCCTTGCCGCCTTTGTCATGGGGCTATCCGCCCGAAGCAGCTTTTCTGCTCCTGCCCAGCACAGAGCCAAGCCCATAAATGCACAAAGTAGCTCCTTCCACGTCATAGCATCCTCCTATCGGAGCAATACCGTCAAGTTGGTCATGGCAAGCACCTGTGCAATGAGCAGCATAAACATTGCCGCCGCGCACAGCTCAATGATAAACAGCAGCATCAATGCCTTTGCATAAGCCTCCATACATTCCAGGAGGCGGCTTTCCGCCACAGGCTGCAATGCCGCCGAAACGCCGCGATACAGCACCACTGCACCCAGCGTTTGCGTCAGGGGTGTAAGACACAGGCCGAGGATCAGCAAAAGTCCTGTCGTTCCTAACGCATTTTGGATCAGCACACTGCCGCCGATCAGCGTATCCACCGTATCCGCAAACAGTCCGCCCACCACCGGGATGAAATTGTCCAGCGCATATTTCGCCGTCCGCAGGGTCACGCCGTCTGCTACTGCAGCGTGTATCCCCTGGGTCATAATGGCCCCCAGAAACACTGTGAAGCAAATGCCAAGCGTCCACGCCGCAGCCGTATGCAGCAGTCCTGACAGGCGGCTGAAGCGATGCTCCTCTCCTAAGTGATCTACCATGGACACTAGTGCCGAGGCCGTTGCCAGCGGCAGCACTACCCGGTTGATCGCTGTGGTCATGGCTCCCGCCGCAGCGACCACGGCTGGCTGAAACAGTGCGGCGCTTCCGCTGCCGCCGACCGCTGCCAATAGTGTCAGCAGCACAGGGAACAGCCGCTGCATGCCGCTGTTCATCTGTGCCACGGCAAGCGTAGCCTGCCGCGCCTGCTCCGAAAGATCCTGCACCATAAAGGCCGCAACCAGCAGGAAGCAGGCATATCCCGCAAGCTTTGTCCCTGAGCTTTTTCCGCCCAATGCGTTGCATACGCCCAATGCCAGTGCCGGTACAAGCAGGCGCGTAATGCGCCACCAGCTGCCTGTCAGCGCTGTCAGAAACCGTTGAGACAAGAGAGACAGCAACGTTTCCACGGAAATCGTCCATTCGCCCCGGGCCATCTTCAGCAGCGCATCCCGAAGCGTTATGCCTGCGAAAGGCTCGCCAAGCCCCTGAATCGCCTGCTCAATGTCCGTAAGCTCCAGCTTGTCCAGCGCAGTACGCATGCCATTCTCCAGCGTATCGGCCTGGGCTGCGCAGGGCCATATACTCAGGAAAAAGCACAAACATGCTGCAAGCAAGACCTTCATACGGTAAGCTCCATGAGCTGCTCCAGCAGCGATACAAGCACCGGCGCAGCAACCGCCATCACCAGAACACGTCCAACTGTCTCCACACGCACCGCCAGCCCGTTTTCCTCAACATCGCGGCAAACGGCGGATGCAGCATCTGTCAAAAAGCAAATCCCTACCGTTTTGAACATCGTGCGGATGTAAGTCGGCTGTAGCTTCGCCTGGCTGCAAAGGCGCTGCATAGCCTGTGCAATGCCTTCCATGCGTCCCAACACAGCCGTCAGCAGCATTACGCCCGCCGCCAATGCCATCGCCATGCCGGCTTCCGGGCGCATGCGCCGAAGCACTGCTGCACCAAATGCCGCTGCAACTGTGAATCCCGCGACGCGCACCATCTCCATGGCATGTACCTCCAGCATCAAAACAGCTGAAATATGCTTTTGACCTGCGTCAGCATATTGGCAAATAATTCCACCACCATCAGCAACACGATGACCAGCCCTGCAACGGTGGTCAGCATTGCCATTTCCTCGCGGCCCGTTCGTGCAAGCACTGAAGCGATCACAGTGACCAGAACGCCTACTCCTGCAATTTTGAACAGCAAATCAATCTGCACCCCTACCGCCTCCCCTTTCTACAACAGCAGCAGCGTCAGGCAGGCTCCTGCCGTCCAGCCCAACGTAATTGCCAGCTTCCCGTTGCGCTGCTGAGCCTCGCGCGCCTGTCCTTGTGCCTGTGCGAGCCATTGCGCCGCCTGGTCCACTGCCTGCTTTCGCAATGCCAATGAGCCATGGCCCAGCCCTTCCAGCAGCACATGAACACAAGCCTGATCGGTCTCCTGCGCCCATGGCTGCAAGAAGCAAGCTCCGAACTGATCGTATGCCTGCGCTGCGGAAAGCTGTGGCTGACTTTGCATCGCCTTGGCAACTGCGGCAAAGGTCTGACAGATGCTTCCGCTGCGGGCAGCGGCCTGCACCAGCAGCTGCGGCAGCGGCGCGGCGCTTTCTACCATCAGGAGTGATAGGCGCTGCAAGCCTTCGACCCACTGCGCAAGTTCCCGCTCTCGCCGGGCCAGCAGCGCCGCACGGCGGATTCCCAACGCACCGCATCCAATTCCTGCCACCATGGCAAGCGCAACGCGCAGCTCTACGGCCATGGGATCGGCGTTCCTGCCCGGTCATAGAGTGCTGTTACCTGTCCGCTGCCCTCGGCATCCAGCACAGCATAATAATCAAAGCATCGACGTGCCATCAAAGAAGCCAGCATCGGGCGCTGAGCCAGCGTGTGCAGACCGCTTCCATGTGCGCTTGCCAGCACGGGAACGCCGGCATATACTGCCTCCAGCACTGCAGCTGCGTCCTCCGCGCTGGCAAGCTCATCCGTGATCAATGCCTGTGGCCGCATGGCACGCAGGAACCAGCCCACCGCCTCTGCTTTCGGGCAGCCCTGCAGCACATCTGTACACGCGCCGACATCCAACTGCGGGATACCATCCACGCATGCTGCCAGCTCATTCCGCTCATCTGCCAAGCAAATATTCAGTCCCAGCGCGTTTGCACCCAACTGCCGTGCCAGATCGCGAAGCTGCGTTGTTTTTCCCGTGCCGGGCAGGCCGATGATCAGCGCGGCATGGATCTGTCCATCCTGAAGCACCCATGGCATCAGCGCGTCCGCCGCACCAGGCCACTGTGCCGCAATCCGCAGGCACAGAAACGTAATATCACGGATGCCGCGCATGCCGTGCCGCTCCATCTGAACTCGTCCGCACATGCCCAGACGATGCCCGCCGCACAGCGTAATAAAACCCTGCCGTGCTTCCCATTCCCGGGCATACAGTCCATGCCCGGACAAGGCTTCCGCAAGCTGCTCAACCTCCGCCTTGGTCGGCCGCCATTGAAGCGACGCTATTCGCGCAGATGTAATCAGCACCGTTTGCTGGTTCACTCGAATTCGAATCTCCCGCAGCTCCCCCGGATACAGCAAAGCAAGCTCGTCCCGCACCTCCTCCGGAAAGCATGGCGACAGAAAGTCCTTGGTCTCTTGCCAATTCATCCGCTCACCTCTTTATTCAAACAATGTCAATCCAATGGCCTGATAAAACGCCCAATCGACGCTTCCGTCAGCAGACAGTCCAAGCTGTTTCCGCGCTGCCTGCACTGCTGCTTCCGTTGCACTGCCGTAGCGCCCATCAGGCCATCCATGATAATACCCCAGTGCGCGGAGCCGCAGCTGCACCGCCAGCACATGACTTCCGCAGTCGCCGTTTTTCAGCGTCCGCAGAGAAGCATCCAGCCAACCGTAGGGGCCGCCCTCCAGAACGACCTGCGTCCAGTTCGGCACCATGCGGTACAGCTCCTCAGCATCCTTCACATACATGCGGATACACCCGTGAGAGGCATTGCTGCCAATGCTGGACGGTGCATTGGTCCCATGAATACCATATTGTCCCCAAGGCACATTCAGACCAAGAAAGCATGTGCCAAAGCCTGTCATTTCACCAGCAAACCGACTATTGATATAGAAAACGCCGATAGGCGTCGGCGTATCAGTTGCCCCAGTTGCTACAGGCCATTGACGTATGGGCTGCTGATACTCATACAGTGTCAACGTTTTTCGGGGAATGTCCACCCAGATCAGGTATTTTCCACTGTATGCCGCTTCGCCACCGCCTAAGGGCCAGCTAAGCAAACACAGTAATACTATCGCACAGGCCGTCCATTTTTCTTTGCCCATGGCCCTTCCCCCTTTGTCCTATGTAATCTATGCGCTACGTTTTCTATCCATGCAAATTGCAGGCGGCAAATTATTTCCAAATTTTTTTCATTTTTCGCTTGACAGGTTTTGAAAGATGTGCTAATATAAATCTCGCCGCTTGAACAGCGGATACTCGGAGAGTTGGCTGAGTGGTCTAAGGCGCACGACTGGAAATCGTGTGTGGGCTTATACCCCACCTAGGGTTCAAATCC
>CAKTYE010000098.1 GCA_934631985.1 uncultured Clostridia bacterium | reverse complement strand
CCGGTTGTGTGGCAAGACGGTTGGCCTCGCTTGGCCAATGGCGGTATTGCCGCGCCGGAGACGTTTGAGGTGGCGGGCGATATGCCTACGCCGAGCACGTTTTTTGCATACGAGACAAACTTTGCCGCCGACGAGGATCTCTGGAAGAGCGGCTGGCTCTGCTCCCGCCGCATCTCTGGTGGATGGTGGAACGCCGGTTCTGAGGGCCTCACTCTTAGAGGCGGGGACTCGCCGAGCTCTGCATACGAGCGTTCCGAATTGGTGCAGCGCGCACGCAGTCATGCGTGGCGCGCCGAGTGCTCTATGCAGTTTGAACCCTCCCACTATAACCAGACGGCAGGCTTGATCTGCGAATACGATTCCCGTGCGTTCCACTATTTGTTTGTCGGCTGGGACGAGGGGCGCGAATGCAGGGTCATTCAGGTGCTGTCTTGCGACAAGGGCGCCTTTAGCATGCCGCTGGGTGATGCAGGAGTCGAGGTACCGGATGCGATTGAGTCGATACGTCTGGGCGTATCGGTCGATGGCTATGACCTTGTGTTTTCCTATGCCTTTGATGACGGGGAGTGGCGTTGCGTTGCCGGATCCGATGGAAGCCTCCTAGTGTTCGACGCCTCCATTATGAGCGACGAGCACCTGGGATTTGGCGCCTATACCGGAACAGTGGTCGGTCTTACCTGTGTCGATATGTGGGACAAGACTGCGACCGCAACGTTTGGTTCTTTTTCGTATCAAGATCGTTAGGAGGGAAATCTTATGGCCAATGTCGGCCTGAGCTTGGTCCGCCAGACGGGCGAGGTCATATATGGCGACGAACGTGATGACGAGGTAACGTTGTCGTGGCGTGGGCAATATCTGCCGGGAGACAAGCTGGTCGTTCGATGCGATGCCGTGCCGGCACACTTGGTTGTGAAGCTCGATGCCTCGCTTGCCGAGAGCCACGTACTTATGACACAAGGTGCTTTTGAGTTCCCCATTCCGCTCGGCGATCTTCAAAAGGCCTATGGAAAAGGCTGGGCGTTTGAAGACGAGCGCCATTATGCCTATGTGCGTGTCGTGGACAAGCGTGAGGCGGATGGATGGAGGTGTCTGTCGCTCAATTCTTGTGACCATGAAGGCGTGTCGGGCGTTTATCCACACGCGAGCTCGAACATCCTCATGGACAACCCTCAGTTTATTGCTCGCAATGCGATTGACGGGGTGATTGAGACCTCGAGCCATGGCAGCTGGCCGCACGAGTCGTGGGGCGTTGCCGGCAGGTCGGATGCCTGGCTCAAGATCGATTTCGGCGAGCCGGTGATTGCCGATGAGCTGCGCCTGTATCTGCGTGCCGATTATCCGCATGATACGTGTTGGGAGTCTGCAAAGCTTGAGCTCTCCGATGGATCGACGATTGATCTTGCGCTTGAGAAGACGGGGGAGCGCCAAACGTTTGGCTTGGGTGGTAAGCGGATCACGTGGGCCAAGCTCAAGCAGCTGGTAAAACGTGACGAGGACGGTTTTCCCGGCCTGAGTCAGATTGAGGTCTGGGGGCGTCGTTCAGAATCTGCCGATCGCGGGGCCACGCGATGAGCTATCTCAAAAACGGCACTCTTTGGACTGACGCATCGGGCCGACCTATTCAAGCGCACGGTGGCTGGATTCTTTCTGTTGCCGAGGGCGACAAGACGGTCTTCTACTGGTACGGCGAGGACAAGTCGGGCGTCACGGTCGACCGCCGCATGGACTCGATTGGCATCCATTGCTATCGCTCGAGTGACCTTGTTGCGTGGGACGACTGTGGTCTGGTGTTCGAACCCGATGCCGAAAGTACCGTCGATGCCCTGAGGCCCTCCGGGGTCATGGAGCGCCCGCGGGTGCTTTATAACGCCCAAACTGGGAAGTACGTCCTCTGGTTCCATGCCGATGATGCCAAATATCGTTTGGCCGGGGTCGGCATCGCCGTATCCGATAGCCCGACGGGCCCCTTTGAGCTCGTCAACGTCATCAAGCCCTGTAACCAGGACAGCAGGGACTTCACGCTGTTCGAACAGAAAGACGGGCGCGCGTATCTCATCTGTAGCTCTGAGGGCAACAAGACGCTTCACGTCGCGCCGCTCGCACCTGATTATCAGGGTGTTTCGGGTGGCTATGCCCGCGTGTTTCCCGAGCAGGAGCGCGAGGCGCCCTGCGTTTTCGCTACTCATGGCCAGTTCTATCTGCTGACGAGTGGCTGCACAGGTTGGCGTTCCAATCCTGCGCTGTTTGGCTACGCCCCCGATATCATCGGCCCTTGGAAGCTTATCGACAATCCTTGTGTGGGCGAGCGCGCGCGGAGCACTTATGACGGTCAGGCCACCTGCGTCTTTGAAGCGGAAGGCCGACTGTTTGTGCTTATCGACCACTGGCATCCCCGCGATTTGGGCTCGTCGGCGTACTCAATGCTCTCCATCTCATTTCTTCCCATCAAACATGACCCGATCGAGATTGCATGGTGCGATCGATTTGTAGGTCTCAAATAAGTACCGAAAGGACTGTCATGGCATTCACCACTTTTCATGTCCCCGCCGAACTGTCAGATCGCGAGGGTCGCGTAACGGCTGAGTTTCAGCAGATTCTTGACCAGGCGCGCGATGCGCGGGGTGCGCGCATCATTGTGCCTGCTGGTACGTATCGCGTGGGCTCTATCCGTATGTATGGCGATACCGAGCTTTACCTTGAGTCCGGTGCCATAATTCAAGGCTCCGACAATATTGCGGACTACACCGACTGGGATATCCCTACCACGCTTCGCTATGCGACCGACCCCGAGATCGTGCGTATCCAGCGTCTTCCGCCGCACTATACTCGTGCGCTGTTGACTATCGCCGATGCGAAAAACGTTGCCATCATCGGTGAGCCCGGCAGCTCATTCGATGGTGTCGACTGCACCGACCCCGCGGGCGAGGAAGGTTTCCGCGGTGCCATGGGTATCCGCATCTGCCGCTGCCAGAATGTGACGCTTAGGGGCTACACCTTTGAGCGCGGCGCCAACTGGAGCCACCAGATTGACTCATGCGATAACGTATTCGCCGAGGGCGTGAGCATTCTGGGCGGTCACGACGGCTTCAACATCCATCACTGCAACAACGTCACGATTCGCTCCTGCGCGCTCAAGACCGGCGATGATTGTGTTGCCGGTTTCGATGCGCGCAACGTCGTCGTTGAGGACTGCCTGCTCAATACGGCATGCAACGCCATCCGTCTGGGCTGCCAGAACCTGTTGGTTGATTCCTGCCGCTTTGTGGGTCCGGGCGAGTACGAACACATTCTTGAGGGAACTCATCACATGCATGCCGCGGTTAAGTACTACTCGCCGGCGGGTGACGTGTATCGCGGCGATCCGTGTAATTGGCGTCTGCACAACTGCTCGTTTGTTAATCCAGGCCGCCTGGTCAATTACGACTTTGGATCCGAGAAGGGCTATCAGACGGAGCGACCGCTGGTTGACGTGCACTTTGACGGCTGTTCGGTACAGGGTGTGACCATGAGCTCGTTCTTTAACGGAAACGAGGCGGTGCCCGGCGTGCTCGAGTTTAATGATTGCGAGATCTCGTACGAGCCTGACACGCAGAATGCCGGGAAGCCTTTTGTCCAAATGGGCGTGAACGGCTCTCTTTTAAAGAAGGACGTCGTTTATAAGTGCGTTACCGGTGAGCCGTTCCGCGGCCCTCGATGTGCGGAGCGGTCCGAGGTCGTTGCTGAGGTGCTCTGCAAAAAATAGAAGTCGGCTTTCGGTGCACTATTTAATCCAGCGCTTTGCTCGGAGCAATCACGGATGGATCAATTGAATGTGATCAGACATTGGAGGCACGTTGCTATGGCAGGCGAAAAACGCATTCGGGTTATTGTCCTGAGCGATGCGAAAAACGAGGCAGATGACGCATTCGCTATCGCTCATGCGCTACTGACGCCATCTTTCGATGTGCGTGGCATAATCGCTGGGCATTTTGGAGTGCCGGGAAGCGTCGAGGCTTCCATGGGGGAAATCGAGACGTTGCACCATCTAGTTGGCCTCGGTGATGGCATCGTTTTGGCGATGGGGGCTTCGGAGGCACTGGAATCGTTCGAAAGACGTGGGACGCCGTCCGGTTCTGGGGCTTTTCCCAAGTCAGCGATCGATCTTATCGTTTGTGAGGCGATGTCGGATGACGCTCGGCCATTGTATTTGTTGTGCATGGGTGCGTTGACCGATGTTGCCCTCTCACTGCGCGCTCATCCGGAGATTAGGGACCGACTGACCGTTCTCTGGACCGGTGGCGGTCGCTATCCCCGTGGCGGTCACGAGGCAAATTTGGCACGTGACGTTCGAGCGGCAATCGAGGTGTTTGGCTCTGGCGTTCCCATATGGCAGTTTCCATCCGGCGTATATAAGCGCCTTGCTGTTCCTGTCAGCGAGCTTAGGCTTCGCGTTGCGGGCGAAGGCGACCTCGGCGCCCATCTTATGGGTCAGCTAGAACGGTTTATCGAGGAGAACGTTGGCAAAAAGGGCTGGGTGAATCCCGAGAGCTGGGTATTGGGGGATCAGGCAGTCGTCGGTGCTTTGCTTGCCGAACAAAAGGGTTGCTACGACCTGGTTCCAGCGCCGGGCATTGATGTTGACACCCTCTGTTATACGATGCCCCCCGACCCTGCACATACGATCAGGGTGTATCGGTCGCTAAACGAGCGGCTTGTTCTAGAGGATATGTTTTGCAAGCTGAGGCTCTTCGCTCGCGCGCGTGGATAGGAACTGTTGTTTATGAACGAGCTATCCATGGAGGGAGATTGATGTATGGACAGAAATGCTCTTTCGAAGATACTTTTCGACTACTTACATCCGCTGCGTAGGCACTATGATGCGTCTTGTTCGCGTATCGAGCTCGTGGGCGGGGGAGCACAATACGAAAATGAGGTCATCCCCATGGAGGCTTGGGCTCGGCCTTTGTGGGGCCTTGCTCCCTATTGGGCCGGTGGATCGCGTAGCGCCGACGAGTTTTTTGAACATACGTATTGCAACGGTTTGATTGCCGGAACCGATCCACAGTCGGATGCCTATTGGGGTGACTGCCGCGATCATGACCAGAAGTTTGTCGAGATGGCGGCTATCGCCTATGCCCTTCTGCTCGCTCCCGATGTGCTATGGGAGCCGTTGACGGAGGGGCAGCGTGAGCGTGCCGCGGCGTGGCTGGGAAAAATCAACGAGCACAGTTGCCCTGCCGGTAACTGGTTGTGGTTTCAAGTGCTTGTTAACCTTGCCCTGCGCGAGCTCAGCATGTCTTTTGACGAGAACATCCTGAACAATGACCTTAGGGAACTCGACAGCTTTTATTGCGATGACGGTTGGTACAAGGATGGTCCGACAGGCCTGCCCGATTACTACAATGCCATGACGTTCCAGTTCTTCTCGGTTCTTTATATCTGGAAGTTCGGAAACCGTGATGTTGTGAGGTCTGCTAACTATCTCAATAGGCTCAAGTTGTTTGCTGCCGATTACATTAAGTTGTTCTCTGCGCGTGGCGAGGCGGTACCGTATGGGCGCTCGATGATTTACCGGTTCGCGCAGTCGGGCTTCTGGTCGATTACTGCGGCAGCGGGTGTGTGCCTGGGGGATGGCTTTGATGCCGCACGACTCAAGGGCTTAATAACTCGAAACATTGAGGCATGGGATTACGGCCGCATTTGCGACAACGGTCACGTGCTTTCGCTGGGCTATAAATATCCCAATCAGCACATGTGCGAGGGATACAATGCCGCCGGTTCGCCCTACTGGTGCCTGATGACGTTTGCGTGTCTGGCGCTTCCCGAGAACAACGCGTTTTGGAGTGTGCCTGTATCTGAGCTCGCGCCCTCTGCATGTGCGATCGACGACGCCTTGGGAAAGACGGCCTTAGTATCGCGAGATGCTAAGGGAGAGGTGACGCTCTATCCGAGCGGTCGCACCCCGGGGCATCCCTTTGCCCAGTCAGACAACAAGTACAGCAAGTTTGCCTATTCGAGCCAGTTTGGCTTTAGTATTGCGCGCTCGCAACGCACGCTTGAGGAGGCGGCGCCCGATAGCATGCTTTCGTTTGTGGTCGGTGGGCGCGTGTTTGTTCGCGACGGCGTCGAAAAGAGCGAAGTCATAACGCTCGACAACGGACAACGTGCCGTGCGGACACACTGGAGTCCGTGCCCGGGTGTCGATGTAGTGACCGAAGTCATTCCTCTTGCAGGCGGTCAGCTGCGTGGCCATGTAGTCACGAGTACGGTCGATTGTCTTGCCTATGATGCAGGATTTGCCATGCCGGGAGACTATCACTGGGTGACGCTGGAGGATACCGATAAGGTGTGTCGCGTTGAAGCGGTGGGCGAGATGTCGGGCGAGCGTGTCCTGCTGCATCCTGAGGCCAACACAAATATCGAGTGCGGCAAGACAGTCATACCCGCCGTAAAGTACGTCATAAGCGCAGGCGTCAATAAGCTTGCAACGCATGTTGCCGTTATCTGATAAAGGCAACATGCGCCTTTGCCGCTACTGCCCCTGCTTTCCCTCCGCGATCATGTTGCGGTTGTAGACCAGGTGCAGATACATCGCGTCGTGCGCGGCGGTGGGGTTGCGTGCGGCGATTGCGTCGGCCACGCCGCGGTGGGTGCGGATGGTCTCCTCGACGAGCTTTTTGCCCGTAACGTCGATAAAGAGGGGAACGGATGCCTTGAGCACGCCCATCAGGCGGGGGACGACGAGGTTGCCGCAGCTCTCGGCAATGGCGTTGTGGAATGCAGTGTCGGCGGCAGAATAGTCTTCGCCAAGGGCGGCCAGACGCTCGGACTCGTCGCAGAGCTCTTTAATGCAGGCAATTTGGTCGTCGGTTGCGTGCTCGGCCGCCATGCTCGCCATCTGTGGCTCAATCATAAAGCGCACCTCGAGCAGGTCGTGCGCCAGGCGCTGCTTATCGCCGATAAAGGTAAAGCCCAGCGGGTCGTCGGCAACGCCGGGGTTCGATGCCACATAC
>CAKTYE010000097.1 GCA_934631985.1 uncultured Clostridia bacterium | reverse complement strand
GCGCGGATCAGCTCCCGATCGGTGGCGAAGCGCAGCTCCATTTCCAGCTTGAAGCCATAGGTCAGGGCGTAGTTGGCGTCACGCCGCCGCACATAGGGCTTGGGGTTGCGGATGGTGATCATAGTTTCCGGGAAGGTGTAGCGGAACAGCTCGGGCATCAGCCGCGGGCCGGGACCCTTCTGCTGATCGGCAGGCTTTGCGTCGGGATGGCTGCCGATGCCGTGCAGGCAGTCCGGATAGGTGGAGTGCGCATCGGTCACATGCTCGGTCATGTAGGCAAAGTTCTCATGGGTGTCCACCTGAGCGCGAATGCGCTGATGCAGCTTCATGCGGCCCTGCGTGTGGGACAAGGAGGGCCGATCCTCCATATGATGACGGCTCTCGTCAAAGCAGGGATACGGAGGCATGCCGCCGATCTGGTCGTAGAGGATGCCGTCCGCGCCGAAGCCATACACCCAGTCCGCCCGCTGCGCCATCAGGTCATGCCACTCCGTGCAGCTGGGGCAGATGGTGGCAAAGGGCTTCTTGGAGAAGAAGTGCAGGTAATCGCTGGCGCAATACTTGTCGTAATATTCATAGTAAGGCGTACCCCAGCGGGTCCTACCCTCCAGGTGGCAGCCCTTTTCCTTGTAGAACTTCGACGCCACGTCCATCAGGTGGCCCTGATAATACAGCGTCACATGACCGCCCTTGGCATGCACTGCGCGGATGCCCTCCTTCAGCTTCTCCGCGCCGCCCATGGTGGGGCTGACCTCCAAATCGGGGTAGCCGTTGTCATGGCCCGTGTGATACCAGCCGAACAGGCCGAGGGTATCAAAGCCGTGGGCCTGCGCATGCTCATACAGCTCCGGGATGGTGTCGTAGGGCCAAAGCTCGTCGCCATACTGCTGCTTGTTGATGACCAGGAAGTAGCCGTTCATGCGGCGCATCCATTCCTTGGGCTGGCTGTGCTTGCGCCAGGTCGAT
Source organism: uncultured Clostridia bacterium (assembly GCA_934631985.1). Classification (GTDB taxonomy): domain Bacteria; phylum Bacillota; class Clostridia; order Christensenellales; family Aristaeellaceae; genus Egerieenecus. The sequence goes on along the minus strand of CAKTYE010000097.1, from coordinate 6,199 downwards.
GCCCACGCGGCATACTCCCGGGCGCTTTCCAGCCAGTCGCCGTGGTACAGGCGGGCGATGTAGTCCGGGCAGACCCACATCTCGCCGGGGCGCACAAAGGACATTTTGTTCATTTCCAGGGTCACGCCGCCCCGCTCCGAGCCCTTGGCCCGCAGAGAGGTCACATGCAGCTTCCGATCCCGGCCCGTCAGGTACAGGCAGGTTTTGCCGGCCTCCAGCAGCATCCACTGCATGGACAGGTAGCCGGGATAAGTGCCGGTGACCTCATGCAGCACCGTACGATCCGTCAGGCCCTGCAAATACGCGCCAATATCCGCAATGCGCTCGCCCAGGTGGAAGGGATACAGCAGATCAGGCCGCTGCCCCTCCATGTCCTCGATCACGCCCACCCGGGGATAGATCCACTCGTCCACCACCGCGTCGCTGCGATTCTCAAGCTCCGCGCTGAAGCGCAGGCGATCCTCCTCCAGCTTCACCTGCATGCGGATGCTCACCGGCAGGGGACCTTCGCTGGTTTGCAGGGTGTCCACCGTCAGGCGCAGCGTGTCGCCGTCCGCTTCCATGCGCAGCTGTTGGTCACGCGCCACCGCCGTGCATTCCCAGTTGTCGCCCTTGTGCAGCACCACACGGAACAGCCCCGTGGAGCGGGCGATGATATTCCTTCCGCCCGCCATGGACAGCGTTTCGATTTCCCCGCGTTCATTCATGGAAAGGGTGATCTTGTCATTTTGCAGAAGCATTTTGCTTTTCCTCTCCTATCGCTTGTCCTTTACCAATGCGGCTCCACCATGGCAAGTTCCGTCTGATAGGGTGCCTGCTTGCCGCACAGAACATCGTACAGCTCATCGCTGGCCTGGGCAATATCCTTCACCAGCGGGTAGGGACGGTTGGTCACGTCGATCAGGCCGTGGGCCATATGCTCGCCGTCAAAGCGACCCAGCAGGCTCTGGTCGTTGTATTCGAAATAATGTGCGCCCACGCACCAGGGGCAGGCCGCAGCCTCCTCAATGTAGCGGCGGTAGGCCTTGCCGCGCTCCTGCTGCGTCACGCAGCTGAGCAGGGCCGTGCGCATCAGCCCGATCTCCTGACCCCCGAAGTGCCATTCGCCGATCAGCACGGGCTTGTTGGCGCAGCGTGTGCGTTCCAGCATCTCCCTGCATGAGGTCTTGTAGCAGTTGAAGGAGAACACATCGAAGATGGCGCTGCCGGCAATCACCTTGTCGGAGAAGCCGCCATGGCGCAGACCCAGACACAGATGGTTCGGGTCTACCCTGCGGCAGGCCTCCAGCGGCACCTTGCCGAAGGCCATGATCAGTTCCTGCTCATAGGCCTTCATCTCCGTCCAGGCCTGCTCTGTGGGCTGCCACGCCGTGCGGCTGACGGGACGCAGCAGGTCGTCCCATTCCGTCAGACTCAGCCCCCATGCCGCGCTCAGCGCCTCCACCGTAGCGTAACGCTGCTTCAGCCAGCCCTGCATGTGACGGCGGCTTTCCAGCGGCTCCTCCTTCACCATCAGCTCATGCGCCACGCAGCAGTCTGCCTGGAACATCCACTCCGGCTCGTTGTGCAGGAAGTAGCCGATAAGGTACGGGTCCTTCGCCAGCGGGGCCAGCTCGTTGCGGGCAAAGGTCTCGCTGTTTTTCGCATACTCCTCAGAAAATACATCTGGGAAGTCGCGGAAGATGAAGTGACTCGTCACCGGGAAGCGCTTCAGCGTCACCGCGTAGGGTAGCTTCGAAAGCCGCAGGAAATCCTCGGCCCGCTCGTCCGTGAAGTTCACAATGCCGATGCCCGTGGTGTTCAGCCCCCACTGATGGAAGCGGTGGGTCGCGATCTGCCGCCAGGCCTCCCACCAGTTGTCGCCAAACACCCGCATCATGTTCACCCGCGCAGGGTTGATCATCCATTCGTTGCTGCGCGATGTCACGCCGTGGCGCTTGACGTATTCCGCAATCAGTCCCGGGTGCGTAAACGCGCCTGCAAACTTAGGATCGTCCGGGGTCGGCATGCCTTCATAGAAGCCCTCCATGCCGCTATACCAGCCGAACTCACCCATGCGCGTGCCGTAGCACACTCCGTGGGAGAAGAACGCATAGCCCGCCGGATCGACCAGCCACCAGCGCTCTCCGTCATGCTGGGTGCGGAACCAGCCCGTAGCCTCAAACCGCTTTTGCAGATAACCGCCGTAGGGCGACCAGCCCCGCGGGTTCGGCCTTTCCGCCTGGGCTTCTGCAAGCTCTGCCCGCAGGCGCGACGCCATCTCGTCAAAGGAGTGGGTCTTGGTGGGCCATTCCTGCTCCTTCCACTGGCCCAGGCTGTCCACCAGCGGCTGCGCCGGATGCAGCCCCCCTGGCTCCTCCTCCGAAACATAGAGCTTGAGCAGCTTCGCGCCCTTGAAATCCTTGCCGGGACGCACCAGCACCTCAATGCGCTCCACCCGCGCGGGATCCAGCGGCAGGCCGTTGCAGTGTCCCTTAAACGCCCCCGGGAACACCGGCAGAAAGTGCCGCTTGGACCAGCACTCGTCCAGCCGCACCCGGAAGGTCACCGGCAGATTAGGCAGGATCTGATAGCCCAGATCGATGTACTCTTCCGGCGTTTTGCCAATGCAGCGGGCGATCACCGTCGCATCGGAGAACTGGTCGACCTCCACCTCTATGCACAACCACAACCGTTCATGCCACGGAAGCTGCGCAGGGCGGTCAAATGCAAGTGTCAGCGCGGGATCCCCATGCCGGGGCTTGGCGCCGGGTGCAACAAAGGACTTTTCGCCTTCAAACCAAGTATAGCTCGCCATGTTCTCCTCCGATGCTTTCGCACATCTTTTTTTGCATAGAATGGGCGCGTCCGAACGCCCGAACGTTCGGACGCGCCCTGGTTCTCCTTCTCGCGTCAGTTATTCAGCTTTCATGGCCTTATAGGTTTCAGTGGCCTCGGCTTCCAGTTCCAGGCCGCCCTCCGACTCCCAGCGGCTCACAAATTCCTGATATTCCGCTTCCACATCGCCGGTGGTCACGATCAGCTGTGCGACGCACTCCTTGACAATCTCAGCCAGGGTGGTCTCATACTCCAGCGCGGCTTCCAGAGGCTGCGCAAATTCGGGATGATCGATCACTACAGGCCATTCTTCTGCCTGCGCCTCGCGGGTAGTCTTGTTCATCAGGCGGGTCTCGGCGTTCTCGGTGGTAAAGCCGCCGAAGCTGTTATAGCAGAATGCGCCAGCCGCACGATGCACCACGTCATCGGTGTAGATGCCCAAGCGACGGTAGGTGCCGGCGTCCTTATCGACCCACTCGAAGTGCGTACCTTCGATGCCCATGTAGGTCAGTTCCTGACCTTCCTCGGTGTAGTAGATGTAGTCCAGCACCTTGACCGCCAACTCTGGATGCGCGCACTTGGCGTTGATGACCGCGCTGGCACGGGAATACTTCGCATAGGGCTTGTAGCCGCCATTACCGTTCAGGTGCGTAAAGGCGAACAGGTCGCCGGGATCTTCCGGCACGTCGAAGGTGTAGCGACCCGGATACCAGTTGTTGGTGGTGCCCACCGCCTGGAAGTCGATGACGCCCACCTTGCCCTGCCACAGGCGCTCAAAGGTCTGCATCAGCGTCAGGGTTGCGAAGTCGGGATCCATGATACCATCGGCATACAGGCGGCGCAGGAAATTGATGGCTTCCAGGAAACGGGGATGCTTCATGACGGTAGTCACGGTGCCGTCCTCCAGCTCCACCAGCCCCTTCCAGCGGAAGGGAATGCCGAACGCGCCCATGATATGCTCAAAGCCGGACTCGTCCATGCAGATGGCAACACCGTAGGTATCCTTTTCATTGTTGCCGTCGGGATCATCATAGGTGAAGGCCTTCAGCACGTTGTAGTAGCTTTCCAGATCGGTGGGCACATCCAGGCCGACCTTCTCCAGCCAGTCCTTGCGGATGGTCAGGTTGCGGACGTACAGGCCAGCTTCGGAGACCAGCGCGTACACGCCGCCCTCATTGTTGACCACGGGCAGGCTAATCCTGTCGCCCAGGTAAGCGGTGATATCTGCGCCGTATTCCGCCAGGTAAGGCGTCATATCCAACAGACGGCCCGCGCTGCGCAGGTTCAGCAGCGTAGTGGCGTCATCCACTGCGTAGATGTCAGGCTCGGAACCAGACGCGACCAGCGCGTTCAGCTTCGCCGCATAGTCGCCGCCGGGAACGATGGTCACCACCAGCTTCACGCCCAGGCGCTTTTCCAGTTCCTGCAGCACCTCGTTGTTTTCCGAAGGCGTGTTGTCGCCGCTGAGCATTATCGTCAGCGTGGGGGTCTCCTCGGCCTGCGCCGTGGGCAGGGCAAAGAGCGTCAGCAGTAGCGTAAGAGAAAGGACCAGAGACAGGATTCGTTTCATGCGGGTTACCTCCTTGTCGAATGTGGGGTTACGTTCTCTATGTTATCCCTTCACAGCGCCCACCGTGATGCCCTTGGTGTAGAAGCGCTGCAAGTAGGGATACATAATCAAAATGGGAATGATGGAGACGGCGACGACGGTCATCTTGACGGTCTCCTCCGTCAGCACACTAGACGCTTCACCGATCTTGCTCAGGTCGCCGGAGCCGCTGATGGCGTTAGCTGCCGCGCCGCTGAGGACGGAGCGCAGGTACAGGGGCAGCACCTGCAAACTGGGCGAATTGGTATACAGCAGGCAGTTCATGTAGTTGTTCCAATAGCCCACGCCATAAAACATGGCAATGGCCGCCAGCGAGGGCGCGCACAGGGGCAGGATGATGCGCGTCATGATGACGAAATCATTCGCGCCGTCCAGCCGTGCGCTTTCCTCCAGCGCTTCGGGAATGGTCTGCATGAAGTTGCGCAGGATGAACATGTTGTAGGCGCTCATGCAGGTGGGCAGCACCATAGACCAGAAGGTATCCAGCAGCCCCAGCCGGGAGACCTGCAAATACAGCGGAATCATGCCGCCGGAAAACAGCATAGTGAAGAAAATGACCATGCTGAAAAAATTCCGTCCATGCAGGCGCTTGCGGGATAGCGGATAGGCCGTCAGCGCCGAAAGGGCCACGCTGAGCAGCGTGCCGCAGAGCATCACCAGCAGCGAGTTGCGGTAGGCCACCCAGATCTGGTTGGTCTTGAACACCAGCTCATAGCTTTTCAGGCTGAAGCCTCGGGGCCAGAAGAAGAAGCCGCCGGACATGGCCTGCTTGGAATCGCTGATGGAATACATCAGCACATGCCATGCCGGATAGACCGTGGACAGGGCGAAAAGCCCCAGCACAATGCAGATGATGCGATGGCCGATACGCTCGCCGCGAGTGCGGCGGATCGCGTTGGAGTTGCGTGCCATGATCGTTCTCCCCCTTTCTTACATGATGCCGCTGGCCGGATCGACCTTTTTCGCAATCGCGTTGGTGGTCAGCACCAGCACCAGACCGATCAGCGACTTGGCAAGACCCGCCGCCGTTGCCTCGGCAAACTTGGCCTGCTCGATACCGATCCTGTAAACGTAAGTATCAATGATGTCGATTTTGGAGACCACCAGCGGGTTCGACAGGGCGTAGATCTGGTCGAAGCCTGCGTTCATCACGCCGCCCACGCGGAAGATGAACAGCACGATGATGGTGGGCTTCAGCGTCGCCAAGGTAATGTGCCACATCTGCTTCCACTTGCCTGCACCGTCAATCATCGCCGCCTCGTACAGTTCCGCGTCGATGCCGGTGATGGCTGCCAGATACACGATGGTACCCATGCCGGAGGCCTGCCACACATAGGAGACAATGACCACCGCGCGGATAGTTTCCTTATCGGAAAGGATATTCGTAACCACCGCGTTGGAGTTCAAGGCGCGGATCAGGCCGGGGAACGCGCCGCTGGTCACATTGAACATGGCGAACAGCAGACCGCTGATGATAAACCACGAAATAAAGTTGGGCAGGATAATCGCCGTCTGCACCACCTTTTTGGCGCGGCGGCTGTAAATCTCGTTGATCATCAGTGAAAGGATGATCGGCACCGGGAAGCCGCACACCAGCTTCAGCACCGAGATCAGCACGTTATTGGCAAACGCCCGTTGGAAAGCCACACGGGAAAAGAGCTTGCGGAAGATTTCCAGCCCCACCCATTCCCCCGGCCCCAGCACCGGGTTGTATTCCCGGAAGGCGTAGGTCACGCCGTACATGGGGATATAGTGGAAAAGAATGATGTAAAG
>CAKTYE010000096.1 GCA_934631985.1 uncultured Clostridia bacterium | reverse complement strand
GAAAAATCCGAACCCATTTCCAATAGTGAAGATGGAGTTCGGATTATATTCGTTTGGTACACCATTAGGGACTCGAACCCTAGACACCCTGATTAAGAGTCAGGTGCTCTACCAACTGAGCTAATGGTGCATATGCTGTGCTCAACAGCAGAAAGTAGTATACCGCATTTCTGGAAAATGTCAATACCTTTTTTCAAAAAAACATTTTTTCTTTGGAAAACACATATGATCGTCCGAAAGGCGGCGATGCTATGAACAAATTCCGGTGCGCGGCGGCGATCCTGGGTGCGGCCCTGGTGGTCGCGGCGATGGGGCTTATCGTCAGCCGGGACGGCGTGGAGACGCAGCTGCCGGGGATGCAGGCACGCCGTACCGTGCTGCTGCGCGTGTGGGATGTGTCCGGGCCGACAGGCTCCAGTGCATGGCTGCGCAAACAGTGCGCGGCCTTTGAAAAGCAGCATCCGCAGGTGTCGGTGTACATCCGTCACGTTCCTGCTTCAGAATGTCTGGCAGAAGAAGCGGTGCTGCCGGACCTGATCGCTTTTTCCGGCGGAACGTTTACCGCGCCGGAACAGCTTTTCAGTCCGCTGACAGGTATTGCAAATGTGCGAGAAAACTATCTGCAAAGCGGGCGCTGGAAGAATGAGCAGTATGTGCTGCCGCTGGCGGCGGAGGGCTGGGTGCTGGCGGTGCAGCGCTCCCTGGCGGGGGAGCAGGCAACGCCAGCGCCAACATCGCTGTTGGGACGAGCTGCCGCGACACCGAACACGTCCTCAGTGCCAACCGTTACACCGCCTGTGGAAGCCCTGCGGACACAGGCGATTCCCCTTGCGGCGGAGGCACAGGGCCTGTTTACGCTGGAAGCATGGCTGGGGGCGAATACGCTGCCCTTGCAGACGGAAAGCATCCAGGAGGCCGCGACGCTTTTCCGGCAGGGGAAGGCGACTGCGGCGCTGGTATCCACCGGGGCCTTTGCGCGGCTGGATGCGCAGACAACGGCGGTCTTCGTGCCGAGGGAAGCCCTTGCGCCGCGCGTGCTGTATATGGGGCTGACGCGCAATGCAAATGCGGAAGCAGCGGCGCTGCTGCAAGCGCTGATGGGGGAGGAGGCGCAGCGGGCGCTGAGCCAGGCGCAGCTGTTCCCTGTGCGGGAGGGTATCGCCCTGTATCCGCATGCGCCCTGGAGCGACATGGAGTACGCGCTGCGGACAGGCTGCCTGGTCAATGCGTTCTGGCCCCAGGAGCGGGTGGATACCGCTGCGCGGGACGCTTATCTGGGGCGGCGGGACGCGGACACCGCACTGGCGGAGCTGCGATAGGAGACAGAACCTTCGAGGTTTCATGCCTGCATGTAAAAATGCCTGCCTTTCAGCTTGACAGGGGGGCGCTTTGCCGAGTACAATAGCATAGAAGGTTTGTATGCTTCCGGCAATAGGCCCTGACGCGCTTCACAGCGAGGTGCGCCGCAGCTTTTGCAAAAGGAGCCGGAGACCGTATGCGGATCACGCGGTGAACAGGACGGGACCCAGCATGTCCCACCCGGCATGCGGTGACCTGAACTCGGAAGGAGGAGGGCGGCAGGGCTGCCCATATACAGGCATGAAACGACGTTTTTTCATCGGGCTCATCATGTGCTTGGCCTTGGCGTGCATCTTTGGCACGGCGCTGGCGGCTTATGATCCGCTCAAGGTCTCCATGGACCTGAGCCAGACCAGCTTTACCGACACAAAGAGCATCACGGTGTCCATCACCGTGTCCAACGCGGGCGAGGGAGATATGCCCGGCCCGGTGACGCTGTATTATCCCAACGGCAAGCAGGTCACCGAATTCGGCAGCCCGACCCTGAAGGTGGGCGACAGCCAGACCTGGAGCGGAACCTGGAAGGTGACGCAGAAACAGCTGGAAGCGGGCAAGATCACCTTCAAGATCAAGTATTCCGTCTATAACGACAATGGCGAGCTGGTGAACAAGACCAAGAACTTCTCCCGGAAGATCACCTACACCGCCACCGCTACGCCTGCCGCCACGGACAGCGCCAGCTCCGCTGCGGGACAGGATTCCACCACCACCACGACCAGCAGCGCTGCGGGCAAGGTGCAGGTGGAGATCAACCGCACCATTACCCCCATGGTGGCCTCCAAGGGCAAGAAGGTCAGCGTAGTGTATGAGGTGGTCAACTCCGGCGAGGTGGACATCACCGATGTGAAGATCAAGGAGAACAGCAGCATTTCCAAAACTGCCGGCTCCATCACCTCGGTCAAGGCCGGGGAACGGGCGACCTATACCTTCACCGTTACCATGGGCTCGAAGGACCTGACCAGTCAGGCGACCATCACCTATAAGGCCAACGGCAAGACGGAGACGGCGCAGAAGGAGCAGGCCACCATCCAGTATGGCGAGGTGAACCTTACCGCGTCGCTGGCAGCGGACAAGAAGGGCGGCATGCCCGGCGATATTGTCACCCTGACGTTGACGCTGAAAAATACCGGCAGTGTGGATTACAACGCCATTACCGTCACCGACCCGACGCTGGGAACGGTGTTCCAGAATGAATCCCTGGCGGCGGGCAAGAAGCTGGAGCTGAAGAAGGAAGTCACCATCACCGACACGGCGGATTATCTGTTCACCGTGAAGGCCATCAGCACCGCCGAGGTGGAAACGACCACCACCACGGAGTTGGTGAATGTCACCGCCATCAGTGCGGAGGATCAGGTGAATCTCTCCGTGACGGCGGAAAGCGACCGGGATACCATTTATGCCATCCCCGGCACGGTGAAGTTCACGGTGACGGTGACCAACAACGGACAGAATGCCGTGCAGAATGTGACTGTTTCCGCATCGGGCGTGAAGCTGTACAGCTTCCCCACCATTCAGGCCGGGGAAAGCCGCTCCTTTACCCGGGACATTTCCGTGTCCATGGCGGGTCAATATCAGTTCCAGGCAACCAGCCAGAACGTATTGCAGGAAACGGTGAGCTTTGACAGCAACATCATTCCCATCGCCTATGCGCAGCCCACGGCAGTGCCGACGGCGGCGCCCATCGTGACCCCGCCGCAGCCCGTGCATGAGGACATCCCAACGGATGACGGCCTTCCCGCGTATGTGGACACTGTGCAGAGCGCACTGAATGTGGTATGGATCCTCTGCGCAGTGTTGGGCGCTGTCAGTCTGGCGCTGCTGATCGCAGGCCTGGTGCGCCGTGCGCAGCAGAACGCACAGTCCAGCAAGGCGTATGACCACCTGGAGCGCGGCAGCTATCGCGACTACAATGCGCCTGCACCCAAGGAAAAGGGCAAGGTCAAGGCGGACAAGTCTGCTGCGGAAGAGCCTGGCGCGCTCATGATGGCTGTGGAGGAGGAAAACCACTTCGGCGTGGCGCACACGCAGGAGGCAGAAGAAGACGAAACGGGCCTGCCCGCTGCAACGGATGCCGACACGCAGGAAGCACCCGCGGACGACGCGCAGGAGGGCGTGCTGGAGCAGACCATGCAGAGCCTGTATCCCCGCACGGGCGGACGGCGCATAATGCAGACAGCCCCGTCAGAGGAAGCTGCGGCAGCAGAGGAGAAGGAGCCAGAAGCGGAGATTGAAGCGCCTGCTGCGGAAGCACCGCGCCGCCGCCGTTCCGACCGTCACTACGATAACTGACAGGCGCGCAGGGAAACCATGCAGCCATGGCAATGACAAAACCTGGCCCCGCGGCGTGTTGTGCGTTGCGGGGCCTTTCTGGTTCCATCAGGGTGCAAAAACAGGCGAAGGGATGAGCGAAAATGACCATTGGCATTGTTGGGCTGGGATTGATCGGCGGTTCGCTGGCGCGGACCATCAAGGTGCATACGGCGGATACGGTTCTCGGCATGGATATTGACCGGCAGACCATGATGCAGGCGGACCTGCTGGGGGCCATTGACGGCCCGCTGACGGAGGACAAGGTGGGGACGTGCGACGTGATCTTTGTGGCGCTGTATCCCGCCGCCATCATTCAGTGGGTGACCAAGCATGCTGCGCAGTTCAAGCCCGGGGCCTGGGTCATCGACTGCGGCGGTGTGAAGCAGGCTGTGTGTAATGCGCTGGATAAGCTGGCAGAGGGCAAGCCTTGGCGCTTCTGCGGCGGACATCCCATGGCGGGCCGGGAGTTTTCCGGCTTCCGCTATGCAAAGGACGATCTGTTTGACCGGGCCAGCATGATTCTGACCCCTGTAGCCGGAACGTCCCCGGAGGACCTTACTTGGCTGAAGGAGCTGTTCCTGACACTGGGCTTCCGTCGGGTGCAGTTCACCACTCCGCAGGTGCATGATGAAATGATCGCCTACACCTCCCAGCTTGCCCATGTGGTTTCCAGCGCGTATGTGAAATGTCCGCTGGCGCAGAAGCACAAGGGCTTTTCCGCAGGCAGCTTTGCAGACATGACCCGCGTGGCCCGGCTGAACGAGGGCATGTGGACGGAGCTTTTCTTTGACAACAAGGAAGCACTGCTGCCGGAGATCACGCAGCTGGTGGAGAACCTGGCGGCCTATCGTGACGCGCTGGCTTCGGATGATCAGGAGGCCATGCGCCGCCTGCTGCGGGAGGGCCGCGAGGTGAAGGAAGCGCTGTCGGAATAAGCGCGGAGAGATAAAGGAGAACACCATGCGTCAACGACGGATCCCGGCACTGGACGGCTATCGGGTGCTGCTGGTTTTTCTGGTAAGCTGGTATCACATTTGGCAGCAAAGCTGGCTCACGCCGTCGCTTCCGCTGATCGGAAATCTGGATTTTCTGATGCGCTCCGGCTATGTGCATGTGGATGGCATGATCCTGCTCAGCGGTTTTTTGCTGTATCTGCCCTGGGTGCGCGCCCGCGCGGAGGGGACGCCGCTGCCGCAGACGAAGGAGTTTTACCGTCGGCGTGTGGAGCGCATCGTACCCAGCTATGTTGTGTTTACCCTGGGCATGCTGCTGCTGGTGGCGCTGCCCCATGGGCTATATAATACCTGGCAGGCAGGGGTCAAGGATGTGTTTCTGCACCTGACCTTTCTGCAAAATCAGGATGTGTATGCCTATCTCGGAACGCCCATTGGCGTGGCAAGCTGGACCATTGCGCTGGAAATGCAGTTTTATCTCATTTTCCCGCTCTTGGCCCGAGGTGCGCAGAAGCACCCTGTGCTGACCATCGGCGGGATGATGCTGGCGGGGCTGGCCTACCGCACCTATCAACTCAGCGCCCTGACGGACTTCAACATGGTGGTCAATCAGCTTCCGTCCTTTCTGGATGTGTACGCAGTGGGCATGGTCTGTGCCGTGGCGTATGTGAAGCTGGAAAAGACGGTAGGCAAGGCGACATGGTTTCATGTGCTGGCAACGGCAGGCACAGCGGCGCTGATCTGGGCACTGACGCTGCTGCTGCGCCAGCAGGCCTATTCCAACGGACAGGCGGGTATTCAGGCAGGACAGATGATGCGCCGCCCCTTCTTCGCGCTGGTGTACGGCGGCATTGCGCTGCTGCTGCCCTTCTGCGTGAAGCCGGTGCAGTGGTTTTTCGGCAATCGGGGCATGCACTTCCTGGCGGGCATTTCCATGAATTATTATTTGGTGCATCAAAGCCTTGCGGTGGAGCTGCGCCGTCTGGGCATTCCTTATGCCGAGCATGACCTGCCCAATCAGGCCGCCGAGCAGCCCTGGCAAACACAGTATACTTGGCTGTGCTTCGGCCTGTCACTGGCGCTGGCGATCCTGCTGACCTATGGAGTGGAACGCCCCTGCGCCCGGGCGCTTCGGCGGGCCTTCCAACGCAGCGATGAAAAGAAACGGAGGATGCAATCCATGAAGGAACCAAGGATGGTACAGCTTGCAGCTAATCTGGTGAATTATTCCTGCAAGGTGCAGCCCGGCGAGCGGGTGTGGATCGATGGTACGGGCGTACCCGCAGATTTTTTGGCGCAGTTGGTGGAGGCGACCTATGCCGCCGGGGGCGTACCCTATGTGCAGATTCATGAGCCGAAGGTGGAACGCGCCCTGGGTATGGGATACACGGAGGCCCAGATGGACTGGCTGGCGGCAGGGGACGCTCAGCGCATGGGGGAGTGCCAGGCTTATATCGGCGTTCGCGCCGGGGACAACAGCTATGAAACGGGAGATGTGCCTGCGGATCGCAAGACCATTTATGCTACCCGCTATGCCAGCCGGGTGCATGGGGCGATTCGTGTGCCGCACACCAAATGGGTGGTGCTGCGCTATCCCACGCCGTCCATGGCGCAGCAGGCAGGCATGAGTACCGAAGCCTTTGAGAACTATTACTTCAACGTCTGCAATCTGGACTATGCCCGTATGAGCCGTGCCATGGACGCGCTGGCGAGGCGCATGGAAGCCGCAGATCAGGTACATATCCTGGGCAAGGGGACGGACCTGCGCTTCTCTATCAAGGGGCTGCCTGCCATCAAGTGCGACGGAGCCTGCAACATCCCGGATGGCGAGGTGTTTACGGCCCCTGTCAACGGTTCTATTGAGGGAGAGATTACCTACAACACGCCCAGTGTGTATCAGGGTGTGACCTTTGAGCAGATTCATCTGACCTTCCGCGAGGGCCGCATTGTGAAGGCCACCGCAAATGACACCCAGCGGTTGAATGCGATTCTCGATACAGACCCCGGCGCACGCCGGGTGGGGGAGTTTGCCCTTGGCGTGAATCCGTACATCACCGCGCCCATGAAGGATACGCTGTTTGATGAGAAAATTGCAGGCTCCTTCCATTTCACCCCGGGACGCTGCTACACGGACTGCGACAACGGCAACCGTTCCGCCATCCATTGGGATTTGGTGTGTATTCACACCCCGGCCTATGGCGGCGGCGAGATTTACTTTGATGGCGAGCTGATCCGCAAGGACGGCCGCTTTGTGCCGGAGGACTTGCAGGGGCTGAACCCAGAAGCATTGAAGTAAAACGGGAAAACCTGTAAAACGCCACAAGTACATAGAAAAATAAAAAGAGGAGTTGCTGCCCGAAAGTACAGCAACTCCTCTTTTTCTATGCAGATTTACCCCAGCATCCACCGCCGCTGATCCTTACGCACCCGGCGCAGGGGCAGCAGATCACAGTGCATCCCGTTGCGGAAAAACTCTCCGCTGATGTTCCTGACCCGCCGCCGACTTTCAAAATAATCCCGCAAAATCGTCAACATCCCGCATCGCCCTCCCGGTTTCCTTTGTTGCTTTTATTATACGAAC
>CAKTYE010000095.1 GCA_934631985.1 uncultured Clostridia bacterium | reverse complement strand
AGTTCACGGTGCTGGTGGGTGCGTCCGGCTGCGGCAAGACCACGCTGCTGCGTATGATCGCGGGCATCGGCCCGGCAACCTCAGGTCGCATCCTGATGGACGGGCGGGACATTACCGACTTGGCCCCCGGAAAGCGCGACATCGCCATGGTGTTTCAGAATTATGCCATTTATCCCACCATGTCCGTGCGCGAGAACATTGAGTTCGGCCTGAAGAACAAACACGTTCCCAAGGCGGAGCGGGAAGCCCTTATTAAGGAATATGCCGAGATCGTCGGTCTGAGCGAATACCTCGACCGCAAGCCCGGCACCCTGAGCGGCGGTCAGCGTCAGCGTATCGCCCTGGCCCGCGCCATGGTGAAAAAGCCGCAGGTGTTCCTGATGGACGAGCCACTGTCCAACCTGGACGCGAAGCTGCGCGTGGCGATGCGCTCCGAATTGATCGAGCTGCACAACCGCCTGAAGACCACCTTTGTTTATGTGACGCACGACCAGGTGGAGGCCATGTCCATGGCAGACGTGATCGTGCTGATGGACAAGGGCAATATTCAGCAGGAGGCCTCTCCCGAGGTCATCTACAACGATCCCAACAATGTGTTCACCGCGCAGTTTATCGGCACGCCGCCCATGAACATTCTGGAACTGGCAAATGGCGAGAAGCTGGGCGTTCGTCCCGAAAAGCTGCACATGTCTCCCACGGCGCTGGCGCTTCCGCTGTCCCTGCGAGGCCGCGTGGAGGTGCGCGAGATGCTCGGCTCCGAGACGCAGTATAAGGTGCGGCTGGTGCAGGGCTCGACCGTGATGGTCAAGAGCCAGGACTTCAGCTTCTCCATGGGTCAGGAGGTCTACCTGGGTGCGGAGGAGAAGAACCTGAAGCTGTTTGACGGCGATGGTCAGCGCATCCGCAACATCACCGAGGCGATCAAGTCCACAGCGCAGAAGCAGATAAGGGGGCTGTGCGATGCAAACCAGTAAGCCCGTCAAGCCGGTGGTGAATCGGCGCACCCGGTCCACGCTGGATATTCTCACACCTTATTTGATGGTGCTGCCCGCGATCGTGTTCCTGTGCATTTTCACGGTGTATCCGATGCTCAACCTGGTGCAGCTGAGCCTGTACCGCGGCAACGCCAGCAACCCCATGAAGTCCTTTGAGGGCATTCAGAACTATGTGACCCTGTTCACCAAAAAGGCGGACTTCATCATTGCCCTGAAGAACACCGCGTATTACACGGTGATGGTCGTTATTCTGCTGATGGCGATGAGCGTGCTGTTCGCCGTGTGGATGTTCAGCGACAGGCGCATCAACCGCGTGGCGCAGACGGCGTTCTTCACGCCCCACCTGGTGGCCTCCATCTCCTGCGCGTTCATCTGGAGCTGGCTGTGCAGCTCGGAGAGCTACGGTCTGTTCAACACGGTGCTGAAATGGTTCGGCGTTGCGCCTATCCGCTGGCTGGATGACGGCAACTACGCCATGAACGTCATCGTTATCATGAACGTGTGGAAGTCCATCGGCTACTACGCGCTGATCATCCTGAGCGCCCTGAAGGCCATTCCGCTGGAAATTTACGAAGCGGCGCGGCTGGATAATGCATCGCCTATCAAGACGTTCTTCAAGATCACCCTGCCCATGCTGTCGCCGCAGCTGTTCATGCTGCTGATTACCATCACGACCAGCTCTTTCAAGGTGTTCGACTCGGTGCGCATCATGACGGGCGGCGGCCCCGGCCGCTCCACCACCGTGCTGTGCATGTACATTTACGATTATGCCTTCCAGCGGAACAATTCGCTGGGCCTGGGCGCGGCTGCCGGCGTGGTGCTGATGGTCATTCTGATGCTCATCACGCTCATCGACTTCCGTGGCCTGGAACGTAAAGTACATTATCAGTAAGCGAGTGGAAAGGAGGAGCCAACTATGTCCGAAAAGCAGACCCAATGGAAGCGGCGGCTGCGCAACTATCTGCCGCATCTGCCCGGCGATTTGCTGAAGATCGCGGTGATCCTGATCTTCCTGTTCCCGTTTTACTGGATGTTTATTACATCCTTCAAGACCTACAACGAAGCCATCACCACGCCGCCGACCCTTTGGCCGCAGAACTTTACGCTGGATAACTTCATTAACATCAGCAAGATGGACGTGGACCTGACGCAGTATATCGTCAACACCGTGGTCATCACGGGTGCGGTCATCATCATCCAGCTGTTGGTGATGGTCCCCGCAGCCTATGCCTTTGCCAAGCTGCAATTCCGTGGGCGCGGCCCGCTGTTCGCCATCGTGCTGATTGCTTTCATGATTCCCGGACAGATCACCTACATCAGCGTGTACCTGATGATGTCCCGGGCTGGCCTGATCAACACCCTTTGGCCGCAGATCCTTCCCTTTGGCGCAAACGCCTTCGGCATCTTCATGCTGCGGCAGGCGTTTAAGCAGATCCCCGATGAGATCATCGAAAGCGCCAGGCTGGACAGCGCGAACTCCGCGCAGATCATGGTGCAGATCATGCTGCCCATGTGCAAGTCCTCCATGATCACCATCGCGATGTTCTCCTTCATCAGCCACTGGAATTCCTACTTCTGGCCCCTGGTCATGACCCAGACGGACAAGGTGCGTCCCCTGACCATGGCTATCGAAAAGATCAAGGACGCGGAGTATGGCATTCAGTGGAACACCATCATGGCAGCCAACAGCATTCTGGTGGTGCCTGTGCTGATCGTCTTCCTGTTTGCCAGCAAGAAGATCATTCAGGCTTTTGCCTACCGCGGCATGAAGTAAGCCGCACCCTAACCTTGTAACCTTTGCGGATGAGCCATCCGCATGGTGTAAAAAACTTTTACAGGAGGTTCCCATCCATGAAAAAACTGCTTTCCCTGGTCCTGGCTCTGGCTATGGTCCTGACGGCGGTGTCCTTCGCGGCTGCTGAGGGCAACAACGTCATCACCGTCAAGTTCTGGCACACCCGTGGTTCCGGCGCGAACCTGGAAGTGACGGAAGAATCTGTCCGCGTGTTTAACGAAACCATCGGTAAGGAAAAGGGCATCGAGGTTGTGCCGGATTTCCAGGGCAACTACGATGAGATTCTGGCGAAGACCCAGTTGTCCGCTAACGAGGCGGAAGGCCCCCAGGTGGTCATGAGCGAGCGCGCTTATGTGCCGGTGCTGGTGGACGACGACCTGATCGTGGACATGCTGCCCTTCGCGACCCGTGACGGCATGGATCTGGACAACTTCTATGAAGTGTTCCTGAACACCTACGGCATGATCGACGGCAAGCTGATGTCTCTGCCTTATGTCCGTTCTACCCCCTGCTTCTTCTACAACAAGACCATGGCGGACGCCCTGGGCCTGGAAGCGCCCAAGACCATCGAGGACATGGTTGCGTTCTGCAAGGCGCTGACCGTGAAGAACGAGGCCACCGGCGAGACCGAGGTGTACGGCTTCGAAATGCTGAACGACTTCGGCTGGTTCTGCCAGAACATGCTGTACCAGATGGGCTCCAACATGCTGTCCGAGGATGGCCTGTCCTGCCCTGCGCTGGAGGATGGCACCATGCTGAAGCTGCTGACCGCTTGGCGTGAGTGGGTGGATGACGGCTGGTGCCGTTCCTTCGCCTCTACCTCTGCTGAGAGCGAAATGAAGGAAATGTTCTACCAGGGCAAGCTGGCTTCCTTCTTCGCCTCCTGCGGCGGCATGAAGAACATCGTGAAGAACTCTGCTGAGAACAACATCGATCTGGGCGTTGCGCCCCTGCCCACCTGGGATGCCGATCGTCCCTCCTCTCCCGTTGGCGGCGGCAACATCTGCATCGTGAAGGGCAAGAACTCTGATGAGCAGATCGAAGCGGCTTGGGAATTCGTGAAGTTCCTGATGGGCGACGACATGGTGGCCTACAACGCCATGAACTCCGGCTACCTGCCCAGCACCAAGAGCGCCGGCGAGAGCGAGGCCATGCAGTCCTTCTGGGCCGAGAATCCCCTGTGGAAGGTTGCTTATGACCAGCTGCCCACCGCGCAGGACCTGCCCTTCAGCATTTATCGTGCGGACATCACCAATGCCTGCAAGACCGCTGCTTCCATGCTGATCCAGGAGCGCAGCATCACCGCTGAGGAAGCTGTCCAGCAGATCGCTGACGAGGCCTCCGCGATCTTCCCGTGAGCAAAATAATGTAACCCGAAAAGGGGAGGGGCTTTGGCTCCTCTCCTTTTTCGGTACACGGCAGGAAGGTGTTTTTTATGGCAACCTATACCATTGGCATTGACTTCGGCTCCCTCAGCGGACGCGCCGTGCTGGCGGACACCGCCAACGGTCAGGTCATCGCGTCAGCGCAGCTGGCGTATCCGCACGGCATCATGGATCGGGAAACGCCTTGGGGCGAGACGCTGCCCACGGGCTGGGCCTTGCAGAACCCGCAGGATTTCCTTGATGTGCTGGACGCGACCCTGCCCCAGCTTGCCGCCGCCGTGGACCCCGCGCAGATCGTCGGCATTGGGCTGGACTGCACGTCCAGCACGGTGCTGCCTGTGGACGCGGCGGGAACGCCCCTGTGCCAAACAGAACGCTTTGCCCACACGCCCCAGGCCTATGTCATGATGTGGAAGCACCACGGCGGGCTGGAGCAGGCACGGCGCATGAACGAAGCCGCCCATCAACGGCAGGAGCCGTGGCTGCCCTACTATGGCGGCATGGTCAACGCGGAGTGGTTCTTCCCCAAGCTGCTGCAGGTGCTGGAGGAAGCTCCGGACGTGTACCACGCCATGGCGCACTATGTGGAAATGGCGGACTGGCTGGTGTGGCAGCTCACCGGGCGGCTGACCCGCAGCGCGGGCTGCATGGGGTATAAGGACTTCTACCACGGCGCATTCCCGTCCGAGGATTTCTTCCGGGCGGTGAACCCTGCCTTTGTCCACGTCTGTGCCGAGAAGGTCTCCGGGCCGATTGTGCCGCTGGGGGGCTGTGCAGGGTGTCTTTCTGAGCAGGCGGCGGCGCGGTTTGGACTAAAGCCCGGCATTTCCGTTGCGGCGGGCAACATTGACGCGCACGTCTGCGTCCCGGCGGCGGGCATCGACGGCCCCGGCAAGGTGCTTGCCATCATGGGTACGTCCACCTGCTACATCGTCATGGGGCCGGAATCGCTGCCTGTTCCCGGCATGAGCGGCGTGGTGCAGGATGGCGTAATGCCCGGCTTTGCGGGCTATGAAGCCGGGCAGAGCAGCGTAGGCGATCAGTTCCACTGGTTTGAAAAGCGCTGCGTCTCCGCGCAGGTGGAGCGGGAAGCCCAGGCGGCGGGATTGCCCGTGCAGGCCTACCTGACGGAACAGGCTGCGAAACTGCGCCCCGGAGAAAGCGGCCTGCTGGCGCTGGACTGGTGGAACGGCAACCGCAGCGTCCTTGCCGATGCAGAGCTGTCCGGCCTGCTGCTGGGCCTGACCCTGCAAACCCGGCCTGCGGAAATCTACCGTGCGCTGCTGGAATCCACTGCCTATGGTGCGCGGGTCATTTTGGAAAACTACCGCGAACACGGCGTGCCGGTCACGGCGTTCTATGCCAGCGGCGGTATTGCGCAGAAGAATGCCCTTGCCATGCAGATCTACGCGGATGTGCTGCGCATGCCCGTGCAGGTGGTCGCCGCAACGCAAGGCCCGGCGCTGGGCAGCGCCATTTTCGGCGCAGTGGCGGCGGGGGTGTATGCTGCGCCTGCCGAGGCCGCAAGGGCCATGGGCAGCCGCGTGGAGCGTGTGGTCACGCCCACGGAGGACGGCATGGCGGTGTATGAGCAGCTATATCAGGAGTATAGGAAGCTGCATGACCTGTTTGGGTGTGGGAGAAATGATGTGATGAAGGTGCTCAAGCGCCTTCAGGCATTGACAAAGTGATAAAAAGTGGGCGGATTCCCCATCCTTTTCGGGAAGCCGCCCGGCATAGGCAAAAGGGTGCGGCGAGATTTTCAGATGCCGCACCTTTTTGTGCTTTTTCAGTTTATGGGGACACTGCATTCATACAGATGCTCGGGGGCGATGTCCACGTCATCGTTCCAGATGACGGTATCGCCGCTGACGTGTGCGGTCAGGAAGAAAGGCAGGCTTTTCAAATCCGCGAAAATGGCCTTATCTAACAGTGGCAGTGCGTTATAGACACGTTTGCTGCCATCGGCGAAGGTGAGCAGCAGTGAGTAATTGGGTTGGGGTGTTACTTGTTTGACAACCTAGGCAGGGGTGGACATGCAGTGGCCTCCTTTTTATCAATAGCCCTTCAAATACTTGTAGTTGTTGTAACAATTGATGCACATATTGGTTCTTGCAATATTGGATGCGTTTTTCTGAGCACTACTGCCATACTCAATGCCTGTGTAGGAGAACGTTCTACCACAAACTTGACAGGTGGCAGAATAGACCTTTTCTGACCCGCCGTTGGAGCTGCAACCAGAAAGCAACAAAAGACAGGCAAGGACTGATAGTGCAATGACTGTAAACTTCTTCATGACAATTTCTCCATTCTCTCATGTAATCAAGTTATTATTGTTTTTGCTTTTCTCAACAATGAGACTGATTTACCACCTACAAAATGATTCTATGGGGGTGCGATGCAGGGATTGCCCCATAGCTGCAGATGATAGCTTTTGAAAGATGATGTTCCAGTTTGTTCCCCAGTTCCACGGTCTTGCCCCTCCTTCCTTTTTTGTGGCTCCATCTTACGCAGAAAGAGGGCAAAAGTCACGTTCAAATCCTGAACATTCGGGGTGAAAAATGTGCAAATCGTGAACATTTTGGGTTTTAGAGCCTAAATAGGGGAAAATGGGTGCCTGTTGATGGGAAAAAAGGAAAATTTTGGATGCTATTGGTGTCTGACGGCAGAGGAAATCATTTCCGGATGGGACAGCAAGCTGCGCGCATTTTGAAACAAAATGGAAGGCGCGACCGATGGAAAAACGGGGATCTTCTTTTTGGACTTTGGTCTATTTCGTAAAAAAGCCATTGGACTTTTGCACATGGACAGATGAACTCTTCAGGGGAAACTCCACCTTCGGGAAAGCAGCCACAAAAAAGCGGCAGTGCGCGTTTTTTGCGCACTGCCGGGGGATCTTGCGTGAAAAGGTCTTAGGGCAACGCCGCACAATTCGTCGGCAGCGTTGGCAATGCCTTTTTCGCCATCTGCTGCTTGCAGATTTCTTGATTTACCGCCAGTAAACCTGCGAAATCTGCAATTGCATCTGACAAAAAATTCATTTGCCACCGCACCAACTCATTTGTGCGGTGTTGCCTTAGATAATTTTCAAACACTATTGACTTTTGAATCGTTTAAGATTAAAATAAAATTAAAATAAAAGCCATGATGAAAAAATGTGGCGTGAATGTGTCAACAACGCTGCATATTTTGTCAGGCGTGTGAACTGAAGAAAG
>CAKTYE010000094.1 GCA_934631985.1 uncultured Clostridia bacterium | reverse complement strand
AGACAATGCCCGCGCCCTGCTTCGACAGGCCGAGGGCAGGCAAATGACTATACTGAAAGCAATCCATCCTGCGGAGGAAGCGTATCATGACCGTCAGCCTTGAGCTTTTTCTTGCCGTGCAATGGTGCAGCTGCTTTTGCCTGCTGACGGCCCTCAGCCGCCTGAGCGCGTCCCGCACGCCTGGGTATCTGCGGCTGCTGCTTGTCAGCCTGCTTTCCGCAGGCTGTACGCTGCTCATTGCGCTATTCGGTACATCGCTGGCGCATGTGCTGGGGGCTGTGCTGTTGAATCTGCTTACGCCCCTGGGGGCGCTGGGATGGCTTCCGCTTCCCAGGCGGGTGCGGGCTGCATCCATGTATTTGCTGCTGAACCTGGTGCTGGAGGGAAGCCTGCGCTTCTTGTCCGCACTGGGCTGTCCGATATTGCCTGCTGCGCTGCTGGCTTCTTTGGGGGCGCTGGCGTTGCCAAGGCTGCGTCGCCACGCTCAACCCCTGCCCATCACCCGTGCGGAGATTCGCTGGCATGACCGCAGCGTGTGCCTGAATGCGCTGGTGGACAGCGGCAATCTGCTCTGGGACCCCATCACGGGCCTGCCTGTCATCGTCTGCTCACGGGAGGCGCTGAACGCACTGGTGCCGCGTACCCTTCCCGGCACCCTGCCGGAGGGCTTCCGTTACCTCAGCGTGCGCACGGCGGCAGGCGGTGGACTGATGCCCTGCTTTCGTCCGGCCTGTGTACGCCTGCTGGGGCCGCGCGGCTGGCAGGAGGTGCGGGCCGTGGTTGGGCTGTCTCCCAGCGGCTACAACGGCTTTCAGGCGCTGATCCCCGCGTCACTGCTGCAGGCGGATGCAGAGATTCCCACGCCCCGGCTGGCGCATCCCACGGGGCTGTAAGACACATCCGTATATAAGCCATAGAAACTTTCTGAAAAAGGAGGCTTTTTCATGACCTATACCTTCAAACTCTATGCCCTTGCACGACGGCGGCTGGAGGAAATGCTGCAAGGCTTTTCCGGGCAGGACCTGCTGTACATCGGCGGGCCGGATCCGCTGCCCTCGCCCCTGACCCACGAGGAGGAGCTGGCGCTGGTGGCCCGTCTGTCCCAGGACGACGGTACGGTGCGCGCCACGCTGATCGAACGCAACCTGCGGCTGGTGGTTTTCATTGCCCGGCGGTTTGAGAACACGGGTGTATCCCTGGAGGATCTGATCTCCATCGGCACCATTGGGCTGATCAAGGCCGTGAATACCTTCGATCCCGCCAAGAAGATCAAGCTGGCGACCTATGCCAGCCGCTGCATTGAAAACGAGGTGCTGATGTTCCTGCGGCGCAACAGCCGCACCAAGCTGGAGGTCAGCTTGGATGAGCCGCTGAAGACCGATTGGGACGGCAATGAGCTGTTGCTGAGCGATGTGCTGGGGACGGATGCGGACATTGTGTCCCGCTCCATGGAGGAAAACGCGGATCGGCAGATGCTCTTTGCAGCCCTGAGCCGCCTCAGCCCCCGGGAGCAGAAGATCATGACCCTGCGCTTTGGCCTGGGCGGACGACCGGAAATGACGCAAAAGGAGGTCGCGGATCAGCTGGGTATTTCCCAAAGCTACATTTCCCGGCTGGAAAAGCGCATTCTCTCCCGGCTGCATGTCGATTTGGCTCGATATTCCAGTTAGTTTGCGGGTTGTATAGCGAAGCATTTTCGGTGCCATACTTCTCCTGCCAGACAGGCAGGAGGTGCGTGGTATGGGTTGTGGCAAGGTTGAGATTTGCGGCGTGGACACCTCCACGCTGCCCGTGCTTACCAATGAGCGGATGCGGGAGCTGTTTCCGCTGGTACACAGTGGGGACAAGGCGGCCCGGGAGGAATTCATTCGCGGAAATCTGCGGCTGGTGCTGAGCGTGATCCAGCGCTTTTCCGGGCGCGGGGAAAACGTGGACGATCTGTTTCAGGTGGGCTGCATTGGTCTGATCAAGGCGCTGGACAACTTTGACGTGAGCCAGAACGTGCGCTTTTCCACCTACGCCGTGCCGATGATCATTGGCGAGATACGCCGCTATCTGCGGGATAACAACGCCATTCGCGTCAGCCGCAGCCTGCGGGATACGGCCTATAAGGCGCTGCAGGCCCGGGATCGGCTGCAATATCGTCTGGGCCGTGAAGCCACTGTCAGCGAGATCGCCGAGGAGATGCACCTGCCCATGGAGGATGTGGTGTTTGCTTTGGAGGCCATTCAGGACCCGGTATCCCTGTTTGAGCCGATCTACAACGACGGCGGCGATGCGCTCTACATTATGGATCAGGTGAAGGATGAGACCATCAAGGATGACAATTGGCTGGAGGAGATTTCCATCAAGGATGCTTTGCAGCACCTGAACGACCGGGAAAAGCGCATTTTGCAGCTTCGCTTTTTTGAGGGTCGCACGCAGATGGAGGTTGCCAGCGAGATCGGCATCAGTCAGGCGCAGGTCTCCCGTCTGGAAAAGAACGCGCTGCTGCACATGCGCAAGCATGTACAGGTGACATGAGGGGAGGAAACGAAAGTATGCCGGGGGAGGCAGCTTCCGTGCCAGAAGCACTTCTCCCAGGTCTACTCCCGAAGAGCAGCTAGAGGGGGAGAGAGGGTAAGCATTTTAAAGGAACATCTGGGCGCAGATGGCAATTAGTGATATGTACCCCCAATGCTGGACACTCAGTATTGGGGGTATTTTTGTGAAATACAGCTACGAGTACCATAGAACGAGTTCAAACCATTGCCCAGCGAAATGAGCGTTGCCGCGAAGTCACCAAGGGTCTGCTTTTTGCCAGTGAACCAAGTGATGATGGGATTCTCGTCAGCAGGGCCCAAATTCTCTTGCAGCTCGGCTAGCTTACCCAGCGCCGCAGTAACATTGTTCATGTTCTCCGGGTTCACGTTCCCGGCAACCGTTGCATACCGCTGCAAGGCAGTCGCAATGTTTACAATGCCAAACGAGGTGGCGTTCAGCCCGCCTAGCTTTTCACCCTGCTGGTTGATCTCTGTCAGCCGCCCCAGGGTATCAGACTCCGGCAGCATTTCGTCAAGCGCTCCAATAAAGGCCGCAATGTTGCTTGCGTTCGCGGTGTCATCCGCCGTGATGGTAATGTCGCTCACATTGTCGTTGTAAATTGAAAAAAAAGCACCTTTTTCCCTTTCACCGCGTCTTCACAAATTTCCCAGCAATGTTCATATTCCGTTCACGACAAGGACAAAATTGGTTTGTACAATACATCACGTAAACCGCGAAAGGAGGTTACACCCTATGAAAATGAATTGGAAAAAGAATCTGCTTGGTTATGTAGCAATCGCACTCGTCTTTACGATGGTCGGCTTTGCCGTCTCCACAAACTTCGCCGCACAGGCGGAGGATGGCCTGACCTCCACCGCCAACACCACAAACACCACCGTCGTCACCAGTCCCTTTACGGACGCTGTATCGAAGGTGCAGTCCTCCGTGGTCGGCGTGAGCAACTATCAGACCGTCCGTTACAGCAACTATGGTAACTACGGTTACAACTGGGGCTGGGGCTACGGCTACGGCAACGGACGCGGCAACAACAACGACAACAGCACGGAGCAGGAGGTCAAGGCGGCTACCGGTTCCGGCGTGGTCATCGCCGAGAACATCGTGCTGACTAACTACCATGTGGTGGAGGATGCCTCCAGCCTGAAGATTACCACCCCGGACAGCGAGTACGACGCGACCCTGCTGGCCTATGATGAAAACCTTGACGTGGCTATCCTGAAGGCCGAGGGCTTGAACCTGCCTGCTGTGTCCCTGGGTGACAGCGACAGCCTGCTGGTGGGCGACTGGGCCATCTGCATTGGCAACCCGCTGGGCGAGCAGTTTGCCGGCACCGTAACCGTGGGTGTTGTGTCCGCGCTGAACCGTGCGGTCAGCAGCTCCTCCACTGATAAGTATGGCCTGAAGGAAACCATCACCAACTCCATGATCCAGGTCGATGCTGCCATCAACAGCGGCAACAGCGGCGGCGGCATGTTCAACACCAATGGCGAACTGATGGGCATTCCTACCCTGAAGTACACCGGCTCTGCGTACAGCGGCACCACCGTTGAAGGCATTGGCATGTGCATCCCGATCAACGCGGCGAAGCCCCTGATCAACGATGTGTTGAGCGGCAAGGTGACGGGCAACGCCACCCAGTCCTCCTCCACTGCTTCCAACAGCAACGCGAACAGCAGCACCAACAGCGTTCTCACCAGCAAGCCCCGCCTGGGCGTGACCATTGCGAACCTGAACACCTCCAGCTCTGCCGTGCAAAACGGCAAGCTCCCCCGTGGCGTAGTCATCACCGAGGTTGAGGACGGCACCCCCGCAGCGGAAGCCGGACTGGAAGCCTGGGACATCATCGTAGATGTGGATGATAACGTTGTTTCCTCTGTCTCTGATTTGACCAGCTACATTCAGAGCAAGAGCGAGGGCGACACCGTCGCCATCAAGGTGTACCGTGTGGAAGACCTCGAAAATTATCAGAGCAGCGACGATATTCCCCAGGGCGAATACCTGACCATGAATGTGACCCTGAAGGTCGTCGATACTCCCGTACAGCAGTAAACATCCAAGCAGCAGATTTCCTGGGGACGGCAGCAGCATGCCGTCCCTTTTTTGCGTTCTATGGGTGGAAGCCGCTGGCAAGCTCCCCCGAAGGTCCAGAGCGACCGGAAAGCCCTGGTCGCCGCCGCAGAGGCGAAATCTCCCTGCTGAAGCTGCACGATGCTGCTGCAAGCGTCAGCCCGATAAAAAGCAGCGCTCACGATGCTTCCTGTGGTCTTGGATCACAATTCTGCACATTTGGGCAAGGAAGCATTGCGAGTCAACCACCCTCGTGGTATCATTTGAACATTCCAAGGCAATACTTGCTTTGATAAGGAGGAGCCGCATGACCTGGCATGATCGAACCGCGCAGGAAGCGCTGGACGCACTGCATGTGCAGCCTGAACAGGGCCTGACCGCAGCAGTCGCTGCTGAACGGCAGGCGAAAACGGGCAAAAATCAGCTTCGCGCTGTCAAGCGCCGCAGCACCGCCCGGATGCTGCTGGAGCAGTTCAAGGACGTAATGGTGCTGATCCTGCTGGCAGCGGCGCTGATCTCCGGCCTTGTGCTGGGCGAATGGACGGACTGCCTTATTATCCTGGTGGTGGTGATGCTCAACGCCGTGCTGGGCGTGGTGCAGGAAAACCGCGCGGAAAATGCGCTGGAAGCTCTGAAAAAGATGTCCTCGCCCCATGCCAAGGTGCGCCGGGATGGCAGCGCGCATGTGCTGCCAGCAGAGGAGCTTGTTCCCGGCGACATTGTGGTGCTGGAAACGGGGGACGCTGTGCCTGCCGATCTGCGGCTCATTGAGGCGGTAAATCTGCAAGTGCAGGAAAGCGCATTGACGGGCGAATCTGCACCTGTGGAAAAGCAGACGGCGCCTGTCGCTGCGGACGCATCGCTAGGCGACCGTCGGGATATGGCTTATTCCGGCAGTCTGGTGACCTTCGGACGCGGCGTGGGCGTTGTAACCGCAACAGGCATGGATACGGAGATCGGACACATTGCAGGCATGCTGGACAAGAGCGAAGGGGTCAAAACACCTTTGCAGCGCCGTCTTGCAGATATGAGCAAAAAGCTGGCGCTGGTGTGCCTGATCGTCTGCGCTGTTGTGTTTGGCGCGGGTGTGGTGCAGGGACGTGATCCGCTGGAAATGTTCATGACAGCGATCAGCCTGGCAGTGGCGGCGATTCCCGAGGGCATGCTGGCCATTGTGACCATCGTGCTGGCCCTTGGCGTACAGCGCATGAGTGAGCGCAATGCCATCATTCGCCGTTTGCCTGCTGTGGAGACGCTGGGCAGTGCCACGGTCATCTGCTCCGATAAAACGGGCACGCTGACGCTCAACCGCATGACTGTCGCTGCTGCCGCTGCGCCCTTTGAAGCCGCAGACGCGCAGTCCTTCCAGCGGCAGAGCGGCGCGGTGCTGATGGCGACCGCCATGGCGTTGTGCAACGATGCACAGCCCGGTCAGCGAGATGGAAAGCCTGTTTTTCTGGGTGATCCCACCGAGACGGCGCTGTGTGATTATGTAAAGCCTTTGGGTTATGAAGCGGTGCGCCTGACCAAGCGCATGCCCCGGGTGGATGAAATCCCCTTTGACAGCGAGCGCAAAATGATGACCACCGTGCATGCCGAGGGCAAGCACTACCGTGTGTTTGTGAAGGGCGGCCTGGACGAGGTGCTGGCCCACTGCACCAGCATTTATGACGGCGGGGAGCGCACCCTGACGGAAGCGGACGTGCAGCGTATTCGCCAGACGGCGGAAGAAATGAGCTCTGCGGCCCTGCGCGTGCTGGTCTTTGCCATGGCGGAGCGCAGCAGCCTTGCAGAAGACGATAAACAGGCCGCCTATGAGCAGGAGCTGACGTTCCTGGGCATGGTCGGTATGATCGACCCGCCGCGCCCCACGGCACGGGAAGCGGTGCATCGCTGCTTGCAGGCAGGGGTGAAGCCGGTGATGATCACCGGCGACCATAAGCTGACCGCCGCCGCAATTGCCCGGGATCTGGGCATTCTGGGCAAGGGAGATCGCGTCATCACGGGCGCGGAGCTGGAAAAGATGGACGATGCGCGCCTGCGGGAGGAAGTGCGCAACATTGCGGTATACGCCCGCGTTTCCCCTGAACACAAGCTGCGCATTGTCCGCGCATGGCAAAGCTGGGGCGATGTGGTCGCCATGACGGGCGACGGTGTGAACGATGCACCCGCGCTGAAGCAGGCGGACATTGGCATTGCCATGGGCATTACGGGAACGGAGGTCAGCAAGGAGGCCTCCGCGATGATCCTGACGGATGACAATTTTGCCACCATTGTGGAGGCAGTGGGGCAGGGCCGGACACTGTACAGCAACATTTTGAAGGCCATCCAATTCCTGCTCAGCTCCAACCTGGGTGAAATTTTGACCGTGCTGGCGGCGGTGCTTCTGCGCTGGGATAGCCCGCTGCTGCCGATTCATATTTTGTGGGTGAACCTCATTACGGACACGCTGCCTGCGCTGGCACTTGGCATGGAGCCTGCGGAGCCGGATGTGATGAAGCAGCCCCCGCGCGACCCCAAGGCCGCGATCTTCGACAAGCCCATGGTCTTCCGCCTGAGCTATCAGGGGAGCCTGATTGCGCTGTGTACCCTGGCTGCGTACCGCATTGGCTGCATGGCGTCCCTGGCCTGCGGACAGACGATGGCGTTCATTGTGCTGAGCGGCAGCCAGATCGTACATTCCTTCAACCTACGCAGCAATACCCGCTCGCTGTTCCGCAAGGGCCCGAAAAATCCCTGGATGCTTCGCGCCGCTGCTGCCGCACTGTGCATGCAGCTTATCGTCCTTTTTGTCCCCTTCCTGCGCACCGTCTTTAAGCTGGCAGTGCTGACTCCTATCCAGTGGGCCGTGGTCGTTCTGCTGGCGCTCACCCCTTTGTTTGTTGTAGAACTCATGAAGCTGTTTGGCTTGACTGGCGAAAAGCATAGGAGGGTGCGTTGAGGTGCGAGGGAGGCTGCTTCTGTGTTAGGGTAACACCGCACCATGCCATGGCAACGCTAACGGGTGCTTTTGCACCATCTGCTT
>CAKTYE010000093.1 GCA_934631985.1 uncultured Clostridia bacterium | reverse complement strand
GCGTTGGCCGAGAGCACCACGCCGACCATCGAGGAGATGAGCGCCGCCCTGATCGAAGCTGCAAAGGCTCTGCCCAAGAGCGAGAACCTTTACTTCGAAAACGGGCTGGAAATCACCGGCATGGGTATCCACTACAACAACTACCCCACCGAGTTTGACGGCTGCTATTACTTCCCGGCGATCCAGGCGATGACGGGCGCAAAGTTCAACATCGACTGGCGCGTGGAGGATAACTACGCCACGCAGGTCTCTACCATTCTCGCGTCCCGGAAGCTGCCTGACATCATGCAGGCCGGCGCGTATGGTGTGATGAATCTGGTGAGCGAGGGCGCCGTCGTGGCGCTGGACGATTATCTGGATCTGATTCCGGACATCGTGGCGGCGGTCGGCGAGGATCGCATGGCGGCTTGGCGTCAGCCTGACGGTCACATCTACACCATCCCCACCATCGTGAACGTGCCTGGCTCCCAGACCGTGATGGTCCGCAAGGACTGGCTGGACGCGCTGGGTATGGAAGTTCCCACCACCTGGGACGGCTGGGTAGCGCTGTGGCGTGCCATCAAGGCGAACGACCTGAACGGCAACGGCGACCCCAATGACGAGATCCCGCTGGCGCTGGAGCAGGGCGCGAACGGCGAGCGCTGCATGGCCAGCCTGCTGAACGCCTTCGGCATCCGTGCCTCCGCTGACTGCCAGTTCTGCGTGCTGGACGACGGCACCTACACGCTGGTGTACGAGCATCCCCGGTACCGGGAATTCCTGCAGGCCGTTCAGGATCTGTTCAAGGAAGGCCTGATCGATCCCGAATTTGCGACCCGCACGCAGGCTGAACTGTTCACCGCGATGGACAGCAACTTGGTCGGCACGACCATGACTTGGGCGGAGCGCGCCAAGCTGTCCACCTATGCCAACCGTGAGGGCGGCGACGAGGATGCGCTGTGGCAGAGCGTTGCTCCCATCACCGGCCCCTACGGCGACCAGATGACCCAGGAACGCAACGCTGTGACCACCCTGTGGTGCATCACCAGCGCTGCGGCTGAGGCTGGCAAGGTTGAGGATATCCTGAAGGTCTTCAACTGGAACTTCACCAAGGAAGGCAACGACCTGTACAACTACGGCATCGAGGGCGTGAGCTACGATGTGGTGGACGGCGAAGCGGTGCTGCGTCCCACCATGGTGGCGAACGGCTTTGTGGACTACCGTCTGGCGGGCTGCCAGTACGAGCCCTTCGGCGGCGAATGGCAGACCAGCGCGTTCATGCAGTGCCTGTTTGCCGGCCAGAGTGTGGAAGACCTGGATGAGGGCGCTGCGTCCTTCTATCAGGGCCTGTCCGTTGTGAATGAGGGCCACTTCTATGCGATGCCCCAGACGTTGGAAACCGATGCTTATGTGGAGTATCGCGCTGAGCTGCTGACTGGCGGCGTGTGCGTTGCCCGTGATCAGGCCATCGCTGGCCAGCTGTCCGTGGACGACTTCTTTGCCCAGTATGAGACCCTGAAGGCTCAGGGCCTGCAGGAAGTCATCGACGAGGGCGCTGCGGCCTATGCGCTGCTGAGCGGCAAGTAAGCCGGTTTGCAAGGTAAAAACATTGGAGGACTGCCCCGGATGGGGCAGTCCTCCTTTTAGGTACGGAAAGGCTGGTGAAATTGTGGGGCCTGCTATATCGTAAGTGCTGTTTATGATTTGCTGTAATCATATGTAGAGCATGCAGACTATTTGAAGCAATGCCATTATTTCAAATATGTTGTCAGGTAACCACTTGTATGCTGCTACCAGCGTAATGAAAAAGTTTATTCTTTTGCCTTTGCTACTTCTTTGCGTCGAGCTGGAGAAGCAGTTATTAGATTGTTAATTCAAGAATGAGCGTGTGGAGATCATTGATTTTTCTATACCATAAAGCGATTTCAGATGTCTATTCGTTCTTTTCCAACCACTTAACAAGAAGTGTAGGGTCACGGAAAATCTCAGGGCATACATCATTGAACTCATGTGCAACGGCGAAGCACATCTTCGCGTCAATGCCGCTCGCAGTGCGAAAGCTGTATCGCTTTCGGAAATGCTGATTGCATGGGCGCAAATGAAAGAGAAAATGCAGGACGGCGAAATTTCCCCGGAGGAATACGCACGCTGGCGTGACTACTATCCCAAGTACGATACTACCGGTCACTGGCATTATATCACCCCCGATATATTCACCAATTTCCCCACAAATCAATCCGAGTAATAACAAAAGGCTCTGCCGTTCTTCCTTCACAGAAGTCAGCAGAGCCTTTTGTTCATCCTATAAAGTTATATTCCAGCACTCGCAAGCCATTCGCGCCATCTGGCACATCAGAATAGCGTAAACGCCGCGGCTGCTATCATTTTGATATCAAACAGGCAAACCATCTTTGAAAAAGTGCGTGTTTTCAAGGCTTTGCAGCCCTTCACAGCCACTTTTTCATTATTCCCACTCAATACTCGCCGGCGGCTTGGTCGTCACGTCCAGCACCACGCGGTTCACATGCGTAACCTCATTGACAATCCGCGCGGAAATTACCCGCACCACGTCGTAGGGGATGCGCGCCCAGTCCGCAGTCATAAAGTCGTCCGTCGTTACGGCGCGCAGCGCAACGGTGTAGTCATAGGTGCGCTCGTCGCCCATTACGCCTACGCTGCGAATGCCCGTCAGTACGGTGAAATACTGGTGAATGTCGCCCTCCAGGCCTGCGTTCTTGATCTCCTCCCGCAGGATCGCATCGCTGGCTCGCACAATTTCGACCTTCTCACGGTCCACCGCGCCGATCACGCGGATCGCCAGGCCGGGACCCGGGAAGGGCTGCCGCCAGACCAGGTCGTGGGGAAGCCCCAGCGTTTCGCCCAGCGCGCGCACTTCATCCTTGAACAGCATGCGCAGCGGCTCGATCAGCTCGGTAAAGCCCAGCTCCTTGGGCAGACCGCCCACGTTGTGGTGGCTCTTGATGACCGCCGCACCCGTGGCCTGACCGCTCTCGATTACGTCGGGGTAAATGGTACCCTGTGCAAAGTAGTCCAGCTTGCCCAGCTTTTCCGCCTCGCGCTTGAACACGCGAATGAAGTCCCGACCGATGATCTTGCGCTTCTGCTCGGGGTCGGTCACATCCTTCAGGTCTGCATAGAATTCCTCGGAAGCGTCCACGGGGATAAAGCGCACCGGGAACACCTTGCCGAAGACCTCCGCCACCTGCTCGCTCTCGCCCTTGCGCATGAAGCCGTGATCCACATATACGCAGGTCAGCCGATCACCGATGGCCTTGTAGATCAGCGCCGCCGCCACGGAGGAGTCCACGCCGCCGCTTAGCGCCAGCAGCACGGTTCCCTTGTCGCCCACAGCCTCGCGGATGTTCCGCACCGCCGTCTGCGCATAGGCCTCCATGGTCCAGTCGCCGTCGCAGTGGCAAATATCCGTCAGGAAGGTGCGCAGCAGCACCTTGCCTTCGTCGGAGTGCGTCACCTCCGGGTGGAACTGCACACCGTAAAAATGCTTTTCAGGGTTTGCCATGGCAGCCACGGGGCAGTTTTCCGCGTGGGCGATGGCGTGGAACCCGGGCGGACATTCTTTCACCTGATAGGTGTGGCTCATCCAGTTGCTGGAGGCCTCGCTCATGTCCTTCAGCAGGTCGCTGCGGTCATCCATGGTCACGCGGATGCGTCCGTATTCCCGCTTCGCAGCTTTTTCCACCGTGCCGCCCAGCAGGTGCGCCGTCAGCTGCATGCCATAGCAAATGCCCAGCACCGGAACGCCCAGCTCCCACACGCTCTTGTCGCACCGGGGCGCGTTCTCCTCCAGCACGCTGGCAGGGCCGCCGCTGAGAATAATGCCCTTGGGGTTCAGCGCGCGAATCTGCGCCGCAGGGGCGTGATAAGGCAGCACCTCCGAGTACACCTTGCACTCGCGCACACGCCGCGCGATCAGCTGCGTGTACTGGCCGCCGAAATCCAGAATGACGATCTTCTGCGTTTCCGCCATGTCCTTCCCTCCTCGTTGCTTTCACGTCCTATTGTGCCACAACTCCCTGCTTTTCGCAAGGGCAAATCACGATCAAAACGACCGCGGCCCGGACGGGCGGGCAAGAAAAAATCTCCATTTTATAGGCGCGGCGCAGGACAGCCCTCTTTGACCCGACGTTTGGGGCGAAGAGGGCTTTTTTACGGCGCAGGAATCCAACAGAAAACCAGCTTTCTCCTTTATGCTATAATGCACTCAGATCAATTCGTCAGCTGCGTTTCTGACCGCGGGACGCGCAGTCGGTGGCTTCAGCGAAGGAGGAACTCATCATGGAAGGTAGCAATCTTTGCATGCGTTGCATGACCAGCAAGCCGGCAGACGCGGCAAAATGCCCCAAGTGCGGCTTTGACGAAAGTCAGCAGGTCGCGGACACACATCATCTGCCGCTGCGCACCGTTTTGAAGGGGCAGTACCTGGTTGGCTGCGTGCTGGGCGAGGGCGGCTTCGGCATCACTTATATCGGCTGGGATCTTTTTCTGCACATCCCCATTGCCATTAAGGAATATTTTCCCAGCGGCGTGGTCATCCGCGATAAGGGGCAGCACACCGTGTCCGTGTTTGCGGGCAAGGACGAACAGTTCTTTCTGCAAGGGCGGGAGCGCTTCTTCCGCGAGGCGCAGAAGGTCGCCAAGTTCGACACGACCCCCGGCGTGGTGTCTGTGAAAAACTGCTTTCTGGAAAACGGCACAGCCTATATCATCATGGAATACATCTCCGGCACCAATCTGGGGGTCTATGCGGCGCAGAAGGGCGGCAGGCTGTCCCTGGAGGAAACGCTGCAATTGCTTCGCACACCCCTGGAAACGCTGGAGGAGCTGCATAAAGCGTCCACCTATCACCGGGACATCAGCCCCGAAAACCTGATGCTGTCGGAAACAGGCGTGGTGAAGCTCATTGACTTCGGCTCTGCGCTGGATAACTCCGCCGCGCATAACACCCGCATGCTGGTGGTGCGCTCCGGCTATTCCCCGGTGGAGATGTATTCCAACGTGGGAGAGGACGGCCCCTATTCCGATGTGTATTCCATGGCGGCGACCATCTACAAGCTTACCACCGGCGTGACCCCGCCCATGGCGAACGATCGCCGGGAGCGGGATACCCTGGTACCGCCCCGCCAGCTGGGGGTCAAGGACATGACCGAGCGGCAGCAGGCGGCGCTGCTGAAGGGCCTGTCCGTGCAGCCGGAGGACCGCTATCAGGATGTTGCCTCCTTTGCCCGGGATCTGTACGGCAAGGGAAAGCCTCTGCCGCAGCGGGAAAAGAAGCCGAAGAAGGCCAAGCCGCGTTCCGCGCTCATCGCGGCCTGCTGTGTGCTGGCAGTGCTGCTGGGCGGCGGCGTATATCTGCTGACAAGGCTCGCCGCTCCCACGACTCCCGTGGTGGTCCTGCTGACCGACGCGCCCACGCAGGAGCCTACTGCGGAACCCACGGAAGCGCCTACCAGCGTCCCGGAGACCTTCCCCGTGCTGGGCGACGCGCTGCGCGCCTGGCTGAACGTTTCCCCGCAGGAGCAGCTTACCGCCGAGCAGCTTGCCACGGTGGGCGGCGTGATCGTATCGGATGACGGCATCCGCTTCCTGACCGTGGCGGAAAGCACCGAGGATGCGATGATGAACAACGGCGGCTCCGAAGCACATTCTCTTATTTACGAGCATGAGAATGACGGGCCATCCCGCCGGCTGCTCCAGCAGCTTGACCTTTCTGAAGCGGCGCAGTTGCCTAACCTGCAATTCCTGTATGTGCAGCATCGACAGGTGACGAATGTCGCCGCGATTGCAGACCTGATGCAGCTTTGGGAGGTCTGCCTGGACGACACGGGCCTGACCAATGACGACATGCAGGTGCTATACAGCTTGAACGCCATTCGTACCATTTCTGTTCCCAACAACCGCATTACATCGCTGGCAGGCCTGAGCAAGGCCCCGGATCTGTTCGCCCTGATCTTGGACGGCAACGCCATCGAGGATTTCTCCGGCCTACAGGAGTCCACCGCTGTCGCGCAGCTTCGCCTGGTAAACACCGGTCTGCATTCGCTGGAGCCGCTGATCGGCTCCCGGGTTGGCGCGACGATGGATTTTCTTGCCATCGACCGCAACGACCTGACAGACCTTACCCCGGTGGCGCAGTTCCCCAATCTGATGACCCTGTCGCTGGGCATGAGGGATGTGCCGCTGGATTTGTCCGCACTCAGCGGTCTGCGGCTGGAAAACCTGCAAATCTATGAAGCGCCCCTCAGCGACCTGAGCTTTTTAACGGGGCTGCCCCGGCTGAAGGCTTTGTTTGTGGGCGGCTGCGGCGTGACCTCCGACATGCTGCCGGAGATCGGCGTGCTGCACGAGCTGACGGAGCTCCACCTGACCCACAATAAGCTGACCACCCTGGATACGCTTCCCTTGGACAGCCTGCCCGCGCTGCGCAGCCTGAGTCTGGATGGCAATTATCTGGACGTGGACAGCCTGCCCCGCCGGGAGGGTCTGAACCTTTACGGCGATTACCGCATCGGGGACGATCACCCGGAGGACGGCTCCATGGGCCAGCATCCCCTGTGCGAGTTGATGCCCCTGCTCAGCGACGCCCTGCGGGAATGCTTCGGCCTGGAAAGTGCAGAGGAGCTGACCCTGGCGCATTTGCAGCGCGTGACTGCCGTCCGCATCACCGCCGAGGGCTGCGAGGTGCAGGCCGTCAACATCGGCGATTATCTGGACAACGATGAAAGCTGGATGGTTTCGGATCGCTATAACTCCACCGACCGGGACTTCGACCGGGATGATCGTCCCTTTATCTACCCGGCGCTGTACCGGGACGCCGACCTGTCCGAGCTGCGCTTCCTGCCCCGGCTGCAGGTGCTGTCCGTGCGGAACGTACAGGTGCAGAACCTGGCGGCCTTGCGTGGCAACAACGTGCTGGAGCTGGTATACCTGAGCAACTGCGGCCTGAACGATGCGGACGCACAGAGCCTTTTCACCATGACGAACATCCGGGAGCTGAACATCGAGGGCAACGCCATCACCTCCCTGGAGGGAATTCAGGCGCTGACCCGGATGGACTGCCTGACCATCGCCAGCACGCAGATCACCGACCTTACGCCCCTGCGTGATCTGCCCATCGGCATTTTGAGCATTGTCAGCACACCTGTTTCATCGCTGGCGGGGCTGGATAACTGCACCTTCAGTGAGAACCTGTGGACGCTGTTTGCCGGTCAGATGAAGGTGTATGACCTGTCGGCACTGCATGATTTCCCGAAGCTGGAGGGCCTGTCTCTGGAATACCAGTATGACGAGGCCGAGCTGGTACACTGGGAGCAACTCAGCGGCCTGCCCCTGAAGAGCATGGAAATCAGCTTTACCCCGGTTCCCGACTGGTCCTTCCTGCGGGGTATGCAGAGCCTGGAAAAGCTGTCCATCGGCGGCGCGTATGTGTACGGGCGGGAGGAAGTGCTGGCAAATCTGGATCAGCTTATCCACCTGAAGGAGTTGAGCCTTGGTTACAACGGCATCACCACGCTGAAGGACTTTCCCCTGGACAGCCTGACAAGCTTGAAATATCTTGACCTCTCCGGCAACTGCCTGTATGACTGGCAGTTTAACGTCTTCAACAGCCGCCCCGGCCTGACGGTGAAGCATGATGATCAGAACCCGGGAGCGTGATGAATAACCTGCGTATTCGACAAAAACGAATACGCAGGCTTTCCGTCGTGTAATCCAAGTTCGCTACAACCAGATTACAACAGGCCCCATATACGGCACGACTAACTTGCCGTCCGCAGGACTA
>CAKTYE010000092.1 GCA_934631985.1 uncultured Clostridia bacterium | reverse complement strand
CTTTTTTGCGGCATAACAATGCTCCCTTCATGATGACAGTTTGTTTTTTCACTGTCTCTCACAAAGGGAGCATATCACCGCCGCCATTGCTGCCCATTTTGTTGGGGAAGCCCCACACATTCGCCATGCCCACGGCGGAGCCTACGGAAGCTAGGATAAATCCCCATCGACTGGCAAAATGCTTTGCCCTTTGCTTATGCTCCATTTGCCTTTTCCCTTCCTGATGTCAACGGTCTTTTTGTTATGTATTGTACCTGTTGGTGAAGGAAAAGTCAATCAGTCCGCACCCTTTTCAGACAAAAGCAGCGCCTGCCGAAATCCATCCGCAGGCGCTGTAAGCTCAGGTCAGGAACCGTACCAGGGACACGAAGGGCGAAAGCACCACAATTGCCGCCATTTTCCAGAAGGATGCGTCCTTCACCGTGACCGTGCCGGGCTGATAGGTACCATTCGCATAGGCAAGGCTTTCCGACCATAAGCTGTTCATGTTGTCCTCCAGCTGCGACGCCAGCTCCTTGCTGTACACCGCCAGCATCAGCTCCGTATCCAGATAGGCGCTGCGCGGATCAAAGTTGAAGGAGCCGATGAGGCTCAGGTCATCGTCGATCAGCACAGACTTGGTGTGCATGGACCAGTTGCCGCAGAACTCCCACAGGGGAATGCCCAGCTTTTCCGCCATGGGCCGGTGGATGGCATAATCCGCCGATGCGATGATATTGTTACCCGTTTGGCGGCTGTTCACCAGGATCTTGGTATCCTGCGGGGCCTGGGCGCACACGGCGGACAGGTCGTCCCGCATGGTGCCATCCATCACCAGATACGGTGTGACCATCCACAGCCTGGACTGCGCCGTGGACATGAGCTGGCACATTCTGCCCCACAAAATGGGCGCGGTGACGCTTGCCGCCGGGTCGTTGGTCAGCAGCAGCGTTTTTTCCACGGCAACCATATCCACCGCCGGGTCGGGCAGCTGCAAGTCATACGCTGCGGACAGCGATTGCCACAGCTCCGACAGCTCTGCGCGGCAGGTCTGCACCCGCGGCTGCTCCAGCGCACCTTCATCGTCATAGCGCAGGCCGCACAGGTCGCTGTTCCACATGCTGTCGAAGTAGGCGCGCATCTGGGCCACCGCATCCCGCTTTGCCGGATCGAGGCGATACAGCAGCACATCCTGATCGTAGTTATAGTGCGGGTCGCCCTCCCCGGTCAGAAACTCATCGGAGACGTTGCGTCCGCCCAGCAGCAGCCAAGTGTCATCCACCAGGAAGAATTTTTCATGATACCGGGCGTTCAGCCCCTGCGGGCGCAGCACGTCCACGGGGTTGTAGAACTTGATCTCCACGTTGGGATGCGACCCCAGCGCCGGGCCGAGCGGGTCGTTGCCCAGGTTGATCCAGCCGATCAGCCCGTCGGTAATGAGCCGCACCTTTACGCCCCGGTCTGCTGCCGCCAGCAGCGCCGCGCTGATCTTGCGCCCGCTGTCATCCGCCGCGTAGATGTAGGAGCCAAGGTCAATGGAGGTTTGGGCGTTCGCAATCAGCGCCAGCCGGGTCGCCAGCGCGCCCTCTCCCGTAGGAATGAGCAACGCCCGGTTCGCGTTTTGATCCGACGCTTCCGTTTCCATCCAGGCGGTGTCCTCTCGCTGGGTCTGCGTCAGCTTGGGCGGAAAGGCACAGGGCAGCAACGCTGCTGCGGCGTAGGCTAATACCAGCAGGAGGATGCCACGGCGGAGCCAGCGAGCGCGGCGATGCTTCTTGGGAGGGTTTGTTTTCAGCATGGGAGAGCTTTCTCCTTTCGTGCAAAGGGGCGAAGTAAGTCGGATAACCGATAACCCCTTAGTCCCTTCGGGACAGCTCCCCTTTCAGGGGAGCCTTTTGGCGGGGGTATGTTGCTGCTGGGTTACGCCAAATACTTAAACAGCAAAATTGCCGCGCCCAGCACCACCAGCACCACGCCGGTGGCGCGGTTGAGGGTTTCGGGCTTGGCCTTGTTCGCGAAGCGGGCGGCGATCTGCGCCCACAGCAGCGTGAAGGCCACACACAGCAGCAGCGTACCCCAGTCGGGCGCACCGCCAATGGCGAAGTGGCTCACCGAGCCTGTCAGGGCCGTGAAGGCCATGATGAACACGCTGGTGCCTACTGCCGTTTTCAGCTCATAGCCCAGCACTGAGGTCAGCAGCAGAAGCATCATCATGCCGCCGCCCGCGCCCACAAAGCCGCAAATCAGGCCGATTACCGTTCCGCAGGCGATGGACTGCACCGTCCGCTTCTTTGCGTCCACCGCCGCCATGGCCTCCTTGGTGGTCATGACGGGGCGCACGATAAACTTCACACCCAGCAGCAGCGTCATCACCACCGAGAAGCTGCCCATGGTGGCGCTGGGCAGCAGGCTTGCCAGATAGCTGCCCACCAGCGTGAACGCCAGCACCGTCACCATCATGGTCAGGCCATTGCGCACGTCCAGATTGCCATGTTTGCCGTAGGTGTAGGCGCTGGCGGCGCTTGCCAGCACATCGCTGGCAAGTGCAATGCCCACTGCCTGATAGGGGTCCATGCCCAGAAAGGTGGTCAGCATGGGACTGATGACCGCCGCGGCGCTCATGCCCGCAAAGCCTGTTCCCAGCCCGGCGCCCATACCCGCCAGAAAGCAGATCAGCACTTGAAAAAGCGTCATGGTTTCAGCTCCTTTTCTTCCAGGTTGGCTAAGATCTTCTTCATGCAGCGTTCCAGAAAGGCTTGCTCCTCGGGAGTGATGCCTGCCAGCAGCTGCTGCCCGAAGCGCTCCTGCGCCGCACGTCCCAGCGACACTGCCGGGGCTGCGGCGTCCGTCAGCAGCAAATGGATCTCCCGGCGGTTGTCCGCCGCCACATGTCGGGTGAGCATCCCCCGCCGCACCAGCTCCTCCACCGCGGCGGAAACATGGCTCTTGCTCAGGCCCCGCAGGCGCACCATGGCGGCGGCGGTATCCTGCTCGGGATTGTTCGCCAGAAACAGCAGCACATCCAGCTCCATGCGGTTCAAACCCGTTGCCGCCATGGCCCGGGCCATGCAGCCGTCATAACCGTGCTTGATCGCCTGCCGCAGTGCAAGATACTCATGCATGCTGCTTCGCCTCCATGGCCCGCATGGCAGCCCCGAACCGGCTGCGGAACATCAGGCTCGTCACCGTTACGGCGATGACGTCCGCCACAGGCTCCGCCAGGAACACCGCCGTCACCTTGTCCGGCAGCAGCGCGGGCAGGACGTAGATCAGCGGGATCAGCAGCAGGATTTTGCGCAGCACCGCCAGAAACAGGCTGTTCTTCGCGTTGCCGATGGACACAAAGGTCTGCTGGCAGCCGATCTGGATGCCGAAGACCACCGTGCCGCTCATGTAAATGCGCAGATAGGGAATGGTGTACGCGCGCAGTACCGTATCCGGGGTGAACATGCCGATATACATGCCCGAGAAGAGCTGCACGGTCAGCCACAGCACCGCCGTATAGGTCAGGCAGCAGCGCAGCAGCAGCTTAAAGGCCGCCCGAACACGCGCGGGATTCTGCGCGCCGTAATTATAGCTGATGATCGGCTGGGAGGCCTGCGTCAGGCCGTTGAGAGGCAGCAGCGCAAACTGCATGATGCTGGTGAGGATGGTCATGGCGCCCACCGCCATGTCGCCGCCATAGGTGCGCAGGGAGGTGTTGAAGCACACAGCGATCAGGCTTTC
Organism: uncultured Clostridia bacterium; assembly: GCA_934631985.1. Lineage (GTDB taxonomy): Bacteria > Bacillota > Clostridia > Christensenellales > Aristaeellaceae > Egerieenecus. The sequence continues at coordinate 4,202 of CAKTYE010000092.1, read as the reverse complement.
GGTACTTTGCATGATGAAGGGCGACAGGCCTAGCGCCACGCAGGGTCCCAGTCGTTTGAAATACAGGCGAAGATTTTCCGTGCGCAGGCGCAGGTTCGTCTTTTTCCCCGTCAGGAAGAGGATCACCCACACGGCGGACACGGCCTGAGAGATCACCGTTGCCAGTGCCGCGCCCTGCACGCCCATGTTCAGCACGAACATGAGCAGCGGGTCCAGCACCGTATTCAGCACCGCGCCGATCAGCACGGTCAGCATGCTGGTGCGTGCAAAGCCCTGGCAGGTGATAAAGGCATTCAGGCCCAGGGAAAGCTGCACAAAGATCGTCCCCAGGGCATAGATGTTCATATACTGGGTGGCGTAGAGGATCGTGGCCTCGCTTGCGCCGAACAGCAGCAGGATGGGCCGGTTCCACGCGCTCAGCACCAGCGTCAGCACAATGGACAGGCAGATCAGCAGTGCGGTGCAGTTGCCCAGAATGCGTTCCGCCTCCGCGTCGTTGCGCTTGCCCATCTCAATGCTGGCCCGGGGCGCGCCGCCCGAATAGATCAGCGCCGCAAAGGCCGACACCAGCATAATGATGGGAAAGCACACGCCCACGCCCGTCAGCGCCTGGGTGCCAACCTCCGGCAAATGACCGATATATACCCTGTCCACCAGATTGTACAGCATGTTGACCAGCTGCGCCGTAATAGCCGGGATGGCCAGCCGCGTCAGCAACTTCCCGACCGGGGCGGTACCCAGCTCGGCTTGTTTCTGCATCGCTTTCTTCCTCCGTTGCTCAAAACATAATGGTTCATTTCAGAACCGTTCAAGTATAACACTTTTAGTAGAAGTATGCAACGGGATTTCATCCATTTTTCGACATGCTGCAATTTCCCCTTCCGCCGTGATTTGTCGCTCCCACTTTGGGCGGCTTTCTGGTACAATAGGTGCAGGAGGTGGACGTACATGATCGTACATTATCAGGATCGTCAGGCCAAGCTGCCCCGGGGGACTTCCGTGGCGGAATGTCTCGCTGCGCTGCAAGCGGAGGAAGGGGCGCTCGCGGCCATGTGCGGCGGGCAGGTCTTGGAGCTGACCACGCCTGTACAGGAAAATTGCACCCTGTCCCCCATCACGCTGGCGCAAGAGGAGGGCCGCCGCATCTATGAGCGCTCCCTGCGCATGATGATGCTGCTTGCCGTGCGGCGGCTGTTTCCGCGGGAACAGGTGCGCATTGAGTATTCCGCCGGGCAGGGAGTTTTTGTGCGCCTGCCCGGGCTGACGCTGACTCCCGAGCTGATTGCGCAGATCGAAGCGGAAATGGAGCGCATTGCCGCAGAGGACCTTCCCTATGAAAAGCGGCGCTGGACGCTGGACGAGGCCCGCGCTTATTTCATCCGGGACGGGCAGGAGGACAAGGCGGCGCTGCTGGCACATCGACCCTTCCCTTATTTTGATATGTACTGCCTGGGCGGCATGTGGGATTATTTCTATGGGGCGATGGTTCCCTCCACCGCGTGGGTGCGGGTCTTTTCGCTGGTGTATCACGCGCCGGGCTTTGTATTGATGATGCCCGACAAGACCGATCCCAACCGCCCCGCCGCGTATGTGGATCGGCCCAAACACTTGGCGGTATTTGCACAGTCGGCAGGCTGGTGCGAAATTCTTGGCGTACAGAACGCTGCCGACCTTGCCAGCATGATGGAGCGGGGCGAGCTGCGGGAATTCATCCGCGTCAACGAAGCGCTGCACGACAAGGCCATTGCCGCCATTGCGGATCGCATTGTGCAGACCGGGGCGCAGATCATTCTGATCGCCGGCCCCAGTTCCAGCGGCAAGACCACCTTTGCCCAGCGGCTGCGGGTCCACCTGAAGGTGCTGGGCCGTCACCCCATGCAGCTCAGCCTGGACAATTACTACCTGAACCGGGACACCCTGCCCCGGGAGCCTGATGGCACCCTGGACCTGGAAAGCATTCACACGCTGGACATCCCCCGCATTCAGGATGATCTGCGCCGCCTGCTGGCGGGCGAGGCGGTGGAGGGTCCCGTCTTCAACTTCAAAACGAGTAAGCGAGAGGCAGTGGGCCTGCCCATGCAATTGTCCGCAGGCGAGCCGTTGATCATCGAAGGCATTCACGGGCTGAACCCGCTGCTCAGCGAGGGGCTGCCTCAGGAAAAGGTTCACCGCATTTTCGTCAGCGCCCTGACGTGCATCAATCTGGACGATCACAACCGCATCCGCACCACGGACGTGCGGCTGCTGCGCCGCATTGTGCGCGACATGGCGGAACGCGGCTCCTCCGCAGAGGAAACGCTGGGCATGTGGGAGAGCGTTCGCCGGGGAGAGGACACCTGGATCTTCCCCTATCAGGAGCAGGCGGACAGCGTATTCAACACGGCGCTGCACTATGAACTGCCTGTTCTGCGGCGCTATGCCTACGATGCGCTGGAAGCGATCCCGCCGGAAGATTCGACCTATCTGATGGCACGGCGGCTTTTGAAAACGCTGCACTATTTCCCCGCCGTGCCGGACAACGCGCTGACGGAGATCCCGCCGCTGTCGTTGGAGCGGGAGTTCATCGGCGGCTGCACGTTCTACGAAAAATAAGCGCGCAGGGCAGGATTTCCCCCTCGCGAGGCGAATCACTCCCCTGACAAAAAGTTTTCCGCAAAAAACTTTTTGCAAAAGGTGTTTCACTTTCGCAAAAGCCGTTGATACTCTTTTCAGGCGGACGCGGGATGCAAACGCAGCCGCCCTCAACCATGAAAAAGTAAAACGACGATAACAAAGACGTGGGGTGGTAATGCAGTATGAAGTGGGTTTGCAAGGTTTGCGGTTATGTGTACGAAGGTCCTGAGGCTCCCGAATTCTGCCCCGTCTGCAAGGCTCCCCGTGAAAAGTTCGCCAAAATGGAAGAAGGCCGCACCTGGGTGGCCGAGCATATTGTGGGCGTAGCCAAGGACGTTCCCGAAGAAATCAAGCAGGGTCTGCGCGAGAACTTTACCGGCGAATGCACCGAGGTTGGTATGTACCTGGCTATGGCCCGTGCGGCGCATCGTGAAGGTTATCCCGAAATCGGCCTGTACTGGGAAAAGGCCGCTATGGAAGAAGCCGAGCATGCCGCCAAGTTTGCCGAGCTGCTGGGCGAAGTGGTCAGCGAATCCACCAAGGAAAACCTGCGCGTGCGCGTAGAGGCCGAAAACGGCGCTACCATGGGCAAGACCGAGTTGGCCAAGAAAGCCAAGGAGCTGGGTCTGGACGCTATCCATGACACCGTGCATGAAATGGCCCGCGATGAAGCCCGTCACGGTAAGGCCTTCGAGGGTCTTCTGAACCGTTACTTCGGCAAGTAAGAAAAAGCAACGTTTAAGGAAGGGAACCGCTCGAAATGGAGCGGTTCCCTTTTTAACGCATTTCAGAATTTTTATTCTATTTTTTCTTTTTACCCATATTGCTGCGGTCTTCGCTGTTTTCGCCGGGACGTACAGACCAGTAGACAACGTTGGGCTGCAAGGTTACCCCGTAAGAAGCGGCCAGTTCGTCCACCGTTACAAACATATAGCCACGGTTAATCAGGTATTCGCCCCACAAGGGAACGGATTCGTAAAGGTACTTGCCGGTATCGTGGCACAGAACGATATCGCCCTCTGTCACCTTATCCCGAAAGACATAAAAAATCTTTTTGGGAGCTTTGCCGGTATAGTCCTTGGTGTCTACGCTCCACTGAATGATGGGCAGCGGCATTCCCGCCTCAATCCAGGGCGGATAGGTTCCGCCGGGAGCGCGAAACAGCTTGGCCGCTTCCCCTACCAACGGATAGGTCCATTCCGCGCTTTCATCCAGCTGCTTAAGGCGGCTGGCCTTCTTTTTGAAGGAATAGCCGCTGTAATGGTCAAAGGAATGGCTGCCAAAAATGTGATTTTGGTCGTACTGCTTTTGCAGCACATAGCCGTAGCGCTCCAGCTGCTTGCCTACCGTAAAATAGGTAACCCGCGCGCCGATTTTGCGAAACGCGTCCAGCGCCAGGCTGGATGTGTAATCCTTGGGGCCGTCATCGCAGGTAACCGCCACCATTTTCCAGCGGCTGTTATCCGTCGCGGCGATACCCGTTTCCGTCATCATGCCGGAAAACTGCGGGTAAAAGAAACGGACATGGGTCAGGGTTACCTTTCCGGGCACAATGTCGGCCGCCGCATAATGCAGGGTCAATTCCATAC
>CAKTYE010000091.1 GCA_934631985.1 uncultured Clostridia bacterium | reverse complement strand
TGATGCTGTAAGAAAGGAGGCATTCCGATGCTGCTTTATCCCATTTTGTGCTTTGGCCCCATGGTCATGGCGGTGGTTTGCTATGTACTCGGCCGCGCCTCCAAGTCCAAACGTGACCTGGTGATGATGGCTACGGTGACGGCGGTGTTCGCCGGTGCGCTGGCAACGAACTTCTTCCACGGCAGCTTTGCCTGGGAGGGCTTCTGCGGGCTGGGCCTGCACCTGAAGGCAGACGGCTTCCGTGCGCTGTATGCCACCGTTGCGGCGTTCATGTGGATGCTGACCGGCTGGTTCTCCCCCGAATACTTCGGGCATTATCACAACCGCAACCGTTACTACTTCTTTAATCTGATGACCCTGGGCGCCACGGTGGGCGTGTTCCTCTCCGATGACCTGTACACCACGCTGATCTTCTTCGAGATCATGTCCCTGACCAGCTATGTGTGGGTCGCGCAGGAGGAGACGAACGGTGCGCTCCGTGCCGCCGCCACTTATCTGGCAGTTGCAGTGATCGGCGGTCTGACCACGCTGATGGGTCTGTTCCTGCTCTACCGTGAGCTGGGTACCCTCTCCTTTGAGGGGATGAAGGCAGCGGTGGCTGCGCTGACGGATCGTTCTCAGCTGACCGTTGCGACCTGGCTGACGCTGGTCGGCTTCGCGGCAAAGGCTGGTCTGTTCCCCCTGCACATCTGGCTGCCCAAGGCGCACCCTGTCGCGCCCGCACCTGCCAGTGCGCTGCTGTCCGGTATCCTCACCAAATCCGGCGTGTTTGGCACGATCGTTATCTGCGCGAACCTGATGCAGGGCGACGCCTGGTTTGCTGATGGGCTGCTGACGCTGGGCGCGATCACCATGTTCCTGGGCGCTGTGCTGGCGCTGTTCTCTGTGGACTTGAAGCGGGTGCTTGCCTGCTCCTCCATGAGCCAAATCGGCTTCATCACAGTAGGCCTGAGCATGATGGTACTGCTGGGCCAGGAAGGCTCGCTGGCGGCTTACGGCAGTGTGATGCACATGATGAACCATTCGCTCATCAAGCTGACGCTGTTCATGGCGGCTGGCGTTGTGTTCATGAATCTGCACAAGCTGAACCTGAACGACATTCGCGGCTTCGGCCGCAAGAAGCCTCTGCTGCACATTGCATTTGTGCTGGGTGCGCTGTCCATTGCCTGCGTTCCCCCGCTGGGCAGCGGCTACAACTCCAAGAGCCTGATCCATGAGGCCATTCTGGAGTACATTGCGCACCTGCAGGAGCTGGGCGTTGCCTATGGCAGCTACAAGTTCCTGGAGATCCTGTTCATTATTTCCGGCGGCTTGACGGTGGCATACATGCTGAAGCTGTACATCTGCCTGTTCTGGGAAAAGAACCCGGAGCATCAAGCAGAATACGACGCGATGTCCGGCAAGTACATGAACAAGCGCACGGCAACGGCGCTGATGCTCTCCGCGGTGGTGCTGCCCCTGTTGGGTCTGCTGCCCGGTCAGCTGTTCTCCCCCATCGGTGCACTGTGCGCTCCCTTCTTTGGGCAGGAGGTCATTGCTGCACCCATCCACTACTTCTCGGGGGAGAATCTGCTGGGCGCGGCGGAGTCTATTCTCATTGGTGTCGCGGTGTACTTCCTGGTGGTACGTCTGTGTCTGATGGCAAAGAATGAGCGTGGTGTGCGCGTGTACACCAACCGCTGGCCTCAGAAGCTGGACCTGGAGGATGGTGTATACCGTCCCGTGCTGCTGAAGCTGCTGCCCAATGCCTGCACCCTGGTGGTGCGGGCGGTAGCAGAGCTGCCCGAGCGCATTGTGCTGTTCCTGCGCGACACGCTGTTCCGCAAGAATCATCAGCACCGTGCAGTGCCGGTAGGCAATCGCTTCACTTACGGCTGCGGCTGTGTGATGAACGCCATTGCGAAGTTCCTGAATGCAACCTTCCTGCGCCGTCATCCCATGCGCACCGACTTCGAGTATGTGTTCGACGCTTCCTGGCAGACTGCTTCCGCTGGTTCTCGCCGCATTACCCGCAGCGTGTCCTTCGGTCTGCTTCTCCTGTGCATCGGTCTCTACTTCACCTGTGCATATCTGCTGATGAGGTAAGAGGTACTGCGAGGGAGGCGGCTTCTGTGCCAGAAGCCCCTCCCTCGCGCTCCCTCCCGAAGAGCAGTTCATCGTAATGGTTAGGGTTGAACAGAATAAACAATACGGTCGATAGACAAAGGATACCGTTAAGCAACGGACCTAAGCCTATCGACCGTATTGTTTATGTAAAGAAAACACCAAACTTCCCTCCAGCCGCTTTCCGGGAGGGGTGTGGGGAGTGGCCTTTCTCAGAAAGGCCGCCTCCCTGCTACTCTCTGCTCTTTTTCTTCTGATACTTCGATTCTTCCGTCTCATACATCTCCCGCATGGTGTCCTGTAAATAGGTCACAATGCGTTCCCGTTCCGCGTTGGGTTCATTGTTCGGGTCAAAGGTGATGATCGGTGCAAAGGTCAGCGTGCGCATTTTCTGATGTGCAAAGGCTGGAACAAAACGCAGGCATTTGCCGGTTTTGTTGTAATAGATCGGTGCAAGCATCTCAAAGCCCGAAAACAGCTCGCCAATGCCTTGCCGCTCATAGCCGTGATCCTGCGCAACGGCATTGGGGTTTTCGGGGAAGATCAGCAGATTGTCCCCCGCCTGAAGCGCCTCCACCGACATGCGGAAGGTGTTCATCAGGTCGCGCGGTTTGTTGCGGAACACAGGAATACTCTCCAGGCAGCCCATGGCCCATACGGAGATCGGGCCGATCAGCTTTGCAATGGGCATTTTCAGGCATTCCGGAAGCCACCTCTGCCGTTTGATGGTGTATTTATAAACGTACTCCGCCATTTCATCCTTGTCCACGGTAATCTCCGAGATCGTCCATGGGCGGATGGGTACGGGAATGTTCAGCACCGCCGCCACAGGGCCGTAAATCTCGCCATGGTTGCACAGGAACACCAGCGGATTGTTCACGTCCTCCACGATGTTCTCCGTTCCCTGCAGGGTGTGCCGGAAGAAGGGCCGCAGGCAGGCCTTCACCGCATTGATGAAAAAAGGCTGGCGGTGGGACTTTACAACGACCTTTTCAAGCTGTTTTTCCAGGGCGGGATTTTCCTCACCCTCCTGCTTCAATTGCAGGAATCGGCTGAGCTTGTCCATATAGCGCTGGCTCAGCGGGAAGCGCAGCGTACCCAGCACTGCGCCCAACACCGCGATGGCGGCGGGAATAACCAGCAGGGGCTGGAAGCGCGCGGCAAACTCCGCACCGTTGCGCGGCAGATTCTTCCCGGCGGCAAAGCTCAGGATGGTCAGCGCACACAGCACGATCATCTCCCCGCAAAGCGTGGCAAGCTCAGTGCCTGCGCGGCGCATTTGACGATAGCCGCCCAGCTCGCTGCCCGCAGAGAATTTTGCCACCTGCACCATCGTGCGCTCCATGCGCATCAGCACCGTCAGGCAGACGCTTACGCCTACGCTGCACAGGATCAGGCTAAAGTACGCCTCCGGGGACTGCGGCGCACCGCTTTCCATGGCCCGACCAAACAGCACCAGACTATACAGCCACAAAAAGAGCGCAATGAGCATCAGGGCCGTCGGATCGGAACGCTGGCGGCGTTCCCGGCGGCGAAGCACGAAGTCCACCGCCTCCTGCGCCAGCAGCGTACAGCCCACGGAAAGCAGCATGCAGGTCAGCAGCTGCTCCCCCGTCACCGCCAGGAAGGTATACATCAGCACCAAGGTGATCTCCAACGCCACCATGACGCAGGCAGACAGCACCTCATAGCTGGTATAGGCGTTCACCTTGCCAATGCGTTCCCGCAGGTTGAAGTAGCTTTCCGGGGACACCGGCTCCAGCAGCACGCGCTGCTCTGCGCGATCCTTCAGCTGTCCGTAAGCCTCCAACGCGCTGACCAGCGCAAAGCCGCCCAGCAGCTGCGCAGCCGGAAGGCCCGGCAGGCACAGAAACAGCACCACGCCCGCGCCGAGGGTACATAGCAGGTGCGTCCCCACATACAGGGTCACAAAGCGCTTTTCCGGCATGTCCCGCTGGATGCTGATACGGATCAGCCGCTTGCCCAGCGCGGATCGAAGCAGCATCAGCAGCACTACCGCCAGAAGCACCCATACCCGTGCATCCTCCACCTGAATGGGATAAAAAACAAGCAGCGTACTGTTGAGCAGCAGCATCACTCCCGTGATGACCGCCGTCCAGTTCCGCAGGTTGGCGGAATAGAAATACTTCAGCGGGGGGGTACATATGCTGAGCAGCACCATAGCTGCCTGTCCGCACATATAAATTGCGCCGCCCAGGATGGGCATTTCCATCAATGCGCTGGAGGTCATCATGCAAAACATGTAGGCATACACGCCGCTCAGGGTCGCCAGGTTCAGCGCCATGGGCCGCATATTCTTTCGGGAGCCTTTCGGCACGTCTTCTCATCCTTTCCGGGTCGTTTGAGATGGTTTTTATTGTAACACAGCCGCGAAAGGCAGGCAATGGCGTTTATTCACACTTTGTTCATTTTATTCCTTTTTCGTTATTTTACGCGCATTTGAGCGATTTTAGGGGAAACAGAGCCGTGATGCGACCCTTGACCATTCCGCCAAAATAGACGATAATACAGGTAAACCCCACTGCTAAGGAGGACAACGACATTGTATACCCAACAGGACTTGGATCAGGTGATTGCGCAGGAGAAAAAGCGCTGGCTGCTGCTGGCGGTGCCGGAGGTGCTGCTGCTGGCGGGCCTGGTGGTTTCGCTGGTTGTGCGCATTGAGTGGCTGACCACGCTGCTGAGCTGCGTCATCGGTTTTTCCTTTATCTTTTGCTATGGCATGGCGATCAAGCCATTGCGCTGCTATGAAAAGCACCTGAAAAACGTGCTGCACGGACGTACTCGCGTGATGGAGGGCACCTTCAAGCGCATGGAATCCGACGTTTCCCTGGTGGACGGCGTGAACTACCGCAGCATGATCGTTTCCGCAGGCAATCCCGCCGATGAGGAGGACGACCGGCTGTATTATTATGACCTGGAAAAGCCTCTGCCCACCTTCCCCGAGGGAACGAAGCTCCGCGTCACCTACCACGACCGCGAGGTCGCCGCACTGGAAGTGCTGTAAGCAGGGAGGTTCGGTCTTCTATGGCATCAGAAACCGTACTGGTGTGCGTCACGGGTCAGCGCATGTGCGAGCGGCTGATCCATCGCGGCGCGGAGGTCGCACAGGAGCATCGTTTGCCCCTGCTGGTGCTTTCCGTGGTTGGCAGCGGACAGAACAGCTTGGGCAATCCCGAGGTCGCACAGGCGCTGGATTATCTGTACCGAACCAGTGCGGAAAGCGGTGCGGAAATGACGGTGCTTTGTTCAGACAGGCCGCTGGACGCCATCATTGATTTTGCCCGAAAGCACAGCATTCAGCATGTGGTCATCGGCGAGGGCAAGCCGGACGTGAACGGCGACAGCTTCGCCGGACGGCTTGCCATGGCGCTGCCGCTGGCAACGTTCCACGCCGTACCCGCAGCATAAGTTCACAGCCCATGGTTTTTCCTGCGCCGCAGCGCAGTGAATTTGAAGCGCATTGACCAGAAAACAGAAAGGGGATTTCTCATGAGGATGAAAAGGTGGCTTGCCCTGCTCCTGACCGTTTTACTGACCTTCTCCTGCTCTGCCCTGGCAGAAGCCATGATCGGCGGCACGACGGATGCTGTTTCCAGCACGGATGACGACATGTCGAGTGTCTACCTGAACGGCTTTGTCCAACTCAACGGCAAGGTCTATGGCTACAACGGGAGCAGCCTTTATGAGCTGGATCTCGAGCAGCCTGGTCAGTTTGCCGCCGTCTACGCGCTGAACCTGCCCGAGCGGGAGCGCAGCACCGAGGACGGCTCCATGTACTTCACTAATTTCGTCTCCGCCATGACCAGCGACGGCACGACGCTTTACGCGCTGACTAACTCTCTGGGCGAGGTGCATGCCGTCACCCTGGCTGAAGATGGTACCGCTTCCTTTGGGGAAGCGCTCGCTGTTTGCCCCAACGTGGAGGAGGATTCCTACCTGGATGTGCAGGGCTTCACCTGCATCAACGACACGTTCTATGTGCTGCTGCCCGTCGATGGCAGCACCTGGGGAAAGAACAATCTGTGGGAGTTGAAGCCAGGGGCCGAACCCCGTCAGGTGGCTTCCGGGGCCTATCTGTCTGTGCAGCGCTACAAGGACGATATGTTGCTGACCTGCTACTGGGATCAGGATACGGCCTATCAGCGTGAGGAGATCGTGATGCCCATGGTGCGGCAGCTTGATCCCCAAACGGGCGAAATGGTCGACCTGCTTGCCACCACTGACACGCAGATGCAAAGGTTCTGCTATGACGAGACCAGCGACATCCTGTATTTCCCCACAGAGGACAGGCTGTACCGCAGCGTATCGCTGGGGGCGCTGGAACCCTGCGCCTATCTGAACCTGCAATACGTTCCCAGCGGACTGCTGGCCTATGACGGCTTCCTCTACATCTACGATGGGGTCTGGACGCGCTCTGACACCGATCCTGCCAAGATGCCCGCCAACCCGCTGCGCATTGCCACCTACTTCCGGGATGACATCATGACCGCCTTTGCGAATGAGCATCCGGAAATTCCCGTTATCACGACCGATTCCAGCTTCTCCGCTGAGGACGTTACCCAAAGCATGATCTCCAGCGGCGATGCAGCAGATATTTATGCTGTTGATATGAACTGGGGCGTGTTCGATGCACTGCTGAAGAAGGGCTACTGCGTTGACCTGTCCTCCTCGCAGGTGCTGATGGACGCCGTACAGCGCATGAACCCGGAGTTTACCAAGAGCTTCTTTGTGGATGGCAAGCTCTATGCCTTCCCCTGCTCCGTCAATGCGCAGGGGCTGGGCTATAGCCCCTCCGTGCTGGAGAAGCTGGGCCTGACAGAGGACGATCTGCCCAAAACCTATCTGGAATTTCTGGACTTTTGCGTCACCTGGGTGGACGACTATGCGGACGAATACGCCGACCTGTCGCTGTTCGAGTATGTCTACAATGTACGCACCATGCTGTTTACGGACTTGATGGATCGCTATATGGATTATTCCTACGTTTCCGGGGAAAACGCAAGCTTTGACACGCCGCTGATGCGCAAGCTGCTGGCAAAGCTGGAGGAGGTGCTTCCGCAGCTGAAGACACTGGAGGATGATTCCTCCGACAACATGGTCTTCTTCTCCAGCGACGGCCCCACTGCACTGTTCGACCTCTATGTTGATCCCATTCCGCAGGAATACGTCAGCTATGACTACAAGCCGTTGCTGCTGCCCCTGGACGAGGGTCTGGACGTGGCAGCCAATATGTCCATGCGGGTCTATCTGGTCAATCCGAACAGCAAGAACCAGGAAGCTGCCGTCACGTTCCTGGAATATCTTGCTCAGCACATGGACGCTTCCATGAAGATCGCCCTTTGCCCGGATGAAAACACGCCCATTGAAGATCCCTATACCGAAAAATACATCCAGCAGACGCAGGACACGCTGGCGCAGCTGCGTCAGCAGCGCGAAGAAGCCGCCGATGCGGACAAGCGCAGCTTTGACGAGATGATCGCCGATCAGGAGAGTACGCTCACCATGCTGGAGCAGCAGAAGTACCGCATTTCCGCAGAGCAGATCGCTGCCTATCGCGCAGTCGAGCCGTATCTGCATGTTGTGTCCAACACGCTGTACAGCACCTTGGCAGGCGACAGCTCCAATGCGATGCAGCGCTATGTGGACGGTGAAATGTCCACGGAACAGTTCATTCGGGAATGCGACCGCATTCTGCGAATGATACAGCTGGAGAATCAATAAGAGAGAACGGCGGGGAGGCGGCCTTTCTGAGAAAGGCCCCTCCCCGCACCCCTCCCAGAAAGCGGCTGGGGGGTGAGTTTGGTATTTTCTTTACATAAACAATACGGTCAATAGGCTTGCGGCCCGCTGCTTAGCGGTACCCTTTGCCTATCGACCGTATTGTTTATTTTACCCAACCCTAAACATTATGATGAAATGGTCTTCGGGTGGGAGCGCGAGGGAGGGGCTTTTAGGGTAACACCGTGCCATGACGTGGTACGATGACGAGGGGATTTTGTGCCAGCTGCAAAGTGCAAAAATCGAAGGTTTACTGGATGTAAATCGAGATTTT